>JARFQV010000223.1 GCA_029287615.1 Pseudomonadota bacterium | reverse complement strand
TGCAGGATGACACGATGTCCAACCGTTACATCCGCGCCAACATCAAGCGGATAACCGCCGGGCGCAAAACGGCTGTCATGGCTGACATGGAGAACGCTTGCATCCTGAATATTGCTGCGTGCTCCGATTGTAATCGTATGGATATCACCTCGCAGGACAGACATGGGCCATATCGATACATCTTCTCCCATGTTCACATCACCAATAACCAGCGCAGAGGAATCCACATAGACTGAAGCCGGTATTCGGGGCGTCTTGCCTTCAAAATCACGTATCGACATAGGCGGAATCGGTCCGTATGCACGCGTTTGTGAAAATCACCGGTTATATCGCTGAAACCCCTCCATGCAGGAGTACCTGATTTCAGGGAGCTGCAGGCTTGAACTGCGATGGATTCAGATGGTGCTTGTGCAACAGCTTGTAGAATTCTGTACGGTTGCGTTTTGCGATACGTGCGGCCTTGCTGACATTCCCATTGGTAATCTGCAACAGCTGAATCAGGTAATCCCTTTCAAACCTTCGGCGAGCATCGGCAAATGCCGGCAGTTCCCCCGATTCGTCCCGCAAGGCACGGTGTACCAGGCTTACCGGTATGATCGGCGTTGTGGTGAAGGCCATGGCCTGTTCAACCACATTGTACAGCTGCCGCACATTCCCCGGCCAGGGTGCTGAAACCAGCACCTCCATTGCATCCGATGAGAACCCCTTGACAACTTTTCTACCGACGCTTGCCAGTTCCTGCAGAAAATGGTTGACCAGCAGCGGAATATCCTCCCTGCGCTCGACCAGAGACGGGAGTTCCAGCGTTACCACGTTCAGCCGGTAATAGAGGTCCTCCCTGAATTCTCCCGACTTCAGTGCGTCATTGAGATCACGATGTGATGCAGAGATGATACGAACGTCGACCGGTACGGAATTTGTGGAACCAACCGGACGCACTATACGTTCCTGGAGGACACGCAGCAGCTTCACCTGGAAGCCGGGTGGCATGTCCCCGATTTCGTCCAGAAAGAGGGTACCGCCATCCGCTGCCTGAAAGAGCCCGGGATGATCACGAGAAGCGCCTGTGAACGCACCCTTTGCATGCCCGAACAACTCTGATTCGAGCAGTGTCTCGGGTATGGCGCTGCAATTGAGTGCAACGAATTCGCCTTTTTTCCTCTGACTGGCCATGTGAATCGCCGATGCCAGCATTTCCTTTCCGGTTCCGCTCTGACCGTGTATGAACACACTCGCCTCGCTATCCGCTACCAGGCGCGCCTGTGTCAGTAACTCCTCCATTAATGGACTGCGTGTAATTATATCCTTGCGCCATTCGTTATCCGCCTTGTCCAGTTCATTGGTGTGAGTCTCCCCCGAAACTTCCAGGGCGCGCTCGATTTGTTCCAGCAATATCTGGCTGTCGAATGGTTTGGTGAGGTAGCTGAAAACCCCTTTCTTCGTAGCAGCGACCGCATCCGGGATGTTTCCGTGCGCCGTCAATATAAGCACAGGCAATGCAGGACTCCGATTATGTATCATTTCGAACAGGGCCATGCCGTCCATTCCATCCATGCGTAAATCGGTAATTACCAGGTGCGGGCGGAATATAGGCAGCTGCGCCATCGCCTGTTCACCACTTTCAACGGCCGACACCTCGTATCCAATCGAAGTCAGTCTGAGTGATAAAAGGCGCAGCAGGCCCGGATCATCATCAACCAGCAACACCCGATGACCGCTGTCGTTCATTTGCTATTCCTCGCTGCCCTGTTCACGCTTGTTGATACTCTGCTCGATAGAGGTCAGTGCATCGAGCTGGTTTTCCAGCTCCGTTATACGCCTGTCGCCATTTGCCAGTCTGTTGCGTAACGCCTTTTCCCTTTCTTCCCGGTTTAGCTGCTCATTGAGCATTTGCTGCAGCAACATGGCCATGGATACCTCGGTTCCTGTGGCCTGCTCCGGATTGAACTCGTCCAGTAACTCCCTTGCACGCTGCCTGTCCTGCACAGGTGGTTCTGCCGTTGCCAGCAGCAGCGCCAACCTCAGGCTTGTTTCGGCGTCCTGGTTTTTCAGGTAAGCCTCTTCATCATATACCAGTTTCTGCTCAAGCTGCTCCGGTGTCATCTCCCTGATATTCCGGTATGCTGCCAGCCATAGTATGGTGTCACCTGTACGGTCTTCCACTACCGCCGGTGTGGTATGCCTCCCGTATGACCATTGGCTGCAGCCACCGACAAGCAGAATCATCATTGTGATACAAAACAGCCTCATCATGCTTCAACCTCTGCGGAACGAAGAGCCATGTTGTTCAGCGGCAGACAAACGCGCAATCGTGCACCTGTTCCTATACCGCTTCCAACCGTAATTTCACCGCCATGCGCCTGTACATATTCCTTGGCGATCGACAACCCAAGGCCCGTTCCCCTGATATGACTGTTACTTGCCCCACGTCCCTGGTAGAAGGCTTCGAACACCCTTTCCTTTTCTTCATCTGGTATGCCAGTCCCCGAGTCAACCACGGTGATCAGCGCCTGCCTTCCCCGCTTGTCCAGACCCACCCTGATCTCACCGCCATCCGGTGAGTATTTGACCGCATTGGACACGAGATTATCAACTATAATACGCAGTTTTTCCTTGTCGCCCCACATGGCGATCTCCCGCAATGATTTCTGCAATCGGATGTTGCGAGCCATCATCGCAACCTTGTGATCAGACAGCACGGATTCTATAACGCGGTCCAGTTTCAACTTGCTTCGGTGTAACTCCGAGGTTCGTGAGCGTGCTACGCTGAAGTTCAGCAGGTCCTCTATGAGTTTCTGGAGTTGCACACTATTGTCACGGAGAATCGTGGCGATTTCCCGCTGCTGTTCATTCAGATTGCCGACAACTTGTTCATTCAGAAGTTCAGCGCCCTCACGAACCGCGGTAAGTGGCGTCTTTAACTCGTGTGATATGTGTTGCAGAAACTTCGTTTTTTCCTCTTCCAGCTGAAGCAGGCGCGTACGCAGCCAGTTCAGGCGTTCGCCAACCTGCACCAGATCACGTGGACCGCTGACAACGGATGGCTTGCCAAACTCCTCGTCACCCAGCCGCCGTATCGCCCTGTCAATCTGGCGAATGGGACGGGTAATCAATATCGCGAAAAAAACGGTCAGCACCAGTGTGACCGGAACCAGCGCCCCCGCCAGTGACACCAGCGTTCTCTGCAATTCACCGGCAGTTGCCTCCACATTATCGACTTCCCGATCGATCAGGCGTCGATTATACGTCAGGATTTGCTGAGCCGATTGCACCAGATCATCAAACCGCGCAACGGCGCTCTCGGTATCTGGCGCATCATGCGGTTTCTCATTCAGTGTGCTATGAATGGAGCGCACATCCCTGCGCAGTGGCTCCAGTATCTGCCGTTGTGAATTATCCAGATGCAGATCCGACAGTGATGCAGCTGTTTCCACAAACTTGTCGTAATTCTGTGAATACCCGTCAAACAGGCCTGTGTCACCGATTACCTGATACTGTCGCGCATTACGCTCCATAGCGGTTAATGCCTCCAGTAATGCCTGGCTTCTGCGGGTTGCCCGAACACTCTGAAAGAGCGCTTGCTGGCTTTGATCAACCAGTTCGTCGACGCGCAGCACAGCGTATACCAGCGCCGCCATCAGGGGAAGCGCAACCAGAATAAAACCGATCAGGATCAGGCGCAGAATGGATTTTGGGCGGAACAACGTCACGATATGCTCACAGCGAAAGGCACTAACAGCCTGAATTCTCACCAGGATCGGGATTGCAGTGCCCTACTGGCGAATTGCCGGAACAAGCCACGAACCCCAGGAACGGTTTTAAATCAATGCCATAATCATAGATGACTGGCACCTTCATTAAAATCAATAATTTCAGTCAAGCCTCGCTGATCTCGGAAGAAACGCCAGCCGCATGTCCGCCTGCCGGTTCTTTGTCACCTCAAACCGTACAGTTGCATTTCTCTCAACGTAACCCGAATCAATGAATAATAATGTTATTTATCAGCACATTATCTCATCGTCACCAGTTCCTCCGCACTCGTCGGGTGGATGGCAACCGTATCGTCCAGGTCCTTTTTCGTCGCGCCCATGCGCAATGCCACCGCAAAACCCTGGAGCATTTCATCTGCTCCCAGACCAATGATGTGGCAACCAACCAGTTTTTCCTGTGCACCCACCGTGACCAGTTTCATGGCTGTCCTGACCTTCCTCTCGGTCAGCGCATGGTACATGGGGATAAAACGGGTCTGGTATGTCTTGACTGCATCGCCATGCATATCCCTCGCCTCATCCTCGGTGAGACCGACGGTACCGATCGGGGGATGACTGAAGATTACCGTCGGTATATTTTCATACGGCAGGTAGCGGTTTTGCATACCACCATACAGACGATCTCCAAGACGCCTCCCTGCCGCAATCGCTACCGGCGTCAATTGCGCCTGACCGGTCACATCGCCCACGGCGTAAATACCCGGAACACTGGTATTCTGGTAGCGATCTGTCGTGATGTATCCTTCTGCATCCACCTCGACACCGGCACTCTGCAAGTTCAGTGCCGCACTGGCCGGGGTTCGCCCGATTGCCCAGATCAGGCAATTAAAGCCAACTACACGAGTGTTATCCTGGCAAAGGATTGTCAGGGTACCATCTGATTCGCGCCTGATTTCTTTCAGCTTCACGCTGGAGAGAATATCAATACCATCATTTACCAACTCTTCCATGAGGGTTTCGCGCAACATGGCATCGAAGCGACGCAACAACTGTTCGCGTCTCAGAAACATGGTTACCTGACTGCCCATCGCCCGCAGCATGCCGGCAAGTTCCACGGCAATATACCCGGCACCGACAACTGCAACTCGTTCAGGCCGCTGGCCCAGGTCGAAAAAACCATCTGAAGTGATACCCAGCTTCGCGCCTGGTATATCGGGTACGGCAGGATATCCACCGACACTGACAACGATATGATCTGCACTATACCGTTGCCCGTCTACTTCCAGCGTACGCGGGTCTGAAAAACGTGCCAGCCCGGATATCTCATCGATACTGGAATCAGCAAGATAGGTGTGATACCAGTCATTGATTCCATTGACGTAGTCGTCCCTTGCCTGCTTGAGATGAAACCAGTCAAAGCTGCTCCCGGCGATCCGGTAACCATAACCATCCGCTTCCTCGAGGATATGGGCGATCGAGGCGGCATACCACATGACCTTCTTGGGGACACAACCCAGGTTCACACAGGTACCACCCAGCTTGCCGGATTCCACGACCGCGCATCGTGCGCCGTAACGCGCTGCGCGCTCCGCCACCGATAATCCACCGCTACCGGCTCCAATCGCTATCAAGTCATAATGTCTAGTCATTCAGATCTCCATTAATCCCGGGGCTATACAACAGCACTGCCTGTGCTCTAGAGTATTAGGACGTTTTCCACAGCCTGTATTTCAATTGATATGACCAATCCATTACTGGAGATAAGAGGACTTCCCCCTTTTTCCGCAATCCGTCCCGAACAGGTAGAACCGGCTGTCAGGCAAATCCTGAAAGAAAACAGGAGCAATGTACAGAGACTGCTGGATGAAAACACCGATTATACCTGGGATAACCTGATCGCTCCGCTGGAATCCATGGATGACCGACTCAGTCGCTCATGGTCACCGGTAAGCCACATGAATTCGGTAGTGAATACAGAAGACCTCCGCAACGCCTATAATGCCTGCCTGCCCCTGCTTACTGAATATGCAACGGAATTGGGTCAGAACGAGGACCTTTTCCGGGCATACAGGCAGATTGCCGAGGGTTCCGAATATGACCGTCTGAATCCTTCTCAAAAAAAGGTAATCGATAATGCAATGCGTGATTTCCGTCTCTCAGGCATCCAGCTGGAAGCAGACAAACGGACACGCTACAAGATTATCATGCAGGAACTATCCATGCTGGCTTCAAAATTTTCAGACAACGTACTTGATGCGACCAATGCATGGAGCAGACATATCAGTGATGAACAACTGCTTTCCGGCCTGCCCGAAACCGCGCGTTCCCTGGCCAGACAGGCTGCACAAAACAAGCAAATGGATGGCTGGCTCTTCACACTGGATTTCCCATCCTATCATCCGGTATTAACCTATGCAGACAATCGCGAACTGCGTGAGGAAATGTATACCGCCTATGCAACAAGAGCCTCGGACCAGGGACCATATGCGGGTCAGTGGGATAATACACCGATCATGGAAAGCATCCTGGCGTTACGCCATGAAGCAGCCTTGCTGCTGGGTTTCAATAATCACGCAGAAAGGTCGCTGGCGAAAAAAATGGCGCAATCAACACGACAGGTTATGGATTTCCTCCACGACCTCGCAGAGCGCTCCAGGGGCAGGGCCGAAACGGAGCTTGGGGAAGTCCGCGACTATGCCCGTGTCAACCATGCGATGGAGGATCTTCAGGCATGGGACATCCCCTATTATTCGGAGAAGCTGCGCCAGCACAATTACGCCATCTCCCAGGAGGAACTGAAGCCCTATTTTCCGGAGCCACATGTGGTGTCCGGTCTGTTCTCCGTAGCGGAAAGACTCTACGGTCTGAGAATAGAAAAAGCCGATGGTGTTGATACCTGGCACCAGGATGTTCGGTTCTACCGCATTTTCGATGCCGCCGGAGAGTTGCGGGGGCAGTTTTACCTTGACCTGTACGCACGCCCCCATAAAAGGGGTGGTGCCTGGATGGACGAGTGTATCAGTCGGCGGATGGCAGAAGGGAAATCCCAGATACCGGTAGCCTATCTAACCTGTAATTTCTCACCACCGATCGGTGATGATCCGGCACTTTTCACCCATGACGAGGTAATTACCCTGTTTCATGAATTCGGCCATGGCTTGCATCACATGCTCACAAAAGTGGATTATTCGAGCATATCAGGAATCAACGGCGTCGCCTGGGATGCAGTTGAGTTACCCAGCCAGTTCATGGAAAACTGGTGCTGGGAGCGCGAGGCACTTGATCTCATGGCCTCGCATTACAAGACCGGGGAACACCTGCCCGATGATCTTTTCCAGCGCATGCACAATGCAAGAAACTTCCAGTCTGCCATGCAGATGGTCAGGCAACTTGAATTTGCCCTCTTTGATTTCCGTATACATCTGGAATATGACCTAACCGCGGGTGCACGCATCCCCGAGATTCTTGAAGAGGTTCGCAATCAGGTATCCGTCATCCAGCCGCCGGCCTTTAACCGTTTCCCGAACAGCTTCACACATATTTTTTCCGGCGGTTACGCGGCTGGTTACTACAGCTATAAATGGGCTGAAGTCCTGTCGTCAGACGCATTTTCAGCCTTCGAGGAAAACGGGATATTTGATTCCGAAACCGGCGCGAAGTTTCTCTCCAGTATCCTGGAGCAGGGCGGGTCGCGTGATCCCATGGAGTTATTTATCGCCTTTCGTGGACGCGAACCCACGATAGATGCACTGCTGCGTCATAGCGGCCTTGCCGCCTGAGCATCAAGAATGAAAATCGCCACCTGGAACGTCAATTCACTCAAGGTACGACTCCCTCAGGTCCTTGATTGGATTTCGGATAGCGACGTCGATCTACTCGCGCTGCAGGAAACCAAGCTGACCGATGACAAATTCCCGGTCGCTGAAATCGCAGATTCAGGATACAAAGCGGTCTTTTCGGGTCAGAAAACCTACAATGGTGTCGCGTTACTGAGCAGGGAAGAAGCTACTGACATCATCACTGACGTGCCAGGACTCGATGATCCCCAACGCCGCATCCTGGCGGTAACTGTCAATGACATACGGCTTATCAATCTGTATGTTGTCAATGGCTCCGAGGTTGGTTCCGAAAAATTCGCATACAAGCTGGACTGGTTGGAAAAGCTTACTGCCTACATAGCAGACCAGCTGAAGATCCATGAACGGGTAGTGGTTGCGGGGGATTTCAATATCGCACCAGATGACCGCGATGTCTATGACCCGGAGGCATGGCATGAAAAGATACTCTGCAGCACAGCGGAGAGATCAGCGTTGAAAGGTATTCTCGATCTCGGCCTGTCTGATGTTTTCCGGCTATTTGAGCAAGAGGATGACTGTTACAGCTGGTGGGACTACCGTGCCGCAGCTTTCCGGCGCAATATGGGTTTGCGAATCGATCTGATACTGGCAAGCAAACTTCTGCAGGAATCCTGTACTGCCTGTAGTGTAGACAAGACACCCAGACGCCTTGAGCGCCCTTCCGATCATGCACCGGTGATCGCGGAGTTCGACCTGTGATACCCGGCCAGGCCCTTCCATGAAATACCGGGACCTGCGCGAATTCATAGCCGTGCTGGAGCAGCAAGCTGAGCTGAAACGCATTGGCCTGGAAGTCGATCCCCGACTCGAAATAACCGAGATCTGTGACCGCACTCTTCGGCTGGGTGGACCTGCCCTGCTCTTTGAAAAACCATCAGGGCACACTGTACCTGTTCTTGGAAACCTGTTTGGTACACCGCAACGCGTTGCCTATGGAATGGGCGAGGACTCGGTCGATGCCTTGCGGGAAGTCGGCAAGCTGCTGGCCTATCTGAAAGAACCTGACCCTCCGAGGGGAATGAAGGACGCCTGGGAGAAGCTACCGGTATTCAAGCAGGTGCTCAGCATGTCTCCGAAGCTTGTTCGTTCCGCCCCCTGCCAGGAAAATATCTACAGGGCACCGGACATAGATGTGTCGACGCTACCCGTCCAGACCTGCTGGCCCGGTGATGCCGGACCGCTGATTACATGGGCCCTGGTATCGACCAGGGGCCCTCACAAGGAACGACAGAACACCGGGATTTATCGTCAGCAGCTTATCGGCCCCAACAAGGTTATCATGCGCTGGCTGGCACATCGCGGCGGTGCCCTGGATTACCGTGACTGGTGCAATGCTCATCCAGGCAAGAAATTTCCGGTTGCTGTTGCCCTTGGCGCAGACCCGGCCACGATCCTGGCAGCCGTTACCCCGGTACCGGATAGCCTCTCCGAATATGCCTTTGCCGGATTGCTGCGAGGATCCAGAACGGAGCTTGTCAAGTGTGTAACATGCGACTTGAAGGTTCCCGCCACTGCTGAATTTGTTCTGGAGGGATATATACAGCCCGGAGAAGAGGCAGATGAAGGTCCGTTCGGGGACCACACGGGCTACTATAACGAAGTCGAGCGCTTCCCGGTCTTCACGATAGAGTGCCTTACCCATCGCAACAACCCTGTTTATCACAGTACCTATACAGGACGCCCGCCTGATGAACCCTCCATCCTGGGTGTCGCCCTGAATGAGGTTTTTATACCGATACTGCAAAAGCAATTCCCTGAAATCACTGATTTCTACCTGCCGCCGGAAGGATGCTCCTATCGCGTTGCCTGTGTCAGCATCAGGAAGCAGTATCCGGGCCATGCAAAAAGGATCATGCTTGGCATATGGTCATTTCTGCGACAATTCATGTATACCAAATTCGTTATCATCACGGATGACGATATCAATGTACGGGACTGGAAGGATGTAATATGGGCGATGACCACCCGCATGGATCCAGTCCGCGATACCACCATCATAGAAAATACCCCGATCGACTACCTGGATTTCGCATCCCCGGTTTCCGGGCTGGGAAGCAAAATGGGCCTGGACGCAACCAGTAAATGGAGGGGAGAAACAACACGGAACTGGGGACAGCCGATCTATATGGACGAAACCACGGTAAGCCGTATCGATTCCATCTGGGATGAACTCGGGATCGTTTGATAGAACGGGAAGTGCAAGCGCCGCCGGCGGGATGAAAACGGTGAGCAGGATACAGGCTAAAGCAGCATGCCAGAGTTGTGGGTGCCGCAAGTGGTCTGAGGGAAGCTCGACCTGTCTTCAACCAGGGCCTGTCATAGCAGCGGGAGATTCGCGTCAAACCGGCTACCGCGCCGAAGTATCCAGACAGGTGGGCAAACCAGCTACCAGATCCGGATAGTGCAATTGGATGCCCAGTTCGTCCAGCATTTTCCTGTTCGTCAGCCGCTTGGATTCCTTCATGAAAGAAAGCATGCCCGGCGAGAGGACATGCTCTGCCTCTCTCCTGGTCACCTGAGGTGGCCTTGGAAGTTTTGTCAGATCAGCGATCCGGAAAAAATAATCCGTCATGGTACCGGGATGTCCATCGCTGACGTTGTAAATCGAACCGGTTTTGGCTCGCTCCATCGACGCAAGACATACCCTGGCCAGATCATCCGCATGCACCCGGTTTGTATAGGGGGAATCCTCCAAGCGCAATACCGGCAATGCCTTTCTGATCCGGTCGATCGGCAGCTTTCCTGGACCATAAATACCCGGTACCCTGAGTATCACGTATTCCACATCATGACGCCGACACCAGCGCGAAAGCGAATGCTCGGCCGCCAGTCGCCGTTTACCTCTGGATGTCCCCGGGCTAACGGGCTGATCTTCATCGATCCATTTGCCACCGCAGTCACCGTAAACCGCGGTGGTGCTGATGTAGACAATTCGAGTCGGCAGCCTGTCTGCATGAATCCCCTTCAGGAAGACCTCCATTCGCTTGTCCGAATCGCCTTCGGGTGGCGGTGGTGCAAAATAGAACACCTGCTTATACTCGTAGCGGTATGGAAGACTTGCACTCTCAACATCCAGGTCGAGAATGCAGGGAGTGATCCCGGAATTTTCCAGCAATCCGGCGCTTTCATTGCTGCGCACCACGCCGATAACATCGGAGCCCCGGTCAATACAGACACGCGCAACACGTCTGCCGATATAACCACAACCAACAATTAACACAGAATGCATAGGTTTATCTCCGCACAAAAATCAGGGACAATCCCATATCTCCTGCGCCTTTTTATAACATCATGCCTCATATCGTTCGAATAGATCACAGCGGTCATCAGTTCATCGTCAACGATGGAGAAACTGTGCTGGAAGCTGCCCTGAGGCAGGACATTGTACTACCTTATGGCTGCCGCAACGGAGCCTGCGGATCCTGCATGGGTACGCTGCTGACTGGCCAAGTGCATTATGATGACGCGCGGATACCTGCCCTGACTGACGATGACCAGTCACAGAACCGGGCCCTGTTCTGCCAGGCAAGACCAGTAACCGATCTTACTATCGAGGTACGTGAAATCGATACCACAGGTGACATTGAGGTCAAGACTCTGCCCTGCAGGGTTGCACACCTCAATGCGATTGCTCACGATGTCATGGAAATCAAGCTGAAGCTGCCAGCAGCAGAGCGCCTGCAGTTCCTGGCGGGTCAGTACATTGAAATACTGCTCAAGGACAACCGGCGCAGGGGCTTTTCCATTGCCAACGCACCACATGATGATGATTTTATCGTCCTCCAGGTAAGACAGGTCGAAGGCGGCTATTTCAGCGAATTTGTATTCAACCAGATGCAGGAAAAGGCACTATTGAGGCTGGAAGGGCCGTTGGGGACCTTTTACCTGCGTGAGAATTCCTCCCGCCCCATTATACTGATCGGTGGCGGAACCGGCTTTGCCCCTCTCAAGGGAATGATCGAGCATGCCTTCTTTACCGGAATGACAAGACCGATGCACCTGTTCTGGGGTGTTCGGGCAAAACAGGACCTGTATTCCGACTTGCCGGAACAGTGGGAGCATGACCATGCCAATTTTACCTATACCCCGGTCCTCTCGGAACCGCTGCCAGAGGACAACTGGGCTGGTGAAACCGGTTTGGTTACTGATAGTGTGGTCAGACACTATCCGGACCTGAATGATCACGAAATCTATGTAAGTGGTCCGCCGGTTATGATTGAGGCCGGAAAAAACCTGTTTTTCAACCATGGAATGCAGCAGGAACACATGTATTCGGATGCATTCGAGTTCGCACCCCGCACAGACAGTCCATCACAGGATTAAAGTCCTGTCTCTACACTGATTCAGCGGTACGAGCCGAATGGTAGATCAGAAAACGGGGCATTATATCGATTCATGCGCCCTGGCATCAGACTGATACCAGGACTCCAGCGCTGCCAGCACGGCATCGTCCGAGGCATTACCCGCCACCTGCGCCGGCAGGCGGAAGCCCAGTCTGGCAGCAAGTACTGCTGCGCGCTTGCTGACCACTACAAGCGGTAACCGGCACAGCAGCGGCTGCCCATTTTTACCCGCCATATCAAAAAGATTCATCAGAGTTTCGTTGCTGCTGACGGTGATGATATCCACCGCCCCGGATTTCCACAGTGGCATAAGATCATCTGGATCCACATCGGGTCGCACACGTCGATAGACCTCTGCGTAGCGAACCTTCGCACCCCTGGCCTCCAGTGATTTACGTAAATATTCGCGACCACCATTGCCCCGGAATATCAAAATCTGCTTCCCTGCCACCTGCTGCATCTCATCAAGTGCCAGCAAGGCCTCGCTGTTATAGGTATGTTCCGGTCGAATCGATACCGATAACCCGAATCGTTCCAGTTCTTTTGCAGATCCTGCACCAACCGTTGCGATCTGCAGATTCCGTGGCATATCCCTTCTGTACAGAATTCGCTGCATACCCGCACGCACCGCGTTGACGCTGACAAAGATGATGATGTCGAAGTGCTCGAGCTGCCCGATCATCTCGTCCGGTATCGTGCTGTCCTCGGGATCCAGAATCTCCAGTGCAGGCAAGCGACGGGCCCGACCACCACGTAACTCGATAAGCTTGCAAAGCCTGTCAGCCTGATGGACAGGCCTCGTCACCAGGACGGTGACTCCCTCCAGCGTGCGCTCTTCATGGCTACCGGCCATGAATATCTTCGAGAATCTCCGCCGCTCCCCGTGACAGTACGTCCTCTGCCAACTCCTTGCCAAGCCTGTGCGCATCTGCGGCCTGCCCGCTTATCGTACCCCGGATCAACTGCCTGCCATCTACACTCCCAACCATACCACGCAGCGTAATTATGCCATCAGCAAGCTGCGCATGACCGGCAATAGGTGCCTGGCACCCCCCCTGAAGCCTGTGATTGAAGGCACGTTCAGCACGCGTGCAGACATGCGTATCATTATCATCCAGCGCCTGCACAAGGCTCAGCACCCTGTCATCCGCATCGCGACACTCGATACCAATAGAGCCCTGACCAATAGCCGGCAGCATCTCTTCGATCTCTAACGGTCTGGTAACCCGGCTTGTCAGGGCCAGTCGTTTAAGGCCCGCACACGCCAGAACAATCGCATCGTATTCTCCCTTGTCCAGACGTGAGAGTCTCGTACCTACATTACCACGCAGGTCGGTTATCTCCAGATCCGGTCTCATGGCCCTGATCTGCGACTGCCTGCGCAAACTGGAGGTACCCAGTACCGCACCCTGGGGCAAATCCTCGATGTTTGGGTATTTCCCGGATACAAAGGCATCACGAGGATCTTCGCGCGCAAGTATGACGGTGATATTCAAGCCAGGCGGGAAATCAACCGGCACGTCCTTCATGGAGTGAACTGCGATATCTGCCCTTCCCTCGAGCAGTCCATTCTCCAGTTCCTTGACGAAAAGCCCCTTGCCGCCCACCTTTGCCAGCGGCGTATCCAGTATTTTGTCACCCTTTGTCGTCATGGTGACCAGTTCAATCTGGATGCCGGGATAATACTCCTCAAGGCGGTGCCGAACATGTTCCGCCTGCCAAAGTGCCAGCGGACTTTTTCGGGTTGCGATGCGAATCTTTTCCATTAGTGATGTGTCAGTCTGCAATACGCCGGAGAAACCATGCTGCCAGGCAGCATGACTGAGGATAGCGAGTAGTATGGCTGTTTTGCAAGCTCAGGAATGCAGATCCCTGATTAACCTGCGCAATGCGGAGAGGTGACGGCGGCTCACCTCGAGTCTCTCATCAACACCCAGCAGACAAACCTGACAGCGCCCCTCTGCCGTTCTTTCCAGACCCTGAATATGCTGGATCGATATCAGTGCATTTCTGTGAATCCGAATGAAGGAATCGCTGAACTCATTTTCCAGTGATTTGATAGTATCTTCGATCAGCACCTGTCCGCTGTCATATCCTACGGTGATGTATTTGCTGTCTGCCTGAAAGTAGCGTACATCATCTACCGGTATCAAGGTCATGTTACCGCGAATGCGTGCACATATCTGCTTGCGTGCAGCAGCAACACCGAGTTCACATGCCTGGGCATCATTCCTGTTTCGTGACAGTCTACGCGCCTTTGACAGTGCTTCACCGAGCCGTTCCTTGCGTACCGGCTTGAGCAGATAGTCGGCTGCATGTGTATCGAAGGCCGGCAGTGCGTATTCTCCATAGGCAGTAGTGAAAATAATGGCAGGCGGCTGATTCATTTGCTGGATATGACGAGCCACCTCTATTCCATCCATGTCTGGCATGCGTACATCCAGCAGTAATAAATCAGGCTCCAGCTCGGCAGTACGGGCCAGCGCCTCACTACCATTCACTGCCTCGGCGCAAACAATACAATCATCCAGTTCATTGATCATACTGCGCAATCGCTGCCGCGCAGGCAACTCATCATCGACAACAAGAACTTTCATAATGCAGTCTCCAGCGGAAACAACAGCTCGACCTGATAGCTGCCTTCCCTGATTTTGCTGATCAGACGGGACCTGGAACCATATGCCAGAATCAGGCGCTGCCTTATGTTTTCCAGCGCTATCCGGTTCCCTGAACGACTCCGGTTCACACCATTTCCTGTGACCGGATTACTGATCTGCAGTGACATTCTGTTTCTACTGTATCGGCCGGACACCTGAATCGTGCCACCCTGCGGCAGACGTTCAATACCATGGTAAACCGCATTTTCCAGCAATGGCTGCAATATCAGTGGCGGAACATATGCATCCATTGGCAAGTCACACAGGTTCCATTCCACACGCAAGCGATCACCAAGCCGAAGCGATTCCATATGCAGGTAACGGTGTGCCAGTTCAAGTTCATCCGACAATTTCACCCGATTATCGTCATCCGTCAGGGTTGCTCGGAACAGGTCCGCCAGATCCTGTACCGCCTCTTCCGCAACGTCGGGCTCACTGCGTGTCAGTGAGGCGATGGTATTCATGCTGTTGAACAGGAAATGTGGCCGGATACGCGCCTGCAGAGCCTGCAGTCTGGCATGTGCTTCAGCTTGTATCTGAACACGCCATTGATGCTGTACATACAGGTAGCGCAGTGCCACTGCGCTGATGATCGCGCTTACAGCCAGGTTGTGCAGCAAGAATTCGTCGTGCTGCAGACTATCCAGAGCAACCAAAGCCGGATATCGGCTGATCAGCCAGAAAGCCGCTTCACTGAGTGAGGCTGTCACCAGTAACAGCAGCAGATAACTGACTATTGCTGCAGCGGTATTTCCAAGTTTTGTCAGCAGCTTCCTGCTCACACACAGCACAGCCGCGCAGGTCAGTCCCACCCATTGCAGAAAGAGGGACACCAGACCAAGATAGCTCCAACGGTCAGTGATCATACCGTCAGAGAGCAGCACGGTAACGAAGGCAAGCAGTTCCACGATAACAACCACAGCGAATACCATGCGAACATCGCAGAAATTCGGCAGAAACAAACGGTCATCCCCGTTTACTGCAATATGCCTGGTTTCCAGCATGCCTTGCATCATCAGCCCTGGATTACGAACCATTCCGGATTGCATGATGCAGCCTGCAATGGATATTCAGTCTGCCTGTGATTAATCCAGTGGCACATACAAGCTACTAATTGGTTTATACTGTAACTGTTCACAAACACGTACTTTTACCAATGTCACAAGACGATAAAACCAGCAAACCCTGGGGAGGCCGCTTTACTGAGTCAACTGACCGCTTTGTTGAGCTCTTCACGGCGTCTGTAAAATTCGACCAGCGACTGTACCCGCATGATATTTCGGGATCCATAGCACATGCCCGCATGCTCGGGCGGGTCGGTGTGCTGAAACAGGAAGATACAGAAAAGATCATTGCGGCTCTGGAACAGATTCGGCGCGAAATCGACAGTGGCGATTTCCGCTGGTCGGATGCGCTGGAAGACGTGCACATGAACATCGAGGCACGGCTCATTGAACTGATTGGTGAAACCGGCAAAAAACTCCACACCGGCAGGTCACGCAACGACCAGGTTGCAACAGACATGCGTCTGTATTTACGTACAGAAATAGACTCTATACTGGTGATCCTGCAGAAACTGCAATCGGCACTCCTTGACATTGCCGAAAGGGAAGCAGGCTCCGTCATGCCCGGCTTTACCCACATGCAGGTTGCTATGCCTGTCACCCTTGGTCACCACATGCTGGCATGGTTTGAAATGCTGGAAAGGGATCGCCAACGCATAAGCGACTGCCGCAGGCGTGTTAACGTCATGCCTCTCGGTTCAGCCGCACTCGCAGGAACCACTTTCCCCATAGACAGGGAATACACGGCGCAACTGCTGGGCTTTGCATCACCCGCTGAAAATTCTCTGGATGCCGTCAGCGATCGCGATTTCGTAATTGAATTCTGCGCCTGTGCCGCAATTACCATGACGCATCTCTCAAGATTCTCGGAAGAGCTTGTACTGTGGTCTTCCAGCCGTTTTGATTTTATCGAGCTGCCGGACAGTTTCTGCACTGGATCCAGCATCAAGCCGCAGAAAAAGAAACCGGATGTACCGGAACTGGTTCGCGGTAAAACCGGCAGGGTAACCGGTGACCTGATTTCCATACTGACGATCATGAAAGGACAGCCTCTCGCCTACAACAGGGACAATCAGGAGGACAAGGAACCCTTGTTCGACACGGTTGACACGCTAAGCGGTTCACTTCGGGTATTTGCTGACATGATGCCATCCGTTCGGATAAAGCATGAGCAGATGAGAAATGCGGCAAAACAGGGCTTTTCAACAGCAACTGATCTCGCAGACTATCTTGTCCGCAAGGGCGTGGCTTTCCGGGACGCCCATGAGATCGTTGGGCGTGCCGTGCGCTTTTGTATAGAGGCAGGACAAGACCTTGCCAATGTATCACTTGATAAATTACAGGAATTTTCATCGGTAATTGACAAGGACGTTTTCGATTTCCTGACACTCGATGGATCGGTATCAGCACGAAGTCATACCGGGGGAACGGCACCGGAGCAGGTGCGAATGGCCGCGCAGCGAGCTCGAATCAGAATGGAAAACAGTGCCTGACATATGCTGAATTTGCATTCTCGACATACAGAATTCTGATCCAGGCACTGCAGTAAGCTATCCTGACACCAACGCCTCATCCAACACATCGGCTTCTTGCCCGACAGCCGCGTCAATCGAACCCATCGGACGCACAACGTGGTATCCCTGCACATAATCTATACCGAGATCCCGTACCGTATCGAATATCTGCTGGTTTTCCACAAACTCTGCTGTTGTCGTCATCCCGAGTCCGCTGGCGACATTAATCAACGCTTTTACAAAAAGCTGATCCGCCTTGCTTTCATGAATTTCGCGTATAAAACTGCCATCGATCTTGATGGAATCCACATGGAGGTTTTTCAGGTAAGCGAAGGAGGAGAATCCAACCCCGAAATCATCCAGTGCCGCATGACAGCCCATTTGTCTCAGGTCCTGAATGAACTGTGATGCCCTGTTCAAGTGTTCGCAGGCTGCACTTTCTGTAATTTCAAATGTCAGCTGTTCCGGCGACACGCCACTATGTGATATTTCATGCCTGATCAATCCCAGCATATCATCATCACCAACCGAAATTCCGGACAGATTGATAGCAAGCCCGATTGAAGATCCGGCACCTATCTCAGCGAGATACCGTATGGCTTTTACCACTACCACCCTGTCAACCTGATTGATCAGTCCGAATCTCTCCGCTACCGGAATAAACTGGCTCGGCGGGATCAGGCTGCCATCCTGATCGCGCATACGAAGCAAGACCTCATAATGGTGAACTCCACCACCATATGCAGCAACAATCGGCTGGAATACCAGAACGAAAAGATCTTGATCCAGAGCGTGCTTGATCCTGCTTTTCCAGGTCAGCTGATTATCCATGCGCTCCCGGCTCAGATCCTCTTCATTGTAGAACTGTGCTCGATTCCTTCCTGCATCCTTGGCTGCATACATGGCAGTATCTGCCTTTGCCAGCAATTCCACCGGATTATTGCCTTGTGCCGGGAAGGCGACAATACCTATACTTGCAGACACATTGATACTGCGCCCGTTATGATTCGATCTCAGGCTGTTAATCTGTGCCAGTATTTCCTTCGCCTTGTTTCTGGCAAGCTGCCCGTCCATTTCACTGAATGCAACTGCAAACTCATCTCCGCTCAAGCGGGCCACCATGTCCTGGTCTGAAAACATGTGCCGCAACAGTTCTGCTACACGGACAAGGATGTCATCACCCGCGGAATGCCCTGCGGTGTCATTAACCAGTTTCAAATGGTCAAGGTCGATCAGAATCAGCGCACCATTAGTCCCTCTCATATCCGCCCTGTGAACTTCATACTCCAGATCCTTCAAAAAACGACGTCTGTTCATCAAGCCTGTGAGATAGTCCTGGTTGGCCAGGACCATCATCCGCTGCTGATCCTGTTTGTCACGAGTGATATCACGAGTAGTACCACGATAACCGGTGCAAGCATTCTTGCTGTAAACAGGAATTCCGTTCAGTCGCATTGTTAGCTGTTTCCCTTCGCAGGTGCGAACGAGGCACTCCAGGTCCCTGAAAGGTTCAGGTTTGCACTCACCAGTACGTAACTGTTGCATCAGCTTGTCCAGATTGCTCTCCGGAAACAAATCGTCAAGCGACCTGCCAAGTAAATTTTCGGCTGGCATGCCAAGAGAAGACTTTACACCTTGTGATACGTAGATGAATCGACCGCTTATGTCTGTTTCCCAAAGCCAGTCGGAGGAACTGTCGGCGAAATCACTGAATCTTTTCCGGCTCTTCTCGAGTTCCGAGCGGGATTTCAGCAGGCTAGCCATCATTCCGTTATAAGCACCAGCCAGTTCCCCCAGTTCGTCTTTACTGTGCAGCAGCACCCTGCTGCTCAGATCACCTCTGGAAATCTTGCGCGTAGCCTCTAACAGCTCACTGATGGGACGTGTCAATGTAGCACGACTGATAGCAATCCCCAGGAAGGCCGCAATCAGCAGAATAAACATCGAAAGATATAATGCCTTCCTGCCCAGGCTGGCATAGGACTCCCAGTATTCATTTTTTGGTCGCGCGAGCAATATTTTGGCTGCTTCCTGCATATTGCCGATACTGGAAATCAAACGATGCACCTGAACCATATATTCAACGCCACCTGCTGATATATCGATCAGGTCATTCGTACTTCTTCTATCAATCTCATGCCCTGTCACAAGTTTGGCAAGGGTAGGTTCTGTAGTACCAAGAACAACATTACCCCGGTAAAACATGACATCGGTCCTGACCAGCTGTTTCAAGTACTCAACACTTGCCTGGTCGAATGCATTACCTGCTACTAAAACCCCGATCTTGCCACCAATGGGATTTACTATGGGAATAGCTACCAGTTTCAGCAAGGTGTCGAATACAAGCGAGTTGCCATAGGCAAATTCCTCGCCATTTATCACACTATTCACCAGTTCCTGCAGTATTGGAGATGCAAGCACCTGCGGTGAGAAGAAATGAGGTCTTCGTCCCATACCAGTCACACCCTCCGGCCCGGTATCCAGATATATCGCCAGCATATCGATACCCGGTCGCAAATACAGGTCTTCCAGCATTCCGCTGATTGTAGGGATATCCATAGTGAGTGTTGCTGCAACCAGACTAGGTTCACTGGTGATGGCCTTTGCCGTAGTCAGCAATTGCTCGAAGTTATTTTTCTCTGCCTCCCGCAGAACCTGGTGTGATCGCCTCATGTCGTGTTCCATGCTATTGCGAACATGACTGTTTATCAGTGAGTAGGCGACCGCCGCTACACTGCCGAGCACCATTAAAACCAGTGCAACAACAAACAGGGTATTTTTTCGTTCTATATTCATATTTGCATTTAACATTGCATGTGCCGGCTATCAGCAGCCCTCACGGGCATTCGCTTTATTCCTGGTCACATCAGTTTTCCGGATAAAGTGTTTCCACAAGGTCCCTCGAATGATCACGACCGGTCCGGTTTTGTTGCCAACTTCCTCCCAGCGTGTATAAATCAATTTGTACCGGTGGTGGTGCAATCATGGCCATGACATTGGCACTACTTGTTACTGCACCAGGTGCTGCCACCCTGATCTGCCATTCTCCGGCATCAAGCCCATCGAATGCGAAGTCACCACCTTCATCCATCATTCGGATATATGGTGAATCAATTACATCCACACGCGCATACATTTTGCTGTGAATACGGCAGAACAACCGCCACTCCGCGCTCTCTGCAAACTGCACAGCACGCCTCATTCCGTGTGTACCTGCCTTACCCAGTTGCATCGCAACAGGAGCACCTTTTGAAAGAGAAAACAGCTCATGATAGACAGGATCCTTATTGACAAACTCAATATAGTCCCCTTTCTGAATAGTCATAAATGCCGGTTGCAGTTGCTTGTCTTCCAGCACCATGACGTGTACCTGCTCAGGTGTTTCTGGAAGTGTTTGTGCATCCAGCGGTAATGCGGTGACACTTATTCTGACTGGTCCGGTATCTCCTTCTGCATGAAACAGACCCGTATTCTTTATACTCACCACACCACGAATTTCGGCCGCAGCAGCAATTGCAACCGAACAGTAGCTGGTCAGCGCAAGCAGCACAGTAACCAGTACGCGATTACACCCCCGTCTATCCTGCAATATGCTGAACATGGTATTGTTCTGACTTCCACCCCGTTATTCACGATCAGGCTCCCGGCATCTCTATAGCGGCAGCTCCATGTGTTTATTGATATTGGGGAAATGTCCACACCGAACTATTCGTGCAGGTACCCATGACCGACTCACCGGTAATTAACGATCTTGATGACCTGCGACGTGAACTGGCGCTCTTCGCAGCCAGACGCGAGTGGGATCGATTCCATACACCCAAAAACCTGAGCATGGCACTGATTGCGGAAGCGGCAGAGCTTGTTGAACATTTTCAATGGGTTACAGAAAAAGAAAGCTGCCATCTGGATGAGGGAAGGAAGGCTGAGATTCGCCTCGAACTGGCCGATATCCTGATATATCTGGCCAGACTTGCCGACAGACTGGATATTGATCTGCTGCAGGCTGCTGCGGACAAGATCGGAATCAATGAAAAACGGTATCCGGCGCACAAGGTAAAAGGATCAGCGCGCCGCGCAGGGGAGTATGACTGAATATGCTGGAACAACTAGCACCAAACCAAGCCGTCGAAATACTGGAATCCAGTCCACTGGCAATGCTGCTACTCGATCATGCCGGAAAGGTACGCGCCTGCAACCGCGCGATGCTCGAACTGATCGGAGAGTCAGGTCACGAGTGCCCGGACAAGTTTTCAAGTATATCTGGTGCCGTGCGCCTTTCCCCCCTGCTCGGTACAGACACGCTGGTGCGCTGGATAGATCCAAATGACAGAATGAGGATTCTGGAAATCGATGTTATCCCACTGAAGGGAAAAGATGCGGGCAGTGTGCGCTTTTACCGTGATGTAACCAGTCGCCAGCAGGTTGAACGCGAACGTAATCAGCTGATCGAGAAAACCAGGGAACTCTCTCTCAAGGATCGTACACTAACCAGTCTCCTGAATCGACGTGGAATGCTGCTGTTGCTGGAGCCTCTGGTAGCCCGCAGCCGCCGGTACAACAACCCTCTCTCTGTTGTGATGCTTGCAATTTCAACACAGCAGAAGGACATCAGCCTGCTGGACAAGGTTGCTGAGCTGCTGATGGACCAACTGCGATGGGCTGACCTTGTCGGCTGTAATGACCAACATGATTTTATTGTGGTGCTTCAGGAAACAGAAAGGGATGATGCTGTGAAACTGTCAGGCAAGCTCAACAAGCATCTTGCGCAGCTTGCAGACAATCAGCTCAATCACCGGATCAATATATACTACGGAATCACTGATTGCAGAAAAAATGACAACGCCGATTCACTCTTGCATCGTGCGCAATCAGCACTGGAAGCGGCCTGCGGTAACGGAAGGGGTAACCTGCACGTTTTGTAGAATCAAACCTGGCGGTCTGGCGTGAGCTGCGCATGCAGCCAGTTCCGAATATCCTCAACTTCCTCGGCACAAACGCTATGCATCATGGCATATTCACGCCACTCTATCTTGTAACCCATCCCTTTCAGCCGACTACAGGAATCACTGGCCAGCGCGAGTGGTACAATCGGATCCGCGGTGCCGTGCGCCATCATTATCGGCGTTGCTTGGTTTGCTGGATGAGCCTCTTCCGGGAGCTTCGTGGCAAGGGGCAGATAAGCGGACAGGACCATAATTCCCGCCAGTTGCTGCGGAAAGCGCATACCTGCATGAAGTGCGATTGCCCCACCCTGTGAGAATCCTGCCAGAACAATCCGCTCAGCCGGCAGTCCAGTCTCAAGCTCTCGCTCAATCAGGGCCACCAGCGCCTCCCCGGACTCACGTATTCCGATGCTGTCTTCGTCTTCTGTCATGCTGGCAGCGGTAATGTCATACCATGCCGGCATACGCATACCCGCATTGATGGTAACCGGACGATGTGGCGCATGCGGCAGAATCACCCGGACACCCAGCCTGTCCACTATATCCAGTTCAGGAATCAGCGGCTCAAAATCATGACCATTCGCGCCTAGTCCATGCAGCAGAATAAGACTCCCGTGAGCGCTGGAGCGAGGTTCGATTACTATCGCATCTAGGAGTTTCTGCTTCATGTCCTGTTACCATTGGGTTTCACGCAAACCGGCCTTATACTGGAACGACGTATCTGACTCGCTCTGTTCGGGAGTTTCCTATGAATGTTCGCTACCCATATACTCGCATGTGGACCGTGTTCGTTATCGCAACTACCTTGATCCTTTCTTCCGGTTGCGGTCGAACAGGCAAGCTCTATCTGCCCCCTCCGGAAGAGCAATCCGAAGAAAAACCATCGGAACCAACACCATAAGCGAGTCGTCAATGGACTATTTTCATTACCATGATGGCCATCTGCATGCAGAGGATATCGACATCCGGGAGATTGTAAAGGCCTGGGGTACACCATGCTATGTCTACTCCCGTGCCACCCTGGAAAGGCACTGGCGTGCATTCGACTCCGCGCTATCCGGCCGCAGGCACCTGGTCTGCTACGCCGTAAAAGCCAATTCCAATCTGTCGGTACTGCATATTCTTGGACGGCTGGGTTCGGGCTTTGACATCGTTTCCGGAGGAGAACTCGAGCGTGTGCTACTTGCCGGCGGCGACCCGGGAAAGGTGGTCTTCTCCGGTGTCGGCAAGACTGCCGATGAGATGCGTATCGCGCTGGAGCAGGGCATCCGTTGCTTCAACGTAGAGTCTTATGGTGAACTCGAGCTTCTGAACAAGATAGCCGCTCAAAGCGGGCGACAGGCACCGGTATCCATACGCGTGAATCCGGACGTCGACGCCGGAACCCACCCCTACATATCGACAGGCCTGAAGGAGAACAAGTTTGGTATCGATATTGAAACGGCATTTGATGTCTATCGTGATGCAGCGGATATGCCTTATATCAATATCACCGGTATCGATTGCCATATCGGATCTCAACTGACTGACAGCAGTCCGTTGTCTGCCTCACTTGAGCGCTTGCTCCTGCTCGTGTCTCGACTGGAACAGAATGGTATCAGCATACACCACATCGATATTGGCGGAGGGCTTGGAATCCCCTATCGACCGGGAGACAGGATGCCTTCACCTGAAGAATACATGCATCCATTACTGGAACTGCTGGGTGAATCCAGCTATGAAATAATCATCGAGCCCGGGCGCGCGATTGCGGGAAATGCAGGAATACTGCTGACGAATATTCTCTACCTCAAGGAGACGGAAACCAGGAATTTCGCAATCGTTGATTCCGCAATGAATGACCTATTGCGTCCGGCATTATATACAGCCTGGCATGATATTATACCGGTACAGCAATCCAGCGGTGAATCGGCAAAAATCTACGATGTCGTTGGACCGGTATGTGAGACGGGTGATTTTATCGGCAAGGAACGCCGACTGGCGATAAAACCCGGTGAAACGCTGGCCGTACGTTCGGCTGGCGCCTACGGTTTTACGATGAGTTCCAACTACAATTCAAGACCACGCCCTGCCGAAATCCTGGTAGATGGTAATCGCATACATGAAATACGCCGACGCGAGTCGTTCGACGAGATGCTGCGCCTTGAGCAACCCATACCGTCACTGGACTAGCTCCCAGCTATTTCCGGATACTCCTGCATAATGCTAGTTCACTTCACCAAGATGCACGGGCTGGGCAATGATTTCGTTGTCATTGATGCCATTCATCAGGAAGTCTCTCTTGATGCGGACCAGGTTCGCTATCTTGCTGACAGACATCTTGGTATCGGTTGTGATCAGGTCCTGCTCATCCTGCCTGCATCGTCTGACAAGGCTGATTTCGGTTACCGGATCTACAACGCCGATGGTGGTGAAGTGGAACAGTGCGGGAACGGAGCACGCTGTTTTGCCCGATTTGTCCGCGACAAGGGTCTGGTAGACAAAACGAGCATTTGTGTGGAAACAATCAGCGGCCTGATTGAACTGGCATTCCGGGAGGATGGTATGGTCAGTGTTGACATGGGACTTCCCCGGTTTGATCCGGCTGATGTCCCTTTCGAGGCATCCGAACCGGCTCTCCTGCATGAACTGGATGCAGGAGGGAAACCGTACAAAATCGCAATAGTCTCGATGGGTAATCCACATGCAGTGCTGATGGTCAAGGATATTGACAAGGCACCGGTTGAAACACTGGGACCCTTGATAGAGAGTCATCCAAGATTCCCGGAAAGAGTCAATGTGGGCTTCATGCAGGTACTTGATAACACACACATACGGCTTCGTGTTCATGAGCGCGGCGCCGGAGAGACGCTGGCCTGCGGTACCGGCGCATGTGCTGCTGTTGTCAGCGGACAGAGACTGGGCCTGCTTGCCAATGATGTCGATGTATCGCTACAGGGTGGTGATCTTGTGATAAGCTGGGGGGGAGGAGATAATACGGTTCATATGACCGGACCAGCCACCAGTGTTTTCGAGGGTCGCATTGAGATATGAGCACACAAAGGAAAACCGATCAGGATGAGCTAGGCATCGACGAAGGCAGCGTCGTTGATTATCTGACAACCCACAATGATTTTTTTGTGGAGAACCCCAGCCTTCTAGCCATGCTGGAAATCCCTCACACTTGCGGAAATGCCGTCTCACTGGTCGAGCATCAGGTACGTGTACTGCGAGACCAGAACCGTCAGCTCAAACGCAAACTGATGGACCTGATACAGGTAGCAAGGGATAACGACCGGCTCAACGAGCGCATGCACAAGCTCACTCGTGGGCTGCTCATGACAGGCTCACTGGAAGATCTGATCGAAACCCTGCGCACTCTCCTGCAGGGGGAGTTCAAGGCGGATGCGGTCAGCATTCGGCTTGCCGGCTTAACGGAGGATGAGGCACGGACTTGTGGCGCAGAACAGTTATCGGCGAAAGACCGGCAAAACGGGAGTTTCAAGGGCTTTCTCAGAGCCGGACTGCCACAGTGCGGCCGTTTCAAGCCGAAACAGCTGGACTATCTGTTCAGTGACGGTGCTCCCGCGATTGAATCGGCAGCAGTAATTCCACTCGGAAAGGATGCTGCAAGAGGACTACTGGCAATCGGTAGCCATGAAGCCAGTCGCTTCCATCCGGGAATGGGTACCATGTTCCTGAGCCACCTGGGCGAACTGCTTGGCGACCTGGTTCAGCAATTCATTCCCGAAGAACAGACGGCCAGAGACTGACACAACACTTTCATCTGCCAGACAAGCCGGTATCGGGAGTACCGTATGCGAAGGGAAGAGCTGGCCTGGAAGGACCGGTTCCTGAACCACCTCAAAACAGAGCGCCGACTCTCACCCCATACAATCCGTCATTATGCGCGCGAACTGGATTCAGTCTCCCGATACTGTGACAGTAATGGCCTCGATTCCTGGGATCAGCTCGATTCAAACCGGGTACGCCGCCTGGCTGCCGAGGCACATCGAACCGGGCTGAGCGGAAGAAGCATTCAGCGACGCCTGTCGGCTCTGCGCACCTTCTACCATTATCTGTTACGTGAAAAGCATGTGGAATGCAATCCCGGCCTGGATGTGAGCGCCCCATCCAGCCATCATCCCCTGCCAGATGCGCTTAGCGTGGACCAGGTCGCGAAGCTGTTCTCCGACCATGCTAATGACACCCTGTCCATTCGCGACCTGGCAATAATCGAACTGTTGTATTCATCGGGATTGCGGCTCTCCGAGCTGGTCGCACTGGATATCAGCGACCTGGATCTGGACAGCGCGCTGGTGCGGGTAACCGGCAAGGGAGCCAAAACACGGGTATTGCCGGTCGGCAGTATGGCGAGGGAGGCCCTGCGCAACTGGTTACAGGAACGACATTCCCTCCCGGACAGGGGAGAAACCGCCTTATTCACCGGTATCAGGGGGAAACGGCTGACACCACGCGCCGTTCAATTGAGGCTTCAGGTCTGGTCAAGACGACAAGGCCTGCCAGAAGGCGTTCATCCCCATATGCTCAGACACTCGTTTGCCAGCCACCTGCTGGAATCAAGTGGAGACCTAAGGGCTGTTCAGGAATTACTCGGTCACGCGGATATCAGCACCACGCAGGTATATACACACCTTGATTTCCGGCATCTTGCCCGCGTCTATGACCAGGCCCATCCTCGAGCCAGAAAGCGCCGCTGAAAAGCCTTTGCCTTTATCACCCCCCGTGGCTCGCTGAATCAAAACAGGTATTTGGTGTACAATTACACACAATTCTAAACTTGCCCAGCAAGGGATTTTTCCAGTGAAACAGCTTCACGGCACCACTATTCTTTCCGTGCGTCGCGATCACCTGGTGGTGATCGGGGGTGATGGCCAGGTATCGATGGGCAATACCGTCATGAAGGGCAATGCGCGCAAGGTCCGCCGTCTGTACCAGAACAAGGTATTGGCCGGTTTTGCCGGTGGTACAGCGGATGCTTTTACACTGTTCGAGCGATTTGAGGGCAAGCTGGAGCAGCATAGCGGCAATCTGACCCGCGCCGCTGTAGAGCTTGCCAAGGACTGGCGCACCGATCGCATGCTCCGTCGACTGGAGGCTCTGCTGGCCGTCGCCGACCGGCATACCTCCCTGATTATCACCGGTAATGGAGATGTTATCGAGCCCGAAAACGAACTGATGGCCATCGGGTCAGGAGGTCCGTTCGCCCAGGCAGCAGCAAGCGCTCTGCTGGAAAACTCTAAACTTGATGCACGCAGCATCGTGGAAAAATCATTGAGGATTGCCGCCAATATCTGTATTTATACTAACCACAATCTGACAATGGAAGAACTGTCAGGCAAACCTTCTGGTTCCGGCGGTAGAACAACGTGATCCGGAAAATTCACACATCATGCACAAACACGCTTTTCTCCTGATTCCACCGGAAATACCTCATCGGATGTCCGTTATCACCGATACGACAAAGTTTCGGAAATTTACTTTCGAAACCTGTGAACCTGTGCACCACCTGCACAGATTCATTCCATCTCCCGACCTCTAATTCCAGACAGAAGCTGTATCAGAACTTGATATGTCCAAGATGACTCCCAGAGAAATCGTCCAGGAACTGGACAAACACATAATCGGTCAGCAAGCTGCCAAACGTGCCGTGGCAATTGCACTGAGAAACCGCTGGCGGCGTATGCAGGTAAGTGAGGAACTGCGTTACGAGATCACGCCCAAGAACATCCTGATGATCGGCCCGACAGGAGTCGGTAAAACCGAGATCGCACGACGACTCGCCAGACTGGCGAATGCACCATTTGTAAAGATAGAGGCAACCAAATTTACGGAAGTCGGTTATGTCGGACGTGATGTAGACTCCATCATTCGAGACATTGTGGATGTAGCAATCAAGCTCGCCCGTGAAGAGGCGATGTCCAAGGTCAAGCATCGCGCAGAGGACGCCGCCGAGGAACGAATACTGGATGCACTTCTTCCACAACCAAGGGGCACAGCGGATTTACAGACAGAAACCGATGAATCCGCAACGCGACAGAAATTTCGCAAAAAACTGCGCGAAGGACAGCTTGATGATCGAGAGATTGAAATAGAGGTATCTGCAACGCCCATTGGCGTCGAAATAATGGCTCCTCCTGGTATGGAGGAAATGACCAGTCAGCTCCAGGGCATGTTTCAGAACATGGCCGGTGGTCGTACAAAAACCAGAAAACTCAAAATACGCGATGCACTGAAACTGTTATGTGACGAAGAGGCTGCCAGCATGATCAACGATGATGATCTGAAACAGGCTGCTCTCGAGAATGTGGAACAGAATGGCATCGTATTCATAGATGAACTGGACAAGGTCACGCAACGCTCGAATAGCAGCGGACCGGATGTCTCCAGGGAAGGCGTGCAACGTGATTTACTGCCACTGGTTGAAGGCTCTACCGTTACAACCAAATACGGAATGGTAAAAACGGACCACATTCTCTTCATCACTTCCGGCGCTTTCCACCTGTCCAAGCCATCAGATCTGATTCCCGAACTGCAGGGCAGACTGCCCATCCGAGTCGAACTGGATGCACTTGGTGCGGATGATTTTGTCCGCATACTCACAGAACCCGACGCATCTCTGACAGAACAGTACATCGCTCTTATGGAGACAGAGAATGTCAGCCTGTCATTCACTGAAGACGGAATTGCAAGGATTGCAGAGGTTGCTTGGGGAGTTAATGAGCAGACAGAAAATATTGGCGCAAGACGCCTGCACACCGTCATGGAGCGTTTGCTTGAGTCCATATCATTTACGGCCACGGACCAGCCTGGCACCACACTGAAAGTGGATGCCGATTATGTGGATGCACAGCTGGAGCAGCTGGTACATGATGAGGATCTCAGCCGCTATATACTTTAATGATGCTGTAACAAACCAGACAGTGAGGCAAGACATGCCCGAAAAATCTCCCCGCCCGACAGAAATCAACCTTCACCAGAAATCACGCATACTGGAAATCAGCTTTGATAATGGCAATGTATTCAAGCTCCCTTATGAATACCTTCGTGTCTATTCACCCTCCGCAGAGGTAAGGGGTCATGGACCTGGTCAGGGTGTGCTCCAGGTGGGAAAGGAAAAAGTATCAATCACCAAAATCGATCCCGTGGGCAGTTATGCCATACAACCTCATTTTGATGACGGCCATGACACAGGCATCTATTCCTGGGAAACCCTCTATGATCTTGGAGTAAACCATGAAAGATACTGGAAGGAATACCTGGAAAGTCTGGAAGCAGCTGGACACAAACGCATGACTGCTTCAACCGACTGAACGATATCGCCATGGGTGAGAAATCTGATATACCGGTTGAAAAAGAGACAACCGATTTTGGATACAGGAAGGTACCTGTCGAAGAAAAGGCACGGCATGTAGCATCCGTCTTCGACTCCGTGGCTGGTAAATATGATCTTATGAATGATGTGATGTCACTTGGTATACATCGCATCTGGAAACGCATTGTCATTGAGACATCCGGCGTTAGACGTGGCCAGCAAGTTCTCGACCTTGCAGGCGGTACGGGGGACCTGACCCGCAGCTTGTCGCGAATCACCGGACCATCCGGAAATGTTGTTCTTGCCGATATTAACCACAACATGCTGCGTGAAGGAAGGGGTCGGCTGATCGACCACGGGATAACCGGAAATGTTCTGTTCGTTCAGGCAAATGCAGAACAGCTTCCTTTTCCGGATAACAGCTTTCATTGCATCACCATCGCTTTTGGCCTGCGTAATGTGACTGACAAGCAGACTGCCTTGCAATCCATGTACCGTGTACTAAAGCCGGCCGGTCGACTTCTGATACTCGAGTTTTCCAGGCCAGTCGCTGCCATCAGACCACTTTATGACCTTTATTCCTTCAAAATAATGCCGCTGATGGGGCGCCTGATTGCCAGTGATGCAGATAGCTACCGATATCTTGCCGAATCAATCCGCATGCACCCTGACCAGGAGAAGCTGAAAGGCATGATTGACAAAGCCGGATTCGAGGACTGCAGCTATCAAAACCTTTCTGGCGGTATCGTGGCAATACACCGCGGGTATAAATTTTGACTGCCCCTGGTGCATACGCCGGCTTCTGGCGTCGTTTTCTGGCCATGCTGCTGGATTTATTTCTGCTGTCACTTGTTATAGCAATTATCAGGTTCTTTCTGCTGGCCGTTTTCGGCGACACCATCCAGGAATCCATGGACAAACACCGCACTGTGCTGTCCTCCCTGTGGATTCTTGTGGTACCCGTGCTGACAGGGTTCTGGTACCGGTTCCAGGCGACCCCCGGCAAAATGCTGATGGATTGCTCCATCGTGAACCGTCGTACCGGTGACCGTCCAGGACTTGGCCAGTGCATGCTGCGATGTGCCGCGTATATTGCATCCATCCTGCCGCTGTTTCTGGGCTTCGCATGGATCATTTGGGATAAACGCAAGCAGGGATTCCATGACAGGATCGCCAACACACTTGTGGTGACCAATGACGAATCCAGAAAACCACTGAAAGTACTGATCAGGGAAATCAGGTGAACGCCTCGTCCATGTTCGCAGGGATTGCTGAAGGCGCCATTAACCGCTGTCTGTCACTGGATCCCGAAACCCGCTCACGAATGGCGGCTCTGGAAGGGAAAGTGATCGGGCTGGATTTGCGCGGCCTCGATCTCTCCTTCTACCTGATACCAGGTCGTGATGGAATACAGGTCCTTGGGCATTACGAAAGTCAGCCTGACACCATGGTTCGCGGCACACCCATTACCCTGTTGCGTCTGGGAATCGATCCAGGCCTGGACAAAGGCCTGTTTGCCGGAGATGTAGAAATCACGGGTGATACTGATACTGGGCAACGTTTCAGGGAAATCCTCAACAGTATGGATGTAGACTGGGAAGAAATTCTGTCCAGTGCCTGCGGTGATGTTATGGCACATCAACTGGGTAGCATAATACGTAGTACCAGCCGCTTTGCACGCCATGGCATGAACCTGTTCATTGATGATGTATCCGAATACCTGCAGGAAGAGGCAAGGATGCTCCCGGCACGAATACTGATAGAAAACTTCATCACTGATGTATCGGAATTAAATCTTCATGCAGATCGCCTTGAGGCGCGTATCGTGCAATTGCAAAAGCTGATCAAAACGCAGGATAACGGTACCGCAACCTGAACTACGATTACTGAATCGCAACAGGCGATACCACAAATGATAAATACATCACAGTTCCTGAGACTTGTACATATCAACTGGGTACTCGTTCGCCATGGCCTGGACGAGATTGTATTTGCCACGCACCTTTTCAGACCGATACGTTTCCTTCTTTACCTGGCTCCCTGGAACTGGATACGCAAGCATAAATTACCCCGCGCAGTGAGACTGAGACGAACCCTGGAAGACCTCGGTCCCATCTATGTCAAGTTTGGACAGATACTGTCCACACGCCAGGATTTGTTACCGGATGATATAGCCATCGAACTGGCCAGCCTTCAGGACAACGTCCCGCCGTTCCCGGGTTCACAGGCACGCGCCATGATTGAGAAGACCTACGGACAATCAGTCCAGGATGTTTTTCTTGAGTTTGATGAAACACCACTGGCCTCTGCATCCATTGCCCAGGTTCATGCTGCCCGATTACACGACGGTACCGCAGTTGTTGTAAAGGTACTGCGGCCGCATGTGAAAAAACAGATCCGTCGTGATGTCGGCCTCCTGTTCTACATCGCATCACTTGCGGAACGTTACTGGAGAGACGGACGGAGACTGCGGCCCCGTGAAGTCGTTGCAGAATTCAAGAAAACACTGCTGGATGAACTGGACTTGATGCGTGAGGCTGCCAATGCATCCCAACTCAGGCGTAACTTCATCAATTCTGACTTGTTGTATGTCCCGCAGATTTACTGGCCGTATTGCCGTCACAATATCATGGTTATGGAGCGTATTTCAGGCATACCAATCAGTAGTATCGACCAGCTGCGCAAAAGCCCGGATATTGATATCAAGCGATTGTCTGCACAGGGTGTGGAGATCTTCTTCACCCAGGTATTCCATCACAATTTCTTTCACGCAGATATGCATCCGGGTAATATATTCGTTGGCTCGGATGGCCGGTATATAGCGGTTGATTTTGGCATCATGGGAACACTCAACCCTGTCGACCAGCGCTATCTGGCAGAGAACTTTCTCGCCTTTTTCCGCCGCGACTATCGCAGGGTTGCCGAACTGCACGTTGAATCCGAATGGGTCCCTGCCGGAACCCGTGTTGATGAATTCGAGTCCGCAATACGTACTGTATGTGAACCCATCTTTGAAAAACCGCTGAAAGACATATCATTCGGACACCTGCTCCTGCGGCTTTTTCAGACCGCGCGAAGATTCAATATGGAGATACAACCACAACTTGTGCTGTTGCAGAAGACGCTACTGAATATCGAGGGTCTCGGCCGACAACTTGATCCGGAACTCGACCTGTGGCAAACAGCAAAACCGTTTCTGGAACGTTCGATGAGCGAACAGGTTGGCGCCAAGGCGCTTGTGCGTAATCTTGAGCAAACCATCCCGACCTGGAGCAAGAGCCTGCCCGAAATACCGCAACTTGTTCACCGCACGCTGGAACAGCTGTCTTCGGGTAAGATGCAGGTAGAATGGAAATCGGATGAATTGCAGAAACTGCGCCAGAATCTCAAGCAGGCCAATCGACGTAATTACGCCGCGGTCACCGGAACGGGCCTGATCATCAGCGCCACTCTGGTCTATATACTGCATGGTGGCCAGGCGGTGCTCATTGCCGGTGCGCCGGTGCTGTCCTGGCTGTTCGGCATAGCCGGCCTGCTAATCCTTCTTTTCAACTGGCCTGACAACCGAAAGTAGCACGAAGTTCTTCACAACCGTTCAGGACAGGTCAGCTTTACGGCTTCCGCAACGGTTCGGAAAACGTCTGCCTGGATATAAGGGAGACGATCCAGTTCATTCGTATCCCTTACCGCCGATACCATCGGTGACTCGGCAGATTCACTTACCGCTGCGTTGAAGACCCGCCTCTACCTCATCGCGCGCGTCCACCCCGGACAGGACTTCAATCAGCTCCAGAGCAAAATCCATGGCTGTACCTGGTCCACGCGATGTAACCACGGTTCCATCCCTCACCACTGGCTCCTCGACATATACCATACCCGGAACGGTATCCGGATCCAGACTACCAGGATAACTGGTGGCACGCCTGCCATCCAGCAGTCCCGTACTGGCAAGTACCCTTGGAGCTGCACAGATAGCAGCTGTATATTTCCCTTCCCCGTTCATCCTCACCAGCATATCCTTCAGACGCTGATCCTTGTCCAGATGGTCCGAGCCTGGCAAACCGCCAGGCAGTACTACCATATCAAAATCCCGACCCAGAACCTGATCCAGTGTGGTATCGGGGACAAGTACCGTACCCCGTGATCCCTCTACCGGTTGTTCATCGAGTCCTGCCGTCACAACCTCAATACCTGCGCGACGCAGCAGATCGATAACCGTAACCGCCTCGAGTTCTTCACACCCCTGTGCCAATGGAACAAGGACAGCAGTTTGCATCATTCACCTCCTGGATGATGGATAAGCCTGTATCCTGCAAATTTCCATTTGCCATAAAAAAATCGACTGCCTTTCTGTCTCAGATTGTAGCGAATTGCCGGCAATGTGAAGAGGCATGGTCAGTGTCCCGTTCTATCCAGCACCTCTCAAGCACTGGACAGGGGTCATCTGTCAACGGATCCCGAGGCGATGATGAGAAATTACTACATGTGCTCGCGCAGAATGTGGAGTCCCTTCAGTAAATTGAGCGCCTCGTAGAGCTGGTAGTCAGACTGCGCAAGTGATTCCGTTTCTTCCTCATCCTCGGACTCGGATTTGTTGCCATTCTTTTTCCCGGATTTCCCGTTTTTCAGGTGATGGCTGAGATCCGCCTCCTTCAGTGGGTCAATCGAGGACTCGACAGTCTCTACATGTACCTTGTCGAGTTCGATATCCGGCGTAATTCCCTCTGCCTGTATGGAACGTCCTGAAGGGGTGTAATAGCGTGCTGTTGTCAGCTTCACCGCTGTGCCATTGGTAAGAGGTAAAATGGTTTGCACAGAACCCTTTCCGAAGGTTTGATTGCCCATTATGATCGCGCGCTTGTGATCCTGCAGTGCGCCGGCAACGATTTCTGAAGCCGATGCTGATCCCTGATTGACCAGGACCACAATCGGTGCACCATCCAGCAAATCATCGGGGGTCGCATTAAATCGTAATTTGGAATCCGCAACCCGGCCTTCCGTATAAACGATCATTCCCTTTGATAGAAAAGCATCCGAGACCGCAACCGCCCCGTTCAGTACCCCACCGGGGTTATTACGCAAGTCCAGAATCATGCCCTTCAATTCGCCCTTGTTTTCCTTTCGAAGCTTGGCAACAGCATCATCGACGTAATCCGCGGTCTTTGACTGAAACTGTGATATGCGCAGATAAGCATAACCGTCTTCCAGGATCCGGCTCTTCACGCTCTTCACCTTGATGGTGTCCCGGACGATTTCCACCTTCAACGGCTTGTCCAGTCCCTCGCGCACAATGGTAAGTTCAATACTTGTCCCCGGTTTACCCCGCATAACCTTCACCGCATCACCAAGCGTGAGTCCCTTCACCGGTGTATCATCCAGACGAATGATCAGATCACCCGCCTTGATACCTGCCCTTTGTGCGGGGGTATCATCGATTGGCGCGATCACCTTGACGAATCCGTCTTCCATACCGACTTCAATCCCCAGCCCGCCAAACTGCCCGCTGGTACCTACCTGCAACTCCTTGAACTGTTCCTGATCGAGGTAGGCCGAATGAGGATCCAGGCCTGACAACATCCCGCGAATGGCACTCTCCAGCAGTTCCTTGTCTTCAACGTCCTCGACATAGTCGTTTTTGATGCGCCCGAATACATCACTGAAGGTACGCAGTTCCTTAACGGGAAGAGATGCTTTCTCGCGCTCGGCTAACACGCCATGTCCGATGGATATCAGGATACCCAGTACCAGACCTACAAACAGAAGTTGAATATTGCTTCGCTTTGAATTCATGAGTCATTATCCAGCCGCTTCAACTCCGTGCAGGTTTTCACCCGCCGGTGATTGCCCGGCAAAAGTAGCTATATTGATGTATAGACAGCCCTATCGGCCCCTTGTTCAAAAGCCTTGACCAGCATGCGCCAGTCGAATCGACACACCCCTGGCCCGCGCCTGTGGCACCGGACCCTGGCACCAACTGGCGGGATTAACGGGCCGGCCTTCTTTTCTGAGCTCGAAGTACAGGCCAGACCGCGACTGCCCGCCGCTGCCACCGACCAGTGCAATCACCTCATTGGCTTCCACCCAGTCACCGACTTCCTTGTACAGACTCTGATTGTAGCCATAGAGACTCATATAGCCATCACCATGATCGATGATCAAAAGAAGGCCCACACCACGCAGCCAGTCTGCGAAGGCCACGCGTCCGTGTGATATAGAGCGAACTTCCGCGCCATCAGTGGCACCGATAATAACACCCCTCCACCTCAAGTCTGCACCCGCCCTTCTCTGGCCATAGCGTGCCATTAGCGGGCCAGATACCGGCCATGGCAGTTTTCCCTTCATGGACCGGATCGATAGCGGACGTCCGGCACTATTCGGGATATCTGCCAGGTTGTCCTGCAGGGAGGCAAGCAGGTCTTCCAGACGCTGTTCATCACGTACATACCTTTCAAGTAACTGATCCTTGTCCTGAATCTCCTTTTTCAGGCTCTCCAGCGTCTTCTGACGCTGAAGCTGCACAGTCTCAAGTTCGTGTATTTCCTCGGCACGCTGTCCTCTCAGCTTGCCAAGCCGGAGGCTTTGCTGTTCGATTGACTGCTCGATGGCTCGCAACTCTCCCAGTTGATTCCGCAAGGCGCGCGCATTCCGGGACTGCGCCCTAGAAATATACCCGTGGTATGCCAGCATCCGGCTGATTATTGCCGGATCCTCTTGATTCAGCAGCATTTTTATTTGCTGCTGCTGTCCCAGTGCGAATCCTGTCCGAGCCTGGCGTGAGATGGTACGACGCAATTTCGCAAGCATGTCCTTCCGCTCTTTGTGATCTGTCAGCAGACTTGCGCGCCGCCTTTGCTGCTCCCGTAACTCTGCATCGATCCTGTGAACTTCCAGGCTGATCCGGCCAATGTCCTCTTCTGCCACACGTAGCGCCCTGTCAAGATCCGCTTCCTGTTTCCGGTCTGCTCGAATCGCGCCCTTCAATTCCTGTATTTGCCGGCGCAACTCATTCAACTTGTCAGTGCTGGCTACCGAGTCCTCCGCAGTGGCCAGCCCCGGATACATCGCCACGAGCAGGAACAGGAATATCATCAATCTGGCAGGATATCCCGTCTGCATCATCAGGGGAACTGTAAAGATGCACCTGGCACGGACTAGCCATCACGCATCGCCAGTTCAGACATCTCCTCTTTGCCCTCGATTGAGGCCGTGTTCAGCTCCACCAGGGGTGTTCCGGTCATTTCAGAAGGAATGTCAAGATTCATTAGATACAGCATGCTGGGAGCGATATCGCACAATGAACCCTGGGAAATCATCACCGCCGGCCTACCGATATATAAAAGCGGGACCACATTGACTGTATGCGCCGTATGCGCCTGATTAGTCTCAATATTTTGCATAAGTTCGGCATTCCCGTGATCTGCCGTCACCAGCATTTCACCACCAAAATGTTCAAGTGCATTGACGATTCTGCCAAGGCAAACATCAATGGTCTCGATCGCCTTCACTGCTGCCGGGAACTTTCCGGTATGCCCAACCATATCAGGATTTGCATAATTACAGATAATGACATCGTACTTCTGCTCTTCTATGGCGTTGACCAGATTGTCCGTAACCTCAACAGCACTCATTTCCGGTTTGAGGTCGTAGGTGGCAACCAGTGGCGAAGGTACAAGGATACGATCTTCGCCCTCAAACGGGGCTTCGACACCTCCATTGAAGAAGAAGGTTACATGGGCATATTTTTCTGTCTCCGCCAGCCTTAGCTGACGGAGTCCATGCATGGCGATATATTCACCGAATACGTTATTCAGCCGTTCCGGTGGAAAGGCGACCGGTATATGGAAATCATGTTTGTATTCGGTGAGGCTGACAAAACTGGCCAGCTTGGGCGTTTGTTCACGCTCGAAACCATCGAAATCGTCCTCAATGAATGGTCTCGTTATCTGACGAGCGCGATCCGAGCGGAAATTCATGAATATCATCACATCTCCGTCCTCTACGCACACCGGCTGCCCACCGTGCGGAACGATGCGCGTTGCCTGCACGAACTCATCCCCTTCATTGCGCGTATAAGCCATCTCCAGTCCGGATATCGCATCCACCGCCTCGAACTCTGCCTTGCCACGGGTAATCAGGTCGTAGGCACATTTGATACGGGGCCAGCGATGATCCCGGTCCATCGCATAATATCGACCGATAATCGATGCAACCCGTCCACACCCCAGGCTTTCGTATTTCTCACACATGGCCTGCAGGGACGCATGGGCACTGCGTGGCGAGGTATCACGACCATCGAGAAAGGCATGTACATAGACCCTGTTGGATCCCCTTTGTGCGGCCAGTTCCACCATGGCGTGGATGTGTGCCTCGTGGCTGTGTACCCCGCCAGGGGACAATAAACCCATTATATGTATAGCTTTTCCGTTGTCGACGGCAAGATCTACTGCATCCGTCAGGGTACGGTTATTGAAAAAAGAGCGTGTCTTGATGGCGCGACTGACTCGCGTGAACTCCTGGTAGACGACTCTGCCTGCACCCAGATTGAGATGCCCTACCTCGGAATTACCCATCTGATCACCCGGTAATCCGACCGCGGCACCGGAAGTCCGAATCAGCGTGTGCGGATAAGTGGCCCACAATCGGTCCCAGACCGGCGTCCTGGCGGCGAAAATGGCATTGTGTTGCTCTGATTCGCTGTGTCCCCAACCATCCAGAATGAGCAGGACCAGGGGCTTTGGAGAAGCAGGCATCGGATTATTCTTGGCTACCTTCGGCATGTCATCACGTCAGTTGTATTCAAAAACAGAATAGCACTGCACAGAGCGTATTTTCTAACTCGAGATTGATGCAACCAGATCGTTTTGCACCAGGCACAACGGAAACAAAATTACTGCTGGCAAGTGTTTATCTATGGTTTGCAAGAATTATTATTGTATAATGGTTTATTTATAAATGTCAGCATCAAACCACACCGGAAACGATCCATGATCATAGATTCAGGCATGTATGCGAGACACAACGAGATGATTGAAACCAATGACCCGCTGATCACGAAAGATGAGGATATCGATCGTGCATCGCGCTCACTGAAAGCGATGTCACACCCGCTCAGATTGAAGATCCTGTGCACCCTGGGGGATCGCGAAGTCAGTGTACAGGATATTGTCGAACATGTAGGAACCTCACAGAGCAATATCTCACAACATCTTGCTATCCTCAGGGACAAGGGAATACTGGCCTCGCGCAAGGACGCCAACCGCGTTTATTACCGGGTTGGCGACTCACGAACACTGCGATTGATCAGTATGATGCGTGAAGTATTCTGCAGCTGAAGACACCGGCCACAACACACCACACAACAGTCAGCAGGGTGCTCAGACTGGCATGAATAGACGTCCCTGTCTGCCCGCCCACAGGCTGGACACATGGTGACACAGATCCAGTATCCGGAATTGAAATGGATATCAATCAAATCAGCGAATTCATAACCAACCACTGGGCGCTGTTTGTCTCTCTTGCAGTCATCCTGGTATTACTGATCGGTGGCGAAATCCAGCGCCTGGCGGGGGGTGCGAAACATATCGACAGCCAGGAGGCAACCCGCCTTATCAATCATAACGATGCCGTAATGATCGACATCCGGGATGATGGGCAATTTCGATCCGGGCACATCCTGAATGCGATCAACATGCCAAAGGACAAGCTGGATGCAGAAGTCGGCAAGCTAAAGAACGACAAACCGGTAATTGCCTATTGCCGTACCGGCCAGCAGTCCGCTGGCTTCTGCAGCCGCTTGCGGAAAAAGGGGTTTCAGGAAGTATACAATCTGAAGGGTGGTATAATGGCATGGCAGAATGCGAACCTGCCGATTACAAAAAAATAGAACGTTTTCGGATACTTGATCAACACCCCTGTCACCAGTCACGCTGTACCCATTAGTCATCACAGCATTTGCGAATTTACACAGAAGAAATCCACCAGGACAACGACATCATGACGGACGAAAAAACTGAAAACGCCGGCCGGTCGGAAGAGAACCAGCGGCGCTTTGACATTCAGAAGATTTACACCAAGGACCTTTCTTTTGAAACGCCCAATTCACCCGTGATATTCACCCAGGAATGGAAACCGTCGGTTAACCTGCAGTTGAACAACCTGCACACGATAATCGCGGAAAATGTACATGAAGTCTTACTTTCCATGACGGTGACCGCCAAACTGGAAGACAAGACCGCCTATCTGGTTGAAGTGCAGCAAGGCGGTATCTTCCGGATAGAGGGTTTCGAGGGACAGGAACTGGAGCATATGCTGGCCGTCTACTGTCCCACGGTCCTGTTTCCCTACGCCCGCGAGACCATCTCCAGTCTGGTCGGCCGTGGTGGATTCGAGCCCATCAATCTGGCACCGATCAATTTCGATCTGATTTACGCCAGGCAGAAAGAGGAAGCCCTGGCCAAACAACAACAGGAATCCAACCACTGAACCCATGACCAGCCAGCCGAATTCGGGACGGATTAATACCGATACAGCCAGCTGAGGGCCCGATGACCTGCGCAGCGGAAATCACCGTACTGGGTGCAGGCTCCTGGGGCACCGCGCTCGCAATCCTGCTGGCGCGTAATGGTCATTCAGTCCGCCTGTGGGGACGCAATCCCGAGCGGATCAAAAACATGCAGGTGGAACACTGTAATCGTGTGTACCTGCCGGAGCACACCCTTCCGGATAACCTGTATCCCGAAGCCGACCTGGAAGCCGCGGTCACCGGTATCGATACGCTGCTGATCGCGGTACCAAGCCACTGTTTCCGAGAACAACTGCAGGCATTGGCGCCCCTGCTGAGCAAAAGCACCCGGATTGCCTGGGCTACCAAGGGGCTGGAGACAGGCACCGGCAAGTTTCTCCATCAGGTCGTGGGGGAAGTGCTTGGTTCACGCTATCAGAGCGCGATTATTTCCGGACCCACGTTTGCGGGCGAGGTCGCTGCGGGACTGCCGGCAGCGGCTACCGTTGCGTCTGGCCATCCCCGCTTTGCAACCGAACTGGCCGCCCTTTTGCATGGAAATACCTTTCGTGCCTATACCAGTACGGATGTCCTTGGCGTTGAACTCGGTGGTGCCAGCAAGAATGTAATGGCCATCGCAGCAGGTATCGCTGACGGCCTGGGTTTTGGCGCCAATTCACGGGCGGCGCTAATAACGCGTGGTCTCGCTGAAATCATGCGTCTGGGCAATGCCCTGGGCGGAAAAAGAGAAACCTTTGTGGGACTGGCAGGCCTGGGTGACCTCGTGTTGACCTGTACCGATGACCAGTCACGTAACCGCAGACTTGGCCTGGCGCTGGGCAGGGGCGCATCCCTGGAAGAGGCCATAACGGCCATCGGTCAGGTGGTCGAAGGTGTCAACACCACGAGCGAACTGGAGAAGATGGCCACTGCACATCAAATCGACATGCCGATCACCGACCAGGTACACCGTGTGCTCAACAAGGGCCTCGCTCCCCGGGATGCCGTGCATACCCTGCTCTCCAGACAGCCCAGGGCGGAAAGTTTCTAGGACCTTTTCAGACGAACAGGATCAGCGGATTGCTGCCTGAAATCCAGTTGCCTCCAGGCCTCGTAACACACCACCGCGACGGCATTTGAAAGATTGAGACTGCGACTATCCTCCACCATGGGTATCCTTATGATCTGGTTCTCTGCCAGAAAACCCATCTCTTTCAGCGGCAACCCCCGGGTTTCGGGACCGAACAGCAATGCATCGCCCGCATGATAGTCGACATCGGTATAGTTGCATCTTCCATGGGTAGAGGCTGCCCACACTCTCTCGGGTTGCACAGCACTCATGAATTCCTCCAGACTGGCATGTTCACGCACCACGGCCCACTCCCGGTAGTCCAGTCCCGCCCTGCGCAGCCTTCGGTCATCCATATCAAAGCCGAGCGGATGAATAAGATGCAGACGACTACCGGTATTGGCGCACAGGCGTATGATATTACCGGTGTTCGGTGGTATCTCCGGCTGAAAAAGGACAATATGGAACATTACAATGACCACGTCTAAACAGGACACCGTCCCGGATGAAACCGGGGTGGACAGGCTTGCCATCGATCTCTGCGGCATGCCACTGGCGACACCCCTGGTACTGTTATCCGGCTGTGTCGGGTTCGGAGAAGAATACACACGGGTAGACGGTTTTTCCAACCGCGACGTCGGCGCCATCTGTTTGAAGGGAACCACCCTGAAAGCACGCCTGGGAAATCCGCCGCACCGTATTGCGGAAACCCCGATGGGCATGCTCAACGCCATCGGTTTGCAAAATCCGGGTACCGATCAGGTGATCGATACCATTCTGACACAACTGGATTTTGAGGAAACCCGCTTTATCGCCAATGTCTCCGGTTCAACCCTCGAGGAATATGTCGAAGTCACCCGACGTTTCGAAGATTCGCCCATTGACGGCATCGAGATCAACATTTCCTGCCCAAATGTCAAGGAAGGTGGCGTCACCTTTGGCAATGATCCGGATATGTCGGCACGAGTGGTAGAGGCCTGCCGTGCCGTCACCAGCAAGCCCCTGATTACCAAGCTGTCGCCCAATCAGACCGACATTGCCGAAAATGCCCGTCGCTGTATCGATGCGGGTACCGATGCCTTCTCGGTCATCAACACACTGATGGGCATGGCCATCGATATCGAAAACAGGACACCGGTTATCGGAAATAATCAGGGCGGACTGTCCGGCCCCGCCATCAAACCGGTTGCCCTGCTGAAGGTCCACCAGGTCTATCAGGTAGCCAGGCCGCACGCAGTCCCGATCATCGGACAGGGAGGAATCACAACACCGGAAGATGCCCTGGAATTCCTGATCGCCGGTGCCTCGGCCGTGGGCATCGGCACCGCCCTGTTTTATGATCCGCTGGTCTGTCCGAAGATCAATCATGGCATCCTTGCCTACCTGGAGCGACATGATATTCGCCGGGTAACAGACCTGACCGGCACACTGTCACTGAATGACGCCTCCACCCACTGTACGTTCTGATCCCGGATCCTCAGCCCATACTGTAAATCGACCCGCACCCCGCTGTGTGGTGGGGGAGAAATCGGCTCAATGTATCAGCTTTTGTGCCGATAGCTAGGTTCGAGTAATGAAGCATCATTCCCGAAACCTACCGATCAACAGGGTGCGCAATGAAAAAACTGAAGAATATTCTACTGATCAGTTCCACCAGCCTGGCTATCGCCATGTTACCGGGACAGGCCGCCTCAGAAGCTGTAACCGTAACCGGCAACGGTAACATCCAGGCAGGGGTCAATCTGGATTTTCGCATTAATATACCATCGGTGTTGCGATTTCGGGTAGGTTCCCCCGGTGGTACCATTAACGAAATCATCTTCGATCCACCGGCGGCGACCCTGGGCGACCCGTTGAACCCGGTATCTGCGACCTCCGGCGGCGATACCGGCACACCTGGTGATGTTTCTGTTCAAATTATCAGCAATGCAGGTGTGATTACCATCACCGAGAGTAACAACAGCGGCGGGGCCGGTCTCGCCAACCTCGTGGGCAATCGAATTCCCTACGCCGAAATCGGCACAATCAGCGACAATTCGGACCTCAGTCCACCGGTCCTTTCCAATTCAGGCACCAACACGTCCAGCCCGACTATAAATGGTAGCCTGACCATTGAAAATGCTACCTGGACATACGCCTACCTGAATACCGCGGTGTATGAATCCGGTACGTATGGCACCAGTGCCCGTGGAGGTCGTGTGACCTACACCGCCAGCAATCCCTGATTGCAGGAGCCCGCCCCGGAAAAGCGGGGCGGGCTTTTTCTGTTCCCAATCCTGTCCAGTCTGACTCGATCCGGTTTCACGGAATTCTCACTTGGTTGATTGCCGCTTTGGCGGTAGCATTCAGGTTTTGAAACTTGCGTCCTGCCGGGTTACTTCATGAACAGGCATTGGCTGAGAGTAACTGCACATACACTCCTGTATATCATGCTGTCCGCCTGGTGCCAGCAGACAGTCGCTATTGTGTTTAATATTCCCGACCGCACTGTGCCGAGGCTTCGGCTGATCGTGGGCAGCAGCGGTCCCAGAATCGATGAGGTCGACTTCACCGTCCCGCTTGCCGATCTGGGTAACGGTAACCCGATCACCAGCACTTCTTCGATCAGCTTCCAGATGGTGATCCGGGCACGCGCTTCAAGTCCATTGACGGGTATCCTGTCCGCAGACTCCTCAACGCCCCTGTCCAATGGCAGCAGCACCCTGCCCTTTGGCGATATCAGCTGGACGTCACGTGACGGTGATATACCGGGCGGTACCTTCGACGGAACCGCATACCAGGTGCTGGTCACCTATCCTAGCTCCGTTCGTGTGAATGACAGGCTGACATTCATCTACGCCAATACACGCATCCTGGAGGCTGGCACCTATACCGGCCGTGTTGTCTACACACTGGCTTTTCCATGAAGCTTTACTGGATCTTTCCCGCACTATTATTCCTGAACAAGCCTATCCTGGCCGAGAGACTGGACGATTCCCTCTCGCCACGCCAGCAACTGGACCTGGATCTGCAGTGGAAATACCAGAACCGGCTCGAACAACTCGACGAGGCACAGTTTCAGGCAATGTTCGGACAGGCACGTAATGTGGAAATACGGCTCAATACTTCTGCGTACGTGGGCCAGAGAGCACGGATCAGCCTGCTGCTGCCGGTTGTAATACGTGGGCTCGAAGATCCGTCCAGTCTGCGTCTCAGCTGGATTACCAATGGGCTGTTCAACAGCGGATCCGTTACGCCGGGATTTGCTGAAACCATTTTTGAAGGAGTCATAACTGACGAGGTTATGATTGACAGATTCGACTTTACGGTAGAAATTGATGCACGCTTCCTCTCCAAAACCATGCGCTTTGTACCTGTCTATGATATCGAAATTATTAGCCCCTGATTTCCGCAGTCTGCTCAAGATCCTGCTGCTGTCTCTATTGACGATACCGGTTGCAGTTCGTGCATCCGGTTTTGCAGCCCAGGTTTCGCCGCCACGCTTTGAACTGAAGGCCACACCAGGCCAGTCTATTCGCGATATAGTTGAAATCCAGAATTCCGATGACCAGCCGAACACCTTTCAGCTGCGAACCGCAGACTGGATGCTCAACGATCAGGGCGGTGTGGTTATTCATCCACCCGCCCTGCAGCCCGACAGCTGTCGGCCCTGGGCGCGGATTGAACGTCATAAGATCAGGCTTGCTGCACAGGCCAGCAAACGCTACCGGTTTGAAATCAGGGTACCTGAGGATGCGCCTGCGGGAGAGTGTCGACTCGCCCTGCTGCTCGAGTCCGCGGAAGAAGACGCTTTGATGGCCAAGGCGCAAAATATCAGTTTCCCGATACATGGCCGCATCGCGGTTATCATCTATGTGGTGGTGGGAGATGCAAAAGCCGACCTGGATCTCAAGGAGCTGAAACTGGACGAGGTCAATGGCCGTCTGACACCCGTCGCCGTTTTCCACAACAAGGGAAACGCCCATGGCAGGCCGCAGGGATTACTGCAAGGAAGGGATGCAAGTGGCAAGCGCCTGGAGTTCAGTGTATCACCCTCCCCCGTCCTGCCGGGGCATACCCGCGCCATCCCGATCTGGCAGGCGACTCTGGACCAGGATGAACCGGTAACTCTGAGGCCTCCACTGGAGCTGAAGGGTGTTATTGAATGGGACGGCGGCAGGGAGCGTCTTGACAGGATGGTCGAGGCAAGCCAGCGCTAAACGAATTTCCAGCCTATTCAATCCGGACCAGTCCAACCGAATGCTCCGTTTGTTCGCGAACCGATACACTTACCGGTTGCGGTGTCTCATCCTCCAAACCCCAGGGCAGCGGCACGTCTTCCAGCGCCAGTGACAAATGATGTTCACCCACGGGAACCGGGCTAAACAGGAAACGGCCCTCATGATCTGTTAAACGTTCGTATCGCCCGTCAAGATAGACAGGGACTCCTTCCGCTGCCTCCTCACCGGCCTGACGCACACCATCGCCGTTCCTGTCATAGAAGACCTGGCCGGCAACCTTCCCGTAACCCTGTCCGCTATGACGCTGCCCCTCTGCGACAATGGGACGCCCGCTACGTCGACTGTGTCGTATACTGAGCATGAGTGACTTGTCGGTCACCGATCGCTCATTATCTGACAATCTGCCGAAATCCGTATCAGTCCGGTTCCACACCAATTGCAGCCCGGCATCCCAGTCAGGAAGGAATCGCCATCCCACGCCCAGGTTTGCGTTGTAGCCGTCCTGGGTATTGCTGGTATTCATCTCGACTCTTGTATAACTGAAACTGCTGTTCCAGTTAAAGCGTGAACTGAAATCATGCCGTAACAACAGGCTGGCGGAATCACGTCTGTCCTCATCCAGGGATCCGCTGCTACGCGCATGAGAGAGTGAGGTTGACAGGGAAAGCGTCCTGATAAAATTCCAGTCCTGATCCCATATCACACCATAGATCTGACCATCGCCGTCATTCCCTTCATTGAGATCGGCAACGGATAGCTGCAAACGGGTTATACCAATCGGAACGGATTGCGAGACAAAACCGGTGAGACGAACCGTCCGATTATCATCTCCATCACCACCATTGTGCGGCCGTGAGTCTACCGCGCTCAGCGTACCACCCAGACTGGTGCTGGCGCGCACCCGCCATGTACCATTGATAAATCCACTGGTGGTTCGGGTACCCGTCCGGCGCGGATCATCCTTGATATCGGTTTCACGGTAATCGGCACCACCCGACATGAAAAAGCGGAAGGTACGAAACTCGGATCGCGCATAGAGTCCCTGCTGGTCATTGGTAACCGGCACATCGGTCCAGAGCAGGTTCGGTTCCAGCCGGAAAGTCCCGTACCGGTGTCTCCACCGACCAATGCGGTTCTCACCATCAAGCCACACGCCGAAATTTCCCTTACTGTCATTAAGGGTGTGTATCTGATATCGCTGGTTTCTATCAGGTGTTTCGTACTGCAGCAGTCCGACAACACTTTGATGATCCTCGACCCGGTCGTGATCATTGAGATGAACGAGGTGCAGGCCTCCGCGCCAGCGAACATTGAATTGACGACTGTAACCAAGGTTTGCCAGCAAACCATCCCTGCTGTCAAACGCATCGACCTGTCCCGTTCCCAGGGAACCCAGCCTACCTGCATTGAAGCGCCATTGTGAAACGCCATCATCGAGAAGAAGCTGTGCGCCAGCCATCAGGCTTGAGGGCAGGTTGATCCGGTAACTGGAACTGATTACGGGATCGGCGGTGGTACGCAGCACCCCTGCCGCGTTATCCATCAGCCACCGGTTGCTAAGCGCGAATCCATGCTGCCTGAGAGTCAGCACTCCACCGGTTGACGGTCCCCTGATGTCGAGATCATCACCACGCAGATGCCGCAGCGTGGCAAACATGTCCAGTTCACCCAGATCCTGCGTCTCGCGCCGCCATTGCAAGAGAATACCATCTTCGTAGGAAGTACCTGCCTCATCCAGGTCTTCCAGGAAGTGACGGTATTGTACATTGAAAAAACGTCGTCCCTCGGGTTCCTCGAAAAAACCATCTGTTCGGGAATCGAAAACCTCGTCTGCCACTCCGGGGTCGATCAGCTGGTCGGTATAGACTTCACTGGTATCAGCAGACTGAACGCCGGGTTCAACACCCTGCTCTTCAGCCATGCCGGTACCGGCGATTTGCATGAGGCACAGGAAGATCAGATAGGCATGGCATCCGCGTACCTGCCACAACAAACCGCGTGAATGGCTCATCCTCACGGATTGTTGCGAGCCGTAACGGGCTTATTCAGAACCGCCACCTGGTGACATCGTACGGTCAGCATGCCGTCCCCAATTCGTAGACTCGAACTGGGGGCGTATTTTAAAGGCTAAATTGCGAACTTGAAAATCTGAGGTATCAGGCAGCAGAAAACAGATCAGGCACGAGCATTATCATTCATATCCAGTTCCTTGATCTTGCGAGTCAGGGTATTGCGCCCCCAGCCGAGTAACCTCGCCGCTTCCTGGCGTCTGCCACCCGTCTGCTGCAAGGCCACCTCGATCATGGCACGCTCGAAATCCGGCATGGCCTCTTCCAGCAAACCCTTGCGACCGGCTGCCAGTTGTTGACGGGCCCAGTTCCGCAACACGGCAACCCAGCCACTCGCGCCACCAGTTGTCTCCTCCGCTGGTTCCCGGATTTCAGCAGGCAGATCTTCCAGAAGGATATCCTGTCCGGAGGACATCACGGTCAACCAGCGACACAGGTTTTCCAGCTGACGAACATTACCAGGCCAGTCAATCTCCACAAGACGTTGTTCTGCTATCGGGTCCAGTGCCTTGGATTCCATATTGAGTTCCTGTGCAGCCAAGTCCAGGAAGTACCTCATCAACAACGGTATGTCCTCGCGGCGTTCCCTCAACGAAGGGATATGGATACGAATTACATTAAGACGATGATAAAGATCCTCGCGAAACAGGCCATCCTTGACCCGCTGATCCAGGTTCTGGTGCGTTGCGGCTATGATGCGTACATCGACCTTGACCGGGGTGTGTGCGCCTACCCGGTAGAATTCACCGTCTGCCAGTACACGCAAAAGCCGTGTCTGTAATTCGGCCGGCATATCCCCGATCTCGTCCAGGAACAGGGTGCCACCATCCGCCTGTTCAAAGCGTCCAATACGCCGGTTCTGCGCACCGGTAAAGGCGCCCCGTTCATGCCCGAATAACTCAGATTCAAGTAAATCGCGCGGTATAGCCGCCATGTTCAGGGCGACAAACGCCTGGCTGGCACGCGGACTGTGCTGATGCAGTGCCTGCGCAACCAGTTCCTTACCGGTACCGGATTCGCCATTGATCAATACCGTTATATTGGACTGTGACAAACGACCAATCGCACGAAAAACCTCCTGCATGGCCGGCGCCTTGCCGATGATCTCGGGAGTGCTCAACTTTTCTTCCACTACGGCCGTACCGGAATTCCGCCGTCCATGCTCAACAGCACGGTTAGCCATGGCTACCGCTTCGTTGACATCAAATGGCTTGGGCAGATATTCGAAAGCCCCCCCCTGATAGGAGGCCACCGCACTATCCAGATCCGAGTGAGCCGTCATTATGATGACTGGTAAATCGGGATACTGATTGTTGATCCGGTCCAGTAATTCCAGTCCATCCATACCCGGCATTCGTATATCGGTGATCAGTGCATCGGGTCGTTTATCAGCCAGTGCTCCCAGCACCCCGGTGGCCGATGAGAAACTGTTTACCTCCATTCCAGCCTTGCCGAGCGCTTTTTCCAGCACCCATCGAATGGAACGATCATCATCGATGACCCAGATTGACTGTGCCTTACTCATGTTCTGACTCCAACGGTAACAACAAGGTAAATTTGGTATTGCCTGGCTCGCTTTGGCATTCAATCAAACCCTTGTGCTGATTGAGGATAGACTGCGCTATGGACAGTCCCAGACCGGTACCCTCCGGGCTGGTGGTAATCATCGGTAAAAATATCTGCTTCAGCATCTCTTTCGGAATACCCGGTCCGTTATCAAGGATTTCAACCTTGACTACATGACGGTAGCGTTGGTTACCAATCGTGTACTGACGCAATGTTCGCGTACGCAGGTAAACAAGACCTTTTCCCTGCAATGCCTGAACTGCATTGCGCACAATATTCAGCACTGCCTGCACCAGCAGATCGCGGTCTGCCCATAACTCCGGGATACTGGGATCATAGTCCTGCTTCATTACCAGCCCGGGAAGATTCTCTGCCTGTACCAGGCTGCACACGTGCGCCAGCACCTCGTGGATATTGACTGATCGCATGCGGGGTACGTTATTCGGACCCAGCATGCGATTCACCAAATTCTGCAGACGGTCCGCCTCACCGATAATGATCCTTGTGTACTCCTTCAGGTACTCATCGGTTATCTCCTGCTCCAGCAATTGCGCTGCACCGCGCAAGCCACCCAGTGGATTCTTGATTTCGTGGGCAAGCCCCCGGACCAGTGACCGGGTTGCCTGTTGCTGGTCCAGTAAATGAGTCTCGAGGTTGATTCGAAGCTGTCTGTCTACCTGTAGCATCTCAACGAGGAGCCCTTGAATTTCTCCGTCCAGGTACAAGGGTATGCCGGTACAATCCACTGTAACGGTATCCCGGCCATTGGGTTGCAGACGGCAGCCTCGCTGCATATAGGGCTGACCGGTCTGCAGGGCCTGCCTGAGGTGTTTCTGCATATAATCCGAGTCAACTACCAGCCCATCGATATCGAGCCCTATGCAATGGCTGGCGCTGTTGTCCATCAGCATTTCACCCGCCGCATTGATGTAGACGAGCCGCAAGTCGTTATCGAACACAAATACTGCGGTATTCAATCCGTCGAGCAGATTCCGTGTATTTTGGTGAATCCAGTCTAAAGTGATGCCCATAGTGGCTCTTATGCAAAAAACAAACCAGCTATAATCGAGACCGTACTGCCGTTGTTACAGCGCACTTAACCATATGTATTATAAGTAATTACATATAATGCGATAATAAGCAGGCCGGTATGCACCGCCCATAACACAGATATGTTGCACCATTATAGTGCAAAAAGAACAACCTGAAAAAACTGGGAAAGCTCACCGAATCAAACAGTGCGGCTACTGAGTCAACGGTGCATGAGGGACAAGACCAGCAACCGGGTATCACCGCGGCCCGTCATCAGACTATGATGATACGTTCCAGGGAATCGGGTTGTGTAGCACTTGTATTGGAAAGAAAACCAGCTTGCTGGGTATTACTCAAGCGGGACGGCAGATCATGGTTAATCAGGTTCGGTGGTACCGATTTATTCAGCCGGGCCAAACCAGACGGCCATCTAAATCAGAAGGGAGTCGGCCGGTTGCGGTTCGGAAAATTGATGGATTGCCTTTTGAGGTGGAAAATTACATCCCCTGTATTCATCAGTACCTTGCCATCGCTGTCCACCACTTTTGCGGCAAGGGTATGGGTACCACGATCCACATCCTTGAATCGAAAATTCATCGCATCCATGGGTGAGGTGGCCGGTTCGCCGTCCATATAGATCACTACCTTGTGACCAAGACCGGTTTGCAGCCCCGGCTCAAGTAATAACTCTACATCCACGAATCCTTCATTGTCCCAGAAGGCAAGGTCATTCTCCGGTCTGGTAATGGAGAATTTTTCATAAATCGCCTTGTTCGCCTCTTCGGTCACTGTCGGCGTCGGGCTGAATCTTGGCATTGGTGGTGGCGTAAATGTCGGTAACGAGGGGATTTTCACACGCTCGGATCCCTTTGATGGTTGATCAGTGAAGGTTACATTACCCTCTTCATCAACCGAACGATAAACGGCAGCCTGCGCCTGGTAGACCGACAAGATCAGGACGATGAATAATCCTCGTATCATCCTTTTACCATATCAGGATCAGGAATAGATGCAATACACCCTGTCGGCTCATCGCTACCACCTGTCTGGGTTGCGGGCAATTTCTCCACGAAACAGCCCGGCATTAACCGGGTGGCGCGATGAGAAATCCGGGTGAAAAAAAACGCCCCCTGAACAGGGGGCGCTATCTGAGTGTTCTGAACAGAATCAGCCTACAGACTGTAATACATGTCGAATTCCACAGGATGGGTCGTCATGCGCAGCCTGGTCACTTCATCCATCTTGAGATCGATGTATCCATCAATTACATCATCCGTGAAAACGCCACCCTCCTTGAGGAACTTGCGATCCTTGTCCAGCGCCTCCAGGGCCTCTTCGAAAGAACAGCACACCTGCGGGATCTTTGCCTCTTCTTCCGGAGGCAGGTCGTAGAGGTCCTTGTCCATGGAATCGCCCGGATCGATCTTGTTCTGAATACCATCCAGTCCCGCCATCAACATGGCGGAGAAGGCCAGATAGGGATTGGCTGTTGAGTCGGGAAACCTGACCTCGATACGGCGTGCCTTGGGATTGGCGACAAAGGGGATGCGGATCGATGCGGAGCGGTTGCGCGCCGAGTAGGCCAGCATGACCGGTGCCTCGAATCCAGGCACCAGTCGCTTGTAGCTGTTGGTGCTTGCATTGGCGAAGGCGTTGATGCAGCGCGCATGCTTGATGATACCGCCGATGTAATACAGGGCCTGCTGGGACAGGCCACCATACTTGTTACCGCTAAACAGATTCTTGCCCTTTTTCGCCAGTGACTGGTGGACATGCATGCCGTTACCATTATCACCCACCAGTGGCTTCGGCATGAAGGTTGCTGTCTTCCCGTAACTGTGGGCCACATTCATGATCACATATTTCAGGATCTGAACTTCATCCGCCTTGCGTACCAGCGTATTGAACTCTACCCCGATCTCGCACTGGCCGGCCGTGGCGACCTCATGATGATGTACTTCCGACTTGGTGCCCATCTCGTCGAGTGCCAGGCACATTGCCGAGCGCATGTCATGCAGTGAGTCCACAGGCGGCACCGGGAAGTATCCGCCCTTCACAGTCGGGCGATGACCGATATTGCCATCCTCGAATACCCGCTCCGAGTTCCATGAGGCCTCTTCCGAATCCACCTTGTAAAAGGCACCGCCCATGTCGGCTCCCCAGCGCACATCATCGAGGATGAAGAATTCGTTCTCCGGCCCGAAAAAGGCCGTATCGGCCACACCCGTCGATTTCAGGTAGGCCTCGGCGCGCTTGGCCAGCGAGCGGGGATCACGCTCATATCCGGTCATGGTTGTCGGTTCCAGGATGTCACAGCGCAGATTCAGTGTTGATTCATCGCTGAACAGATCCATTACTGCCGTATCGGTATCCGGCATCAGGATCATGTCCGATTCGTTGATACCCTTCCAGCCACTGATGCTGGAACCATCAAACATCTTTCCTTCCTTGAAGGTAGAGTTGTCAATCGTGTGAGACGGAACGGTTACATGCTGTTCCTTGCCGCGGGTATCCGTAAAACGAAAATCGATGAATTTGACTTCGTTATCCTTGATCATTTTCAATACTTTCGTTGCAGACATGTACTCTCCTCCAAATCGGATTACAGTGTTCAGCCGTCCACCTCTTGGATGGCCGGCAAAAAATCGGGTTCCCCAGAAAGGAAGCACGAATTATGCCACAGTGCCGCATCTATACAACCAAGCCGGGAAATCCGCAGATCTCGGAAAATCATACTAATCTATTGATTTAGATAGAAATAAACGATCAAACCGCCAGTATTACCGTTACCTCGCAGCTGTGATAATTTTCTTTTTTAACCAATATCCTGCGAGATCAGAGCGTAGTTGGTGAAATATCCTGGCCAATCCTTATCCCAGCCGTTCCCACGGACTAGACCGCCATCATCGCGCACACAGGCGGTGCAAATCACCACAAAATGCCCCACTTTAGTGCAAATCACTACCAATGAATGTATACCTTTACGTCACCAACTTCGTCCAGTCGCTTCGCCGCCTCAATGAGGGATTCTGTGATGCCCTGTCTTGTGGCTTCCGGTATCGCCTTGCGTGAGAGCACCAGCTCCAGGTGAACCTTGCCTCCCAGGTAGTGAATGATGACCTTTTCAATGGCATCACCGGTATCAAGTCCTTTCCATTGCTCCTTCAGGCGCAGCAACATGTCCTCGCGCATTGGCAGGTCATGACAGGGTGAATTCCTTTCATCATCCTCCGGATCGATATGGACCGTGACATCAGTGATTTCATCAAAATCATTCATCAGCCTGCCGCGTACCGACTCCCCGATCTGGTGTCCTTCCGACACGCTGAGCGCTCCGTCGACCAGAAGATGAACATCGACCAGGGCATCACTGCCGCTGCGCCTTGTGCGCAGCATATGCAATGCCTGCACCCCGTTTACTTCCATGATGGCATCGCGTATCGCGCTCACCTCTCCGGCATCCAGAGCCGTATCGATTAATTCCTGCATACTGGACCACATGAGATCCCAACCAATCTTGATGATCATCAGCGATACCCCGACTGCGGCAATAGCGTCGAGGTAAGGCAACCCGTACATTGTCCCGGTTACCCCGATAACCACGATTATGGATGAAATAGCATCGGATCGACTGTGCCATGCATTGGCGTGCAACATGTTCGAACGCAGGCGCCTGGCCGCCCGGACGGTGTACTGATAGATCGCTTCCTTGGCAATCACGGAGATGATCGCTATAACGATAGCCATCGGTTCCGGTTGCAGCAGCAGTTCGGGTTGAAAAAGTCGTCTGACGGCATCGAAGCTGATACCTGCTGCGACTGCAAACAGTGCTATCCCAAGCAATACCGTGGCAACGGTTTCAATCCTGCCGTGTCCGTAAGGATGCTCTGCATCGGCAGCACGGTGAGAGTGCCTCGCAGCGAACAGCACCATCAGATCCGTACCCAGATCGGACAGCGAATGGAAGCCGTCTGCGATCAGGGACTGTGAATGGGCTGTAAATCCAACAATAATCTTGGCAATACCCAGCAACAGGTCAACGACAGAACCCACCAGGGTTACATTTCGCACCTCACGGTATCTTGCGTCATTTACTGGTGGTATATGGGTATGGCTACTCATTGGATTGTTCAGTGGGGTAATGCAGATCGTTCAGTACGACCGTGATTGCAAGCGTGATGATCTGCGCTGGGTATTATTTACCCTGGTATGCAAGCATATAATACAAGATGAAAAGGTCACTTGCAGGACAAGCTTCAATCGCTGTCACCGACCTCTATGGTAATCGTAATCTGTCCTTCCCGTTCCTGGGTATCGACGACCCTGTGACCATTAATGCGACACCAGGTCGGAATATCCACGGTAGCGCCGGGATCGGTACATAGCACCCGTAATGAGTCACCCCGTTGAAGGGTATTCACTGCATCCTGGGTTCGTATGACCGGTAGAGGACAAAGAATATTGCGAGCATCAACAACCTTCATCGTCACACGTACCACTCCTCAGGTATCTCAGCGGAGGACAGGGGTGCCACCTCGATCACCCTTGACTCGCCATCGGTACCTGTGATCTGTACGCTGACCTGATCGGCATCCCGTCCCTGACTGAAACGCGCTATCAGACGGGCAGCCAGTTGTAGATCATCACTGTCGGCATTGCCATCCAGCAGGGCCAGCGGTCCGCTGTGGCTGAGAGTGATGAAGTGTGTGAATTGCTTTCGATAACCCTCCAGGAAACGGCACTCGCCTTCTTCACGTGCAATAATCAGTTTGAAGTGGGGCCGCGGTCGCAGATGGCGCCCGACCTTCAGTAACATGATATCGTCCAGTTCATAGTCCCGCGTGCCACGCGTGCTCCACAGGTCTTCAAGTTTGACCGCGTATTGCCTGTCGGTCAGAAAACAGCAGCCCCCTGCCGGCTGTGCGTAATCTTCGAAGCCAAAACTGCTCGCGAGCCTGATCTGCGGCTTGCGTGATCTGCCGCTGAAATCATGCAGTTTCTCACGATCCAGCCAACCCTCCCTTTCAGGGATCGTCTCCGGCAGATTGCGCGCACAGAGAGGACGAACGAGATACTCACCGACACCGGATTCCCTGGCGATAACCGGCATGGTATCGCGTCGCTGTGACTTGGGCCGCTGACCGATCACCTCCCCGGTAATGATGAAATCGAAGCCATTTGATTGCATCCACTCATGTGCCCTGTTAACCATGAAGATCTTGCAATCCAGACACGGATTCAGATTGGCGCCATATCCATGCTGCGGATTCAGCACGATTGCCTTGTACTCGTCGATGACATCGACGATGTGCAGCTTTATTCCGAGTTGCTCTGCAACCCACAGTGCATTATTGCGCTTGGGCCTTGAACGGTCTTTTTTGCGAATCGCATGCGTATGCCCCTCGACACAGAACCCTGTGAAGAAATTTATGCCCTCCACATGCACGCCTTGCTCCATAACAACCCTGGCGGCAAGCATGGAATCCAGGCCGCCAGAGATCAGGGCAACAGCTTTGCGTGGCTGTGACATTATCGGTTCCTACCGGGATATGAGGTTACCAGGAGATGATTGTAACCGAAGCCGGACAGCCAGTTGTACTGACCCGCCCGTGCTGGAGACCACACGTCTTGCTCAGTGCCGGGATGTGTTCCCGGTTATCGGGATCGGGATACTGTCAGTCCGGGTACAAACGGCGTGATAGGCACGCTCACTTCCTGTATCTTCCCAGAGTTCCATTGCCTGCAAGGGAGTCAACACCCTTTCGCCACCCAGTTCACGCATGGCCTGCAGGATATCCATCAGCACCACAAATGCCTCCGACAGGTGACTGTAGACCATGGCGCTGCCGCGATCCAGCAACCCGGAGAGCTGGTGGTAGGAGGACTTTCCGAGATTGACATAATAGCTGATTCGCACGAGCCTTTTTTCAGCCAGTTGGGGAAACAAACCGGAAAACAGCAGGCATTGGTCACCGACATCCCTCAGCTGATCGACCTGTTTACGCCCACTGCTATTCTGGCTGTGCAGGAACTCCTTCGCCATAATCCTGGCCGTGAATTCCGGTTTGTCGGTAAAGCGCATCAAAAGAAATACCAGGTAGCTTTCCAGCACCTCGTCCAACCTGCGTGCACAAACCGACTGTGCCTCATGGACCAGTAACCGCCATTGTGCCTGCGTTGTGGGCTCCAGAACTAGCTGCTTCATGGCATACCCCGCTGTGAATATCAGACCGTTCCCGTGCTCCGGTATCTCATCCGGTATTGGATCCGGGATGAAACATGCGCGTATCACCGGGGCCGATAGACTCCCGTAACATGTCGACAGTCCCTGATGAACCCTTTAATTATGTCTGTACAGCATCTCGCAAATTGCTCTACCTGACTACCATTCAAGCTGCTAGACGGATTTTCGTCAACCATGCGCCCTGATCAGGCCACCAGGTAAGGAAATTTGCCAGCCTGCACGTTATACTCGCCCGATCAGGCGCCCGGAGATTCCTCAAGAGCAGAAAGAAAGGGCGAACTGTGCATAACACAGCGTATTCCTTGATCCATACAGTGATCGTTCGGGTGCGGAAATTATTTTTTAACTAGTTGTAATATAAAATATTTCAGGGAGTATTTTGCGGTACAGCCGGCGCCTCGGGGGAAATCCATACCCGACCCGGGCCTGCTGCTGCGATAGTCCCCTCCACTTACCAGAAAATCTACTCCACAGGATTCCCGACGTGCCAACTACCTTTCAGGACCTGATCCTTTCACTGCAGTCATACTGGGCTGATCAGGGATGTGTCATCCTGCAACCCTATGACATGGAGGTAGGTGCCGGTACATTTCATCCGGCGACCTTTCTGCGCGCGATCGGACCGGAACCCTGGCGGGCATCCTATGTACAACCTTCACGGCGACCCAAAGACGGGCGCTACGGGGAAAATCCAAACCGGCTGCAGCATTACTATCAGTTTCAGGTGGTCCTGAAACCCTCACCACTCGACATCCAGACGCTCTATCTGGATTCGCTCCGCGCACTGGGTTTCGATCCAATGGTCCACGATATCCGCTTCGTGGAGGATAATTGGGAATCCCCTACCCTGGGTGCCTGGGGCCTGGGATGGGAGGTATGGCTGAATGGCATGGAGGTCACCCAGTTTACCTATTTTCAGCAGGTGGGTGGTCTGGAGTGTCGCCCGGTAACCGGCGAAATCACCTATGGGCTGGAACGCATCGCCCTCTATCTGCAGGGCGTCGAAAGTGTATTTGATCTTGTATGGACCGATAGCGACACGGGACCCGTTACCTACCGTGATGTATTCCATCAGAACGAGGTGGAGATGTCCGCCTACAATTTCGATTATGCCTGCACGGATGATCTGTTCGCCTGGTTCGATACCTGCGAACGGGAAAGCCAGCGGCTGATCGAGGCAAACCTGCCACTACCGGCCTATGAAATGGCGCTCAAGGCCTCACATACATTCAACCTGCTGGATGCGCGTAACGCAATCTCGGTTACCGAAAGACAGCGCTATATACTGCGAGTCAGAACGCTGTCTCGTTCTGTAGCCCGCGCCTATTATGATCGCAGGGAGGCACTTGGTTTCCCTATGCTTGCCAGTAGCGGAGACCATCATGGCCGAGACGCGTGACCTGTTGATCGAGATCGGCACTGAAGAGCTGCCACCCAAATCTCTGCAGCGACTTGCCGATGCATTCCTCACCGGTATCCGGAAGCGCCTCACAGAAGCCGGGCTCGCTTCAACCGGTATGCAGAACTTTGCCACACCACGCAGACTCGCCGTACTGATTCGCGACCTGTATGTGGTTCAGAAGGACCAGGAGTCAATCCGTCGCGGACCCGCCCTCAAGGCTGCCTATGATGATTCAGGCAATCCAACCCGCCCTGCCGAAGGCTTTGCACGCTCCTGCGGGGTCAGCGTAGAAGACCTGGAAAGACTAGAGACAGACAAGGGTAGCTGGCTCGCCTTTCGTTCCGTTCAACGCGGTAAACCGGCTGCAGAACTGCTACCGGAGATTATTGAATCCGCACTCAAGTCACTGCCGGTTCAGAAACGGATGCGCTGGGGGGCGGGCGATGTCGAGTTTGTCCGCCCGGTACACTGGGTGGTCCTGCTGTTCGGAAATGAGGTTATAGAGGCAGAGATCATGGGGATCAGCGCAGGCCGCCATACACGCGGCCATCGCTTCCATCATCCGGATTCCATCGCACTGGACAGTCCTGCAGATTATGCAACCAGCCTGCAAAACAGAGGACGCGTGCTGGCCGACTTTAACGAGCGCCGTGATTCCATACGCCAGCAGATCGTAAACATCGGCAGGGATCTGGGTGGCACCACACAGATCGAAGAGGATCTGCTGAATGAAGTCACCGCCCTGGTGGAGTGGCCGGTTGCCCTGCCTGGCAGCTTTGATGAAAGGTTCCTGGACATACCCGCAGAGGCACTGATATCGAGCATGCAGGAACACCAGAAATATTTCCCCATTCTCGACAGTGATAAAAGGCTTTTGCCGCATTTCATTGCCGTCTCCAACATAGACAGTCTGGATCCGGAACAGGTGCGGATTGGCAATGAACGGGTTATTCGACCCAGACTGGCCGATGCCGCCTTCTTCTGGGAACAGGACCGTAAGCAAACGCTGGCCTCGCGAGTCGACCGACTACGCCATGTCGTCTTTCAGGACAAGCTGGGCAGCCTTGCCGACAAGCAGCTCAGGATTGGCGAGCTCGCTTCGTCTATCGCCGATCAGACAGGAGGGGATCCGCAAAACGCCAGGCGCGCCAGTGCCCTGTCAAAGTGTGACCTGATGACCAGCATGGTTTATGAATTCCCGGAACTGCAGGGAATCATGGGACGTTACTATGCGCAACTGGATGGCGAAAACGAGGAGGTAGCACTCTCACTGGATGAGCAGTACCAGCCGCGATTCGCTGGTGATGAATTGCCTTCGACCCGCACCGGCCAGGCACTGGCCATTGCGGACCGCCTGGATACCCTGGTTGGTATATTCGCCATCGGTCAGCCACCCAGCGGTGACAAGGATCCATTCGCACTACGCCGCTCGGCGCTGGGTGTACTCCGTATCATGATCGAGCGACAACTCGATCTCGATCTCGATAGATTGCTCAGGGAAGCCGCCAGACATCTTCCTCCTCAACTGGATGCAGAATCTATCATTGACGAGGTGCTCTGTTTTGCATTGGAAAGGTTACGTGGCTATTACCTGGATTCGGGTATCAAGCCTGATGTTTTCGATGCCGTACACTCCCGCCAGCCGACAAATCCACTGGACTTTGATCGTCGTATCAAGGCCGTCAGTGAATTCAAGCAACTACCCGAGTCAGAGAGCCTTGCTGCTGCGAACAAGCGTATACGCAATATACTGCGCAAGTCGGGTCAGACCGTCAGCGCGAGAGTCGATACCGGTTTGCTGCTGGAAACGGCGGAACAGGAACTCGCGACAGCGATTGCCCAGCTGGCTGAATCCGCCAGTCCCCTTTTTGAGCAAGGCAACTATACCCGGGGCCTGTACCTGCTTGCTGAACTGAAACAGCCCGTGGATCATTTCTTCGACAAGGTACTGGTAATGGCGGATCAGGAAGACCTGCGCGACAACAGACTGGCTCTGCTTCAATCACTCAGCAATCTGTTTCTGCAGGTCGCGGACATTTCGCGTCTGCAATGAATTCAAGCAAACCTGTTCACAATAGTCAGATGGAGCATCTTCATGAACAAGCATGATTCCTATGAGGCCATGTTGAAATCAGTCCAGGAATTTCATGACAAGCATGATTTCAGCAATACAGGCGGGGAGGATCTGCCCTACCGCATTGCGCTCATGACCGAGGAACTGGGTGAAATATCGTCATGCATAACCAAGGGTAAATCAACGGAACAATTGTCCGAGGAATGCGCTGATCTTTTCATCCTTCTGATCGGAACCGCGATATCGGCAGACTTCGACCTGCGTGATGCATTCTGGAAAAAAATGGACGCCTTGATGAAAAGAAAATCAAGGATGGTGAATGGCCGCATCCGTGTATCTGAGTTCAGGAATGTCTGATTCTCAGGCAGGATCCGATCCTGGACAATCTGCGCTTCCGGAACCGCATCGTTTGTTGATCCGGCGATACCTGGTCAGATCAATACAGGACTGATGTACCAATTCGAGACAGGTAGTTTGCAATACTGAGGCAGGAAACCCTGGTCACATGAAAAGACGGGAAGATAACGGCGAAGCAATACTACCCGGCAAGGCTATCCTCTTTGCACGCTCTTTCGCCTTCTGGATCGTTTTTCTTGTCTCGATAGTCTTGTGGTCTTTAGTGATTTTGTTCATGGCACCATTTTCCTTTGAAACCCGGAGCAAATTACTGGTTCTCTGGAGCAGATTCACAAACTGGTGGTTACTGAAGACCTGCAAGCTTGGATACGAGATTCAGGGTACGGAGAATATACCGGAAGGAAGTTTCATCATACTTTCCAAGCATCAGTCTACCTGGGAGACCATCGCCCTACAGATATTTTTCCCCCGAACGGTATGGGTTGCGAAACGAGAATTGTTGTGGCTACCGTTTTTTGGCTGGGCCTTTGCCACCATGGAGCCAATCGCACTGGACCGCGGTGCAGGCAGGCGTGCCGTAGAACGGCTGGTACGCGATGGAACCACCCGACTGAAGAGAGGACGTTGTGTCGTGATCTTCCCCGAAGGTACCCGAACTGCACCGGGCACGGTCGGCCGTTACCGGATTGGAGGTGCTGTGCTGGCAGAGCAATCGGCTTATCCGGTGGTACCGATTGCCCATAATGCCGGTGAATACTGGCCAAGA
>JARFQV010000207.1 GCA_029287615.1 Pseudomonadota bacterium | reverse complement strand
CCGGACCGAGAGCCCGATGGACCGCAATATCCAGAATGCGCTGTCTATCCTGGAGGAACTGCTCACGGAGCGCGGCATCTTCCAGTGCCAGATTCACTTCTCAAGCAGCCAGGCCATGGTCTGGACGATCGATGATCCGCTGCGCTATCGCATCCTCGACCAGGAAGTACTCCAGGATCCGGATATCTGCCTGGTGTACCCGTCACGACCGTATCCGGCCGATGCCTCAATACCGCGGACCGACATCACCCGGATTCTGAACGGCATGCAGGCGCTGCGCATGGTCGATACGACTATCTACCTGCGCACGGCCTCCATTAACATTTTCAACGGAATGGTCAGCCTGACCTTTTCCTGCGACGGATCGCACTTCATGCGTTTCGATGAATTCCTCGCCAAAGGCGCCTCCTTCTGGTCCGGGGTTCCATCATGATCACCCGGCCGTCCTTTGCCTGAATTCAGTCTCGGCTGCCGCACAAAACAATCCTCAAAAGTCATCCTCCGCCAGGACGTAAGCGTAGGAGCCTTTGCCGCCGCGCACATAGACCACATCCGCCACCTCCTGGATCCGGCTCCGTGCGGCATCGAATGCCTTCAAAAACCCCGTTTCGGCGCTACTCATCTCTGGACAGAGTCGTTTTAGCGCACCCGCTTCCACAAAGAATGAGACCTCGATCGTGCGGTCATATCCCCAAAAGCAGACGCGACTTCTGGCTGCATCGAAACTGCGGCTTGGGTTCGGAAAGCTCAATCTCATCGCCGGGCACCGGAAGTTGGGGCCGGATCGGCGTCGCCACCCGGCGCCATACTCTTCAGAAACTTGAACATATCACTGTCCGTGGAAAGGACCAGGGTCGTGTTTTCGGCGATGATGGGTTTATAGGACTGCATGGTCCGAGTGAATTCATAGAACACCACCGCTTCAGGGCTCTGATTGTAAGCGCTGGCGTAGATTTCGGTCGCTTTCGCGTCTGCCACGCCGCGGATCTCCTCGACCTCGCGGTAGGCTTCAGACTGGATCTTGTTAAGGTCACGCACACGGTTACCGCGGATTCTGGCGGCCTCGCCGTTGCCTTCAGACAGGAAGCGTTCCGCGATCTGCCGGCGTTCGCTGATCATTCGATCGTAGATCTTCGGACGCACGCTTTTATTGTAATTGATCCGCTTGAAGCGGATATCGAGCAACTCGATGCCAAACACGCGAACCTTCTCGGCAGCCGCGGCAAAGATCTCCTGCTCCACCAGTTTACGTCCCTTCTGGATCGGCACCAGTGAGCCCATATCCAGCGTGCGTTCGGCGTCGGTCAGGAGGGCATCGCGCAGTGGCACGCGATCCCTGGAAGTACGGATGATCTCGATCAGCTCATGCGTGGCGACCGCGTTACGGGTCTCGCAACCGAGAATATCATCCAGGCGGGACTCGGCACTGCGTTCATCGCGCAGCCGCAAAAAGTACTGCAGGGGATCGGTAATCCGCCAGCGGGCGAACAGATCGACCGATATGTAAAGCTTGTCCTTGGTGGGCATATCCGACGGACTGCCATCCCACTCGAGCACTCGCTTGTCGATCGGATTAACCTCCTGTATGAAAGGCACCTTGATCTTCAGCCCGGCGGTAGTTACAGGAGCACCAACCGGCTTGCCAAACTGTGTGATAATCATTTGTTCGACTTCGTTCACCGTATAGAGCGAACTCATCAAGACAAAGGCTCCGATGCCCACAACCGCCAGGGTCGCAATTTGCCTGATCTTCATGGCTTGTCTCCTTTGCGGGTGTCGAGATTCAGCAGCGGCAGGATACTGCGCGTCTCTTCATCGACAATGATCTTGGCACGTATGCCCGGCATGACCTCCTGCATGGTCTCGATATAGATGCGGCGGCGAGTGACCTCCGGGGCCTTGCTGTATTCCGCCAGCAAGGCATTGAAGCGGGCGACATCGCCTTCCGCTTCATTGATTCTCTTGAGTCGGTAGCCGTCGGCCTCGCGGATGCGCTGATCCTTTTCGCCCTCGGCCAGCGGAATCACCTTGTTGTAATCGCGCCGCGCCTCGTTGATCAGCTTTTCTTTCTCCTGCTGGGCCTGGTTGACCTCGTTGAACGACGCCTGAACCGGTTGGGGCGGATTGATGTTCTTCAATTGCACCTGGTCGATGCTGATTCCCATAACATATTTGCTTGAGAGAACCTGCATCTTGGCCAGCGCTTCGATTTCGATTTCCTGGCGGCCGACGGTAATCACTTCGTCCACGGTGCGATCGCCAACGACTTCCCGCATGACGGATTCGGAAACATAGCGAAGCGTTTCACCCGGTTCCCGAACCTCGAAAAGGTATTTAACGGGATCCGAGATGCGGTATTGAACCACCCACTCCACCAGTGCGGCGTTCAGATCACCTGTCACCATCTCCGTTTCCAGCTTTGTTTCCCGCTCTCCGCCACGCGGACTCTGGTACGGATCGCTGGCGCCTGGAGTCGTGAAGCCGAATTCCTGCTTCAACTGCCGTTTGACGGGAACGATGGTCGCCACATCAATACCCATTGGCAGCTTGAAATGCAGTCCCGGCGGCACATCCTTGCGATATTCACCGAAACGTTGTACGACAGCGACAGAGTCGCTTGGCACCGTGTAATAGGCCGTCCATGCGCCAAGGCCGACTAGCACGAGGAGGGCAAGAACTATTACGCCACGCGGGCCGCCACCCGGCAGGATCTGTTTGAGCCGATCCTGCCCCTGCTGGACAAGAGCCTCAAGATCGGGGGGATTGGGATTGGCGCCGCTCCCCCAGGGGTTGCCCCGGCCACTGTTACCGTTCTGTGATGGCATTGAGATCCCTTCTGTTGTGTGCGCTTGAGGTTGCGCTCTGATGAACAATCAACCCATCGACTTCGCCTCTTTCTACAGCTTGATTCTCGGCGTCTTCCCGGTTCGATTCCGTTGTCACTTTCAGCGTCTTTTCACTGGTATCCCGGCCAACCGGGATATCTACTTCGGCTTCCGGCGCGCCCTTGGACTTGTCACCTGGGCCGGCTTTGCCCGGAGCCCGATGCACTGAGGAAAGTTTCTTATGGAACATATGAAACACCTCTAATTGTTTACGTATCGCGCTAGTACAACCGCCATGAATTTTCCCGGTTCGGGACATTCATTCATGAATAACTATCTCAACCTTGTATTATTTCGGAACATGTAGCAGCACCGACCGTGAACGCGGACTCAATAGAATGTGTGTCGATTTTTGCTTGTATCTGACAGCCGCTGATGATTTCGGATGCACTTGAGTGGCTGGCGTAGAAACAATAGTGTCCGGCGTGGGTGCCGGGCACCCTGAAATATCACTTATCAATAGCTGGTGCCAAACGAAACGTCGGTGGCGTTTGCGGGTGTGCGCAGGTTGGCAAGGCGGCTGCCTTGCGTAACCGGGCCGCCGGCAAAAAGACCATACAAGTACTTGCTTCCACCCTGGGCGGAAAATTGCCGATTGAGAGCCCTGGCCGTCGTCCTGGCGAATCGCGGCAGTCCATGTTCGATATAGGAATTGCGCAGATAATCAATCACGGCCCAGTGTTCGTCGTTCAGGCTGATACCTTCATTTTCTGCCAAATCTGCGGATTTGTCCCGATTCCATTCCTGGGCACTCAGTTCTGACTGGCGAATACCGGCGTACAGACTGAATGTCTCGGAATCCTGAGCATTGCTTACAAATTGTGTCATGGGGTTGTCCTTGGTGCATTACATGTGGGCCGGGTGCCTGTTCCTTGCTCACGGCAAGTTATTGCACAACAGCGTTTGGCAGATCGGAGTTCGCGAGAAAGGAGTATGACGAGCAATAATGACCATTCGGCCAATGATGTTCGGCAGAGAGACCTTCGTACAGACATACGAGGTGCTTGATTCACTATCCGCTTATTACACCTGAAAAGCAAATCAATAAGGTTGATGAGGCAGTTTATCCCGAGCGGTGAAGCATGTTGGACAGCACACGAAATATTACCTGATGCCCGACTTCTTGCAGGCCTTCCTTCTGAAGACTGACAAGCGGAGTCGAATGCATCGCCAATCGGGAAAACCCCGTTATCGCCACCCTTGTTTCATTGCTTGCGCTTCAAGGGTGCTGAGCACCAGGAATTGCGAATAGTTTCTTTGATTACCGGAATCAAAGGAGCCGCGATGCTGAATGTTCTTATTCCACACTGGAGCAGCCTGGGAATGTGCTCCGGCCGACCTGCAAGCTCGCCACACAGGGAAAGAGGAACATCCGGTACATCATCGTGCGTCAGCTTCAACAATCTGAATATGACATCCGAAGCATCCTTGTAATAGTGCTCCACCGCTGCATTCTCCCGGTCCGCTGCAAATGCATATTGAGTCAGGTCGTTGCTACCGAAGCTCAGAAAGTCTACATGCTTGACAATCTCTTGCGCTGCAAGCGCGGCGGCCGGCGTCTCAATCATCGCTCCCAACCTGGTTGGAGGAGAAATTTGCCGCTCTAAACAGAGTTGTGCGAGGCACTCTTTCACCACCGAAACATCGTCCGGCAGCGTCACCATGGGCACCAGCACATGCACGTCGAATTCGCCGGCAAGTTCCAGCACGGCCCGCAGCTGTGTTTTTAAAAGCCCGGGGTACTCGCGCAGAAAACGGATGCCTCGACGCCCCAGGGAGGGATTCGTTTCCGCCAGGAATCCTATAAACGGCAAGGGCTTATCGGAGCCGATATCCAGAAGTCGCACATAGACAGGACAGCCCCTGGCCGCGTCCAGTGTCTGCCGCATCTCATCAAGGAGCTCATCGCTATTGGGCGGTACAACACGGCCGAGGTAGGCTTGCTCCAACCGGTACAAACCAACGCCCTCTGCGCCATTCGACATCGCTTTTTCTGTATCAGCGCTGCAACCCACATTGGCAAGTACGGAGATGGTGACACCATCTTTTGTGACCGCAGAATCCAGCGCGCGCGATCGTGCCAACCTGTACTCATGCTCTTTGTCAGCAACTTTTTTCTTGAAGATGACGTTCTGTTTTTCCCGCGGACGAATCGTCACAATGCCTGCATCAGCATCTACCAGTGCCACCGCACCATGGGGCATTCCAGTCAGGATATCAACGAACCCCGAGATGCATGGCAGGCCCATTTGGCGTGCAAACAGCGCCGCATGAGAACCCGTACTCCCATATTCAAGAAGCGCTGCTGAAATGGGTCGGCCGGTAAGAAAAACAGTGTCAGATGGCAGTAAACGCGAGACCGCGAGCACACAGTCATCCGGAATCTCGTCCAATGGGTGCACCGTAATCCCCGCAAGGGCACTACGCAGGCGTATTGAGATATCCCGCATGTCGTCGCCTTTGTCCCTGGCTATCTGCGATTCCATCAACAAGAAGCGTTTTTCCCAACGCAGGAATACCGTCTTCACGGCACTGCTCGCGTTGACCAGGTTGTCCACGATCTCTTTTCTCAATTCCTCTCGCAGCGAGGAATCATTCAGCATGAGTTGATGGGCCCCGAAAACTTCAGCCAGTCTGGAATCTATTTCCTTTTCCACCCGGGTAGCCAGGACGAAAAGATCGTCCGAGATTCTCGAAGTAGCCACATCAAGACGTGAAAATTCTTCTTCGACGTTATTCTGTTGTATATCCACCGGGGCGTCTATAGGGCCCAGCAGGCTGTGCTGCACATGAATAATACCCTGCGCCAGACCCGGTGAAATCGGAGTTCCCTGGAGCATCAGAGTTAAGCCTTTGTCGGACATGAAGTACCCTGTCGCGTCCCAACTTGTTGGATTGGCGATTCTGTAGCCTTGTCAAGGCGTCTAATACAATTGTAGTTGCCACGGTTCATGATGATGGCGGAGGTTCGATATCGTGTGCAGAGTTATCGCAACCGTCCGAATATGTTGTTGCAGCCGCCGGAACGCTGCGCCGGAATGACGCTGCCATCCGGAGCCATACCCTTCAGATTAGTAGGGTGGTCGACTGTTATTGAGACACAAATCCACGAGGTCATCGAGGCGCGCGGTCCCGGCGCACATCACGGTATCTGCGCCACCCCAGTAAATTTTTACGCTGCCGTCTTCATCTGCAACAGCACCGCAGGTAAAGACGACATTGTGTACATAGCCCGTGATCTCCCAGGGATCCTCCGGGGCCAGTACCCATTCGTCCGAGACGCCGATAATCTTTGCCGGGTCGGCGAGATCGTGTAGTGCTACGCCGAGGCGATAAACGGCCCCGTCCATGGTCTCGAATACGCCGTGATAGATACTGAGCCAGCCGCGCCTGGTGCGGATCGGCGTCGCACCGGGACCGATCTTGGTTTCGTCCCAGTGATATTGCACCGGTTTCATCACCACTTCGGAATCGCCCCAGTGCACAAGGTCTGGTGACCATGATAGCCATATCGACCAGGGACTGATCTCTGAATGCGGACGATCCAGGCGGGCATATCGACCGCCGAAACGTTGCGGAAAAATAACGACATTACGCATGTCCGCCTGGGTGATCAGTGAAACCCGCTCGACCGATCGAAAGTCCCGTGTTTTCGCCAGGCCAATGCGCACACCGTGGCGAGAATAGGCGCTGTAGGTAATCAGGTATTCACCATCGATGCAGGAAATTCTGGGATCTTCCACACCATAGGCTTCGTACTCAGCAAAGATGCCCTGTTCCGACGGAATCATGAAAGGTTTCGGGCTGACCGTAAATTTGAATCCATCTTCACTTGTCGCTATACCAATAATCGAACGACCACTACGCAGATGAGATCGAAACAACATGATGGTGCGCCCGTCGTAGCGAGTGACGCCGGCATTATGCACAGTCTCCACGGCATAGGGGACGTCGTCCCGGGTGAGAATCGGGTTGGCCGCGCAGCGTTCGATCACCGGCTTATGGCGTGCAGCGGGCATAATCGTCCTCCAGTCTAACGATGTCGTCTTCCCCGAAATAATCGCCTATCTGAACTTCCACCATAACCAATGGGATTTCACCGGGGTTCATGATTCTGTGTACTGCCCCCCTTGGGACATCCACAGACTGCCCCCACCTGAGCGGAATCTCCTTCTCTCCTACAGTAACCAGTGCTTCACCACTCACTACAGTCCAGTGCTCTGCACGACGCCGGTGCTTCTGCAGACTCAGCCGCTCTCCCGGGTTAACGATAAGTTCCTTGATCTTGTGGTCATTGCTTTCGAGCAGATTCTCGTAATGCCCCCACGGTCGGTAGTTCTCCCGGCCCTCGAGGATCTTGTGATACAGGCCAACATACTCGTGCGCCATACGCTGGCATGTAAAGCGCTGCTCTACCTCGTCACGGCAGACACGCCGGTCGAGTGAATCAATCCTGCCCACTGCCTGCACGGCTGCATCCACATCGTTGACGATAAATCCGGTGCTGCCGTCACGAATGATTTCCGGCATTGAACCTCTACCGAATGCGATCACCGGTGTGCCACAGGCCATGGACTCGACCACGCTCAACCCAAAGGGCTCGTCGAAATGAATAAGGTGCAACATGGCCAGCGCACCACCAAGAATCTCCTGTCTTTTTTCCGGTCCGACAGAGCCGATGTATTCCACGGCTGATCCATCGATGTGCGGCTCTACCTGTTCATGGAAGTACACCTCATCCTGCACAATCCCGGCGACCACCAGCCGGATGCCGGTCCTGCGCGCCACCTCGATGGCATTAACGACACCCTTGTCGGGATGGATACGCCCGAAAAACAACAGGTAGTCTCCGACATCTTCACAATAGGGAAATTGAGTGAGATCGATACCATGATGGATGGTTGCGATGTAATCGAGTTCACGGCTTTTGTCGGCCTCACTGATCGCCACGTAGTGGGTTCGCTCATTGTACTTTTTATAAACCGGCAAAATCGCCGGTGAAGAGAATCCATGGATAGTCGTGACGATGGGCGTATTGGTAAAACCGCTGTAACTGAGCGGGAGAAAATCGAACTGGTTGTGAATCAGATCAAACTCATCCGCCCGCCTGAATACCTCTGCGATATGCAGGCATTCCCATACCTTTGCATCAATCGAGGGGTCTTCCGAGTAAGGTCGTTCGCAAACCCAGGCAAGTTTGCCACGGGTGAGTGAATCCCCGGTTGCAAACAGTGTCACATCCACACCCATCGCTACCAGCTGTTCGGTCAGCAAGCTGACCACGTTTTCCCACGGTCCGTAATGCCGTGGTGGTGTGCGCCACGACAGGGGGCTTAACATCGCAATCTTCATAAAAGGGCCTGAGTGAAAACCTGCGCGCGGTCCACGCATCAAGGGAGCACCACAGTAACACGATTAGCTGGAAGGGTGACGAAAACAGTAAATGATGTCATTCCGGATGCGGTCCGCATTACGCCGGTGAAGACAATTGAGTCTTTCAGCGCAAAATAGTCTACCCTGTCGATAATTCAA
>JARFQV010000123.1 GCA_029287615.1 Pseudomonadota bacterium | reverse complement strand
TGCTTGCCCATCTGGGCAGGTGCAATGGCGCCGCTTGCCTCGCCCGGTGCCGCACCGCCGCCTGCTTGGAAGCCATCGCTGGCGTGAAGCGCATCTTCCGGTGAGCCGCTCGTGATCTCGCGGAGGCGCTCTGTCAGAGCGTCGGCGCTTATCTTGTCGAACTCCTTGGAGATACCGAGCAGTCCCGCGCGCAGTCCCCGCGTCTTGAGTATCCCCACCAGGAGGTGGCCGGAACGCACCTGGGACTCGCCGAACATCAGCGTGCCGTAGACCCAGCCGCGCTCCACGGCCTCCTCCACGTCCGAGGAGAGATCCGAGATCGAGCGGGACCCGCGAGGCAGGCGGTCCAGGGCATCGGTGAAGTCTTTCGCCAGTCGCGAGGGCTCGATGTCGAAATTGCGGATGATCCGATGCAGGTCGGAGTCCTGATTCTGCAAGATCTGATGGAGCCAGTGCACCAGCTCCACATAGGGATTGCCGCGCAGTTTACAGAAGGTGGTGGCGCTCTCTATTGCCCGGTAACCCAGGCCATTGAGTTTTCCGAACAGTGCAACCCGGCCGATCTCGGTCATGAAATGTTCCTGTGCTGGTGTGCTTGAAAATGGATCATTGATTCGGTTTCACAAAGGGATTCAGAACGAGGTCATCCGCATCCAGATCGGTGGTCCGGTGCGACAGCCAGGTGGTCCAGCCAAGCTGGCTGGTCTCCCCGAGTTTCAGAGGCGGCACCTCCTCCTTCCGGAGGATCATATTGATATCCCAGGCGAACTCGTCCCCGGTATAGTTGCGAACCAGTGCCACCAGGCGTTCCAGGCTGTCACCACCGGGTAGAAAGCGCAGATAGTCCGCCAGACCCAGAGGACCCAGTACGAACCGGAAGTTGTGCTGACACTCCCACGCCTCCTCGCCGATGGTTACCGACCGGCCCAGGATGCCCGTCTCCAGAGACTCACCCAGCCGGCACTGGTTTCGTCTGGGGATACGCAGCCATTGCCCGACAAATTCCCTGATCCTCGCCCTGATCCCGAAAAAGTCTTCCACCATGGCCTGCAGGCCTTCCGGGTGTCGAGTCTGGCAAACGAAACGGCCGGCATAATGGAGCTTGGCAGGGTCGGGAAACGCATCCCGGTTTCGGAATGTCGGCATACCCATTCCGAACAGGGACGCGAGATAGCCTCCGATGCGGTCCTCTTCTGGACGGTCAAACTGCACCGTGGGTTGTGAGATGGCCCAGGCCCGGTAAAACAGCGACAACATCCGGTGATGGAAAATATCCGCAAACCGCTTGAATGTGGGGTCGTTGGCATTTCGAAGCCGGTCCCGTGCGTATTCGGTCAGATGCAGGGGTAAGGGCCCATGCGGCCCGAAGAGTCCGAAGAAAAATACCTCCAGTCTTGGCACCCTGCCTTTTCCGGGCTCACAGGCAGCCAGGGTGGATGGCGCGAAGGCGACCGATGGTTGTTGCCCCAGCATGACGGGATCATCCACCAGACGGCGGGATGCACCGATCCGTGGCTTGTCTTTATTCAGACATTCGAACTGGCGCAATACCTGATAGAAACCGAACTGATACGGCGCCTTCTGCAAATCCTGTATAAGGCTTACAGTGTGTGTCGCCGTCCGCTCTTCGCCGGCCATCTCATCACCTCTGCCCGGTCGATCGACCGGACTACCGTTTCCGTAAAGGAATTAATCGATACATACCGGGTAAAAAATTCATCCAGCACTGCGCCGAGCAGGAATATACCCGTTCCCTCGAAGGCAACGTCATCGCAGGTAACCGATATTTCAAGCCCTCGTCCAAAGGTGATTGGCCCCGGTGTCGGCATCCTCCTGGTGATCATATGAGACTCGACCGACCGGATACCATCAATCATCTTGCGGATATCCGCCTCACCCATATCGGCATACAGACCCAGCAGCTCGCGCAGGGCAGCAGCACCCCGGCTTTCGTCGTTATCGGTGATCGAGTGATAATTCAGTGACAAGTGACTGATCAGGCGCCAGGTGGTCTCGCCCCTGGCGTGGACAGGCGACGGTCTGGGCCGGGTCGGACCCGCGAGGCAACGCACGGCATCTACCGGGGCGCCCGACTCCATGGTAAAGTCGGTCTTCCCCTGCCCTACTGACATATGCAAAGGCAGATCCCGGTTGGTGCACAAGGTCTGCACCGCCAGCTGCTTCAGGCTGTGGGAATAGGGTGCCTCGGTCGCATCCACCATGGACACGAATACCTCTCCCCCGATATAGCTTGAACGTGCACCTACTCTGCGCTGTTTCGAGGAGAGTACGCGCGGGGTTCGTCGCAGGGTGTAGTAGGCCTTGTGGTCATGGTGGTAACTCATGTCATTCAGGGCATAGAACGGCAAAAACTCCTGTTCGGGTTCCGCGCTGGTGCCGAATCCCTGTACACCGGTAACCTCATAGACCTCGTAATCCATTGGCCGTGTCCGGTCCGGGATAACGTGGTGCTCCTCGAACCTTTCCGACAGGTGGATGCGATCGGCGCGCTTCGGAAACAGATTGATTGCCGGTGCGCAAAAGAGCTTGAAATTCGAGGCTGCGACAGCGTCCTCAAGCATGGAATCGGTACGATCGAAGAGCACCATCAGGTCGAGCTGTGTCCCGTTCCCCCTTGCGATACCGGGCGCAAGGCCTCCCAGCTCGACAAACATGTATCGCTCCGGAAAGGCGAAATACTCATGCAACAGGCGGTACCCGCTGAACGAGCGGGGACCATAAGGTAGCAGGGACTGGTCCTTATGGAATCCGTAGCGGCGTATTTGCGACCTGTCGATCACATGATGCCAGTTGGTATCCCTGTCCGCTGGACGCACAACCATGGCAACCGCGTTCCCCAGCATCTGCTCGTACAGACGGATCGCGTTGTGGTCTTCACCACGCAGATAGACGGGCAATTTATCCAGCTTCAGCTGATCGAAGCTCAGGCCTGCTGTAGTCTGTAATCTCAGACGTATACCCGCCTTGACGCTCGGAAGATTTGGTAAATTGATATCGGAGATGATTGTTGTATTGGTGAAATACTCTGCCTCTATCAACTCGAGTGGCCAGAGATGAAGATCATGTCCGGTACGATATTCGCAGGCGGTTTGATCACCCTTGCCCAACCGACTGCGCAACACACTACCCCGTGGAACGAGATAGCCCTCCGCCAGACCGCCTTCGGTCAGATCCGGCTGAAACTCCGCAACAACCATCGATGGTGTTGGGGCAAGGTAATGCGGATAGACCATCTCCAGCAGGTGCTGGGTAAATCGCGGGAACTCATCATCGAGCTTCAGCTGGACTCGCCCGGCCAGAAACGCGAAGCCTTCCAACAGACGCTCTACATAGGGGTCAGCACACTCGAATCCGTCCAGACCGAGCCTGCCGGCGATCTTCGGATATTCCTGCGCGAATTCCCCCCCCACCTCGCGGATAAACTGCAATTCGCGGTTGTAGTAATCGAGCAGACGGGGGTCCATCAGGTTAATTCCCTGGCAGCCTGGTCCATGACCGAAATATGACCGTCCTCGAGGTCGAGTTCGGTCTTCAGATACAGTTGCACCGGAACCGGTTGTGCCCATAGTTCACCTTCAATCTCGAAGGTAACCGTGTTCTGGCTCATCTCATCCTCATTGAGCTGCGCGATGATCCTGACCGTGTTTTTCAGCATCCGGGGTTCAAAATCCCAGATCGCCTGGCGGAGCATACCTTCAATCGTGGGGATATCCACGCTGCTGATGGTATGACCGGTTAAATCGGGCATGCCGTAATTGATGACCGATCTGGCCGCATACGGGTACTTTTCCAGATCCTGAATCTCGCCCAGATTGACGCAATTCATCAGCCAGGCCAGATCCCGGATTACGCACTCGCGCAGTTTTCGTAACGACAGGACACGATGTTCACGCGATTCCTGCTGTTTACCAGGCTGATCGTCCGTCAAACGGTCGAGCAGGGATGGCTGCAAACGTTCCCTCTGGAAAAGTTCAGGCATCCGTGGACTCGCTGCCCTGTTCAGTATCTTCCCTACTCAGGGAAATCAGTGAGATATCGAGGACCGGATATTCATCCTTTTCGGTCACCAGCATCCGCTGCCCCATTCCCAGAAATACACCTCCTTCGTGTTCCTGCCATTCGGTATTGCGGCTCATACATATCCGTTCATTGTCACTGTGCTGCGAACCGGGATAGCGAGTCGGTATCAGGCCAACCGTCTCACCGCCATTGGCCCAGGTAAAGTAGGCGGGAGCCCACACCAGATCCCTGAGATCTTCCGGTTTTTCCAGCTGAATGCTGCGTATCCGCTGGAAGGGTATCCAGTAGTATCGCCCGTTGATGATCGCCTCAAGGATGGGACCGAGCCGTGAATCAGCGTCCGCGATCCACTCAAATGGCACATCGTCGACAGATCCAGGCGTCGCAGCTGCAGATTCGAACGCCTCTTCTCTCATCCGCTGCGATTGCGCATATTTACCCTCGGCGGTCAATCGAAGTGCTTCGATCACCAGCGCCACCCATTGTTCCGGATCACCGAAAACCAGCGGCAGGCGCTGCCCGGCGAAGACCTCTTCGCGCAGCACCTCGCAACGGATGGCCTCGCGGTAGGTCTGAACCATGGCAAGAGTTCCAGCATCCAGCTCTCCGGCCACTTTCAATTGGTTGAGCGCCTTGTCCCACTCACCGGTCAGGGATAAAAGCTGAAACAGGAAGACCCTGTATTTTGAGTTGGAAGGGTCCTTGCGCACCTCTTCCTTGAGTTGTGCCAGAGATTCGGTGAGCTCACCTTCTTTAATCAATTGGTCGGCAAGCATATTGATTTCCGTTTTGTATTGAGCTGATGTTATGAAAAGTCAGACTGCTTGTCCGTATTTCGTACAAGCGAGCCGCAGATCAAGCATGAGTCAGAATGACGACGGTACTGATATGAACCGATCAATCAGAGCTTCCCGGAAATATACAGTATCCATCTTGCCGCACGGCATGAGGCTGGCTTGCCAGCCTCATGCCCGCAGTGTAGTTACATTTTTACGTTTTCCTCGATATTCCAGCCCATTTCAACCGGACCACCATCCGGTGCACCATCTTTCTTCTGCGCCTGGTATTTAACCTTGACCTTGGCAAAGTTGATCGTGACGTTCTCCGTCAGGCGGTCCTCGCCTCCACTACCTCCTGTCGATACGGAAGATATCAATACATCCTCCATGTCACAGATCAGGTACTCGAGCGGGTTCTCTCCCGCCTTGCGCACAGTCAGCGTTGCGGTGGGATAATGCTTGCCATTACAGCAGGCAAGCATGATTGGCGCCGAGCCCTTGTCTACGTACTTGGTGAAGGAAAGATCCTGCACATTTACCTTACCGGCACCACCACCGCCACCCATACCACTGGTACCCGACTGAGTCATACCCCAGCTCCAGGCTAGCACATCGATCTCGTCCTTGTGTGAACTGTCCTTTGACTCTCCCTTGATGTCGCCCAGTTTTATAAACATATCAACGGCCATTGCTCTCTCCTTATTACTTTTCAGTGGTTTTCGATTTCAAGGATATTGACCCTATGATCAGGTTGCATGATTACAATCTATATCCATCCAATCCCTCACTTCCTTACATATTTATAATAAGATATCAACCTTAAATATTCCCGGCATTCCTCAATGTCCAATTTGTGACAAAATCACAAGCCCTACTCATTATTTTTTTCGACCACTTTTACTGTAATCGCACTCGTATTGACCGCTTCGATCATGCCGATTTTACGGATGGCAGTTTTGAGACCAGGCGCAGCGAAACCGTCAGACCTTCCAGTTGATAGTGGGGACGGAGAAAGAATTTCGAGGTGTAATAACCCGGGTTCCCCTCCACTTCCTCCACAACCACCTCGGCAGCCGCCAGTGGCCGGCGGGCCTTGGTCTCCTCCGAGGAATGGGCAGGATCTCCATCGACATACTGCAGGATCCACTTGTTGAGCCACTTTTCCATGTCTTCACGTTCCTTGAACGACCCGATCTTGTCGCGCACTATACATTTCAGATAATGCGCAAACCGGCAGGTCGCGAACAGATAGGGCAGGCGTGCCGCCAGATTTGCATTCGCGGTTGCATCTGGATCGTCATACTCGAAAGGCTTCTGCAACGACTGTGCTCCAATGAACGCGGCAAGGTCCGAGTTCTTCTTGTGCAGCAGAGGCATAAAACCATTCTTGGCCAGTTCCGCCTCCCGGCGGTCACTGATGGCGATTTCCGTCGGACATTTCATATCAACGCCACCATCATCGGTCGGAAAGGTATGCGTTGGCAGCTCCTCCACGGCACCACCGGATTCCACCCCGCGTATCCGTGAACACCAGCCATAAAGCTTGAAGGCCCGGTTGATATTCACGGCCATGGCATAGGCAGAGTTTGCCCAGGTATATTTGTTGTGATCAGCGCCCTCGGTGTCCTCTTCGAAATCAAATTCCTCAACCGGGTCGGTCTTGGCGCCATAGGGCAGACGGGACAGAAACCTTGGCATTGCCAGTCCGATGTAGCGGGAATCTTCCGATTCGCGCAGGGAACGCCAGGAAGCATATTCCGGAGTCTGGAATATCTTGGTCAGATCTCTTGGATTACTCAATTCCTGCCAGGAATCCATCTGCATCACCGTAGGTGAAACACCTGCAATAAATGGTGAGTGAGAAGCCGCAGATACCTGGGCAATCTCGCGCAACAGTTCCACATCGGGCGGGCTGTGATCAAAATGGTAATCGCCGACCAGGCAACCATAGGGTTCGCCGCCAAACTGGCCATACTCTTCTTCATAGACCTTCTTGAAGATGGGACTCTGGTCCCAGGCCGTCCCCTTGAATTTCTTCAGGGTCTTGCCCAGATCCTTTTTCGAGATATTCATAACACGGATCTTGAGCATCTCGTCCGTTTCCGTGTTGTTCACCAGATAGTGGAGCCCCCGCCAGGCACCCTCGAGTTTCTGAAAATCCGCATGATGGATAATCTGGTTGACCTGATCGGTCAGCTTCTTGTCCAGCGCTGCAATGATTGACTCGATGGAGGCTATCGCATCCTCGGAAATCAGCGTGGTTTCCCCCAGCGCCTGTTCGGCCAGGGTCCTGACCGCGGTCTCGACCGCCTCCTGGGCCCGATCTGACTTTGGCTTGAACTCCTTGTTGAGCAGCGAGGAGAACTCGCCTGTCTCGATAGCAGCTGCCTCGGGACTTGCCTGTGTATCGGTTTTCGACTCAGCCATCATTTACTCCTCTGATTTCGATTCATCAGAACCCGCATCATCCGGTTTCGGTGCGGATGCCAGTGATTGCAGCAAGGCAGGATCGTTCAGCACCTTGGCCACCAACTCCTCTGCCCCGGTCTTGCCATCCATGTAGGTCAAAAGGTTGGATAACTGAGTACGGGCCTCGAGCAGCTTGTTCAGCGCACCCACCTTGCGCGCCACAGCCGCGGGTGAGAAGTCATCCATGTTTTCGAAGCTGATATCAACGCTGATATTTCCCTCTCCTGTCAATGTGTTTGGCACCTGGAAGGCAACCCGTGGCTTCATCGCCTTCATCCGGTCATCGAAGTTATCCACATCGATTTCCAGTGCGGTCCGGTCAGCGACCGGCGGCAGATCTTCCTCCGGCTTGCCAGACAAATCGGCCAGCACCCCCATCACGAAGGGCAGCTGGAGCTTCTTTTCCGCTCCGTATAATTCAACATCGTATTCAATCTGTACGCGAGGCGCCCGGTTCCTCGCGATAAATTTCTGGCTGCTTGCTTTTGCCACTGTACACCTCCTGTTGGTATCAAACGCTGTTTTCTTTTGCCCGCAATGATGAGCAGATCATAGAAACTACCTCAGTGGTTATTCATCATTCCTGTCCAGACCACTGATTATCTCGGCTTGTGAAACTCCATCAGGTGCCATGTCGCGCATAATCTCCATAAAATTCTTCGAGACCAGCCGCTTGGCCCGCTGCAAAAGCAATGGCACCGGACTGGACGGTTCGTTACGCTGAAAATACTCGCATGCCTTGTCCAGTACCCTGATTACATCTTCCCGGTTGCGAATCTCGCCGGTAACAGGTTGTGGAGCGCTTTCGGTTGCCGTGACGTCCTCCTGATCCGTATCCAGGGCACTTGCCACACCCCGTCGCGCAAGCCGTTCCGATAGGATCTTGCTTCCTTCTTTCAGCAGGTGTGCAAGGGCATCGAGATCAGGGGCATTACCAGGCCCTGCCTGACTGGTCAACAGCGCGTCGATGCTATTGAGGTGACCGATGGCCTCAATGACCGATTCAGCTGTCTGCTGCAGTTCATCCAGATCGCATTCCATGAAGGCCGCTTCAATAGCTGGCAGTTCAGGAAGTTCCCCGTCACCCGCAGAGGCGGTAATGGCGCCTGTCGCGATCTGGGTATCCCGGATCGAGTATTTTCCCATGGTCATCGAACTGACGACCGGCGCATCATTCACGGCCTGCAGGATGGTTGCCGGATCGACCAGTGAGATGAGCGTATTGATGCGCATGGTCGGGTCATTATTGTCCTCTTCATCCAGCTCAGGGTAGATGGTATCCCAATACTGTTCCAACAGTCTTTGAAGTACCGCAAGCCCGTCATTCAATCCACCCAGGCCATGGGTCTGGGTCAGTGCTTGTATCAGATAGACCGCTATGCGCAGATCCTTGCTTCTCGCCAGCAGGTCAATCGCCTGTTGCCTGACCTCTCGCCAGTTCGGTTCCTCTGCAGGAATGATGATGTCACCAAGCTGCTGCTCCGGCTTGCTGAGCACCATCCGTTCCATTTCCTGGAATGCCGGATCATATTCCAGATTTTCCCCACAGGGATTATCAGGTGAAATTTCCCGAACCAGATCCTCG
>JARFQV010000078.1 GCA_029287615.1 Pseudomonadota bacterium | reverse complement strand
TGCAACAGGCTCAGGATTCCCTGGGTGATCACGAACAACAGTCCGAGGAGCGCAAGATAGTTGCGGTGTTCGAACATCAATTCGAGGGGGAAGATGGTCGACTCCATACTGTGGGCGACCAGGTAAAACGCGATTCCCCAGGCAGCGAGCGGGGCACGCTTGCGTAGTAGCAATACCAGTATCGCCAGTCCCAGCAAGGTACCGATCGCCAGCAGGGTTCCGGTATCGATTACCCTTTGTACCGGATAGTCATCATGGTGCAACGACATGATGGACAGGTCCGGCAGCAGGATCATCCCGATGTAGTCGAGCAGGATACGGCTTTGGGTGAGCAGTCGCTCCCCGAGGGTGAAGTGCCGGTCATGATAGCCGACAAGGAAGCTCTCGTGATGCAGGCCCAGATAGACGACACCGAATACCAGTGGGAAGACACAGGTGATGCCCAGCAGGAGGTGAAGCCATCTCCGGCTTGCAGTGTCGGGTGCCTGAAATCGAAACAGGATCCATTCCGTGGCCAGAATAAAGAGCGGGATCAGGGCTCCGTTTTCCTTGCTGAACAGCGCCAGCGGGCCGCAGACCAGCAGACCGGTGAGTATAAGAACAAAACCGTAGCGCTGTCCGGCCAGCAAGCGTAACCGGCCTGTTACATACAGCAGCAGGGCCAGCAGGGTGAACAATGCGGAGAGCTGTGCCATTCGCTGCACCACGTACAATACGGTACTGACCTGCAGGGGGTGCAGGAGCCAGGCGGCGCAGATTGCCGTACTGGCAACCAGGATCAGACGCCTGGTCTGATCGGGAAATGTATGGCGCAGGATCAGCCGGCTCAGCAACAGGATCACGAGACCACACAGCAGATGAATGACCAGATTGGTCAGCTTGTAGGGGGCTGGCGTCAGCCCGGAATGCAAATAGTTCAGGCCAAAACTGAGATTGGAAACCGGCCGTTTCAGGTCGCCGCTGGAGTTGCTCAGCGAGGCGCCCAGCAGTTCTTCCCAGTTCATTGCGGATGGCTGGATCAGGAAGACATTGGAGTAGTCGTCAAATAGAAAAGGTCCCTTCAGTCCTGGGGTATAAATCAGCGCCGCCAAAGCGAACAGCGCGGAGACCATAAACAGCCCGGCGATCTTCATTCTCATTGAGGTACAGTGCTCCGTTCAAACAAAGGAAGGGCCACAATCGTGGCCCTTCCAGCGGTCCATCCCTGAACCCAGTGTTCATCCGATTAACGGCATGGACCCGGTGCATACTTGACGGTACCCGTCGATGTACAGGCCCAGGCAACGTGGGTAGTCGCATAGGAGGGGGTCAGGTTAATGACCAGGCTTTCACCGCCGCCCATACCAACGCCGGCAGCATCGATGGTGACCTGCACCGAACCGGCATTCCAGGCCATACCCGATACAAAACTGGTGATGACGGTGTCGAAACCGGACTCTGCCTGGTTGGCGGGGAGAGTACCATCACCGCTCAGCATGAACTCACTGACACTGGTCTTTGCGGCGCTCGCTACATTAAGACCCTCGGAGACCTTCGAGCGGATGACATAGTCGTTGTAGGCCGGGATGGCAATCGCGGCCAGGATGCCGATGATCGCAATAACGATCATCAGTTCGATCAGTGTAAAGCCCTGTTGCGTTTTCTTCATGGTGCATTCCTCGTGAATAAAGTTGATTCAACAGTGGGTCCCTTGAAAGCCTTGTTGAACATCCTGTTCTGCCGCGCTGCTGTTGTCAGATTGAGCCCGGTTTGTTTGGCTAACCAGGTATATGCAGGACGCGTGCCAGTTTTATCTTAAAGCGGGGCCTGATGCGATGTCTTCAGACTTTTTCTGATTTATTTATCAGATAAAACAATAGGGTATGATGTTATTGTTTCTGTTTGCCGGTCCGTTTCCGAGGCGCGGGGGATTGGTTTTTACTGCGGGAATCGCGACGGGTGACGTAGTTTCGGCAATTCAGGGTCAAAAAGTGACGTTCAGCGTCACCAGACCGTCGTTTCTCAGGATATTTCTCCTGCCCGGCTTACCGGTCACCGGGATAATCATTCGGGACCACCTGTGGCTGCGTCTCCCCGGCGCCGGCTATTCCAGGCCCAGTTTTTTCATGCGGTAACGCAGGGCACGAAAGGTGATGCCGAGCAGACGGGCGGCGGCCGTCTTGTTATACCGTGTGTGCTTCAGCGCCTTGAGCAGGGCATCTTTTTCCACTCTGTCGAGATAGGTCTCCAGCGGTACATTCTCGCCCATCGGGGCCGGTTCTTCCCGGGGGACCTCCAGGTCCGGTTCTTCGCCTGCCGGTAGATGCAGATCCGGCGCATCTATCGTGTTTCCTTCACAGAGCGTCATGGCCCTTTCAAGAATATTCTCCAGCTCGCGTACATTACCGGGGAAGGAATATCCCTGCAGAACCCGGACGGCCTCCGCAGACAGCTCATGGTCTTCTCCGGCCTGCTGTGAGAGCTTCCGCAGAAAGTGTCTGGCGAGAACCGGGATGTCGGCGCTGCGTTCCCGTAGAGGGGGCACCCGCAGCTCGATGACATTCAGGCGGTAGTACAGGTCCTGCCGGAACTCACCCCCATCGACCAGGTGCGCCAGGTCCTTGTGCGTGGCTGAGAGGATCCGGACATCGATGGTTATCTCGTGTTGGGCACCGACGGGCCGGATCGCCTTTTCCTGGATGGCACGAAGTAGCTTGACCTGCATATGCAATGGCAGTTCGGCCACTTCATCCAGGAACAGGGTGCCCCCTTCCGCGGCCTGAAACAGCCCGTTCTTGTCGTGGTCGGCACCGGTAAAACTGCCTTTCCTGTGCCCGAAAAACTCGCTCTCCATCAGGTCGGTCGGTATGGCGCCGCAGTTGACGGGCACAAAGGGTCTCTCGCTCCGTGGTCCCTTGTCATGGATCAGTCGGGCAACGAGTTCCTTGCCCGTTCCCGAATCACCGCTTATGTAGACCGGCGCCTGGCTGCGTGCCAGCTTGGCGATGGTGGCGCGGATTGTCTGCATGAGCGGCGAATCACCAAGCAATGTATCCCTGCTGCGGCGGTCCTGCTGACCGTAGTGGTCGGACAGGCGCAGTACACTGGTGACCAGGTTTCTCAAGACCTGCAGGTCTACCGGTTTGGTTACGAAGTCAAAGGCACCCGCCTTGAGCGCATCGACGGCGCTTTCCACACTGCCAAAGGCCGTGATTACGGCTACCGGCAGTTCCGGGTGGTTTTTCTGGATATGCTTGACCAGTTCGATCCCGTTGCCATCCGGTAGTCGCATGTCTGTCAGGCAAAGGTCGTATTTCCCCTCATTCAGGAGGGCGTGTGCCTCGCCCAGGTCCGCTGCCGAACGGGTGTCGATATCCATCCGGCCCAGTGTGAGTTCCAGGAGTTCCCGGATATCCGGTTCGTCGTCGACGATGAGTGCTGCATGCGAAGTCATAACGGTATCCGTACCGGTTTGTTGGAAAGCGATTTCATTTCTACTCTCATCAGGCCGATTTTGCCGAAAGTTCCATGGGGCTGGCAAATACGATACGAAAGCGGCTGCCTTCACCAGGCTGGTTGAGATAGTTCAGCCGGGCATCGTTGCTATCACACAGTTCGCGCGCGATGTACAGGCCCAGACCAGTTCCGGTCGTTGCCGTGGTAAAGAAGGGTTCGAAGATCTGGTCGATAATTTTTTCCGGTATGCCCGGTCCATGATCGATAATGTCAAGGTAGGGGCGATTGGAGCCGCCTGCCGGTCTCCCGCGTAATTCCACACAGGGTGTCTCTGCATCTGTGTTGCCATGGCGCAGGCCATTCTGGCACAGGTTCCAGAGGGCCTGGTGCAGATGACTTGGGTCAATGTGGATGACGATGTCAGCCGGTTTGATGTCAATCCGGATCTGTTCGGGCTGGCATTTCTCGCTGCTGATGAATTCATCGAGAAACTGTTCCAGCCAGGGTTTCAGTACCAGGTCCTGGGAATGGGAGGCGCCGGGTCGTGACAACTGCAGGACATTCTCGATAATCGTGTTGACCCGCCGGGTGTGGGAACGGATGATCTCGGTCAGGCGACGGTCGCCTTTTTCGAGGGGCCCGGATTCCGCCAGCAGCTGGGTGGCATGACTGATCGCGCCCAGTGGATTGCGAATTTCGTGGGCGATGCTCGCGGTCAATCTGCCGAGTGAGGCCAGTTTTATCTGCTGTGCCTGTCTGGCGAGCGCGGCAGTATCCTCGAGAAAGATCAGGGCACCGATCCCGTCGGCAGCTCCCATCAGCGTGATGCGCGGCAGTATGGATATCAGGGATGCCGCTGGCCGGAATACCGCCTGTTCCTGGTCCGGTGCCTGTCGCCACGCATCCAGGGCATTCTGGAGTTCCGGAGAGGTGCTTGCCAGGGAGTGTTTCACGACCTCTGTTCGTATACCGAGCATGCTGCGGGCCGTGGTATTCATCAGCCGGATGCGGTCCGAGCTGTCGGTAACCACGATACCGGCCTGCAGTCGCTGGACAATGTGTTCATTCAGGGTTGCCATGTTTGCCAGGTCGGCACCCCTGCGCTCGGCTATCGCCTCGCTTTCCCAGATTCGACTGGCCAGTCCCTGGGCCAGGCTGGCCGTTGCAAACAGGGCAATTCCGAGAAGACCGTGCTGCGTGAAGCCTTCCGAAAAGTCGAAGCCCAGGATGTAAGTGCGCCATGCGTATTCTCCCAGGATGGAGATGGCCGCAATGGCTGCAAACAAGAAAGCCATACGGCCCGGCAGCAGCAGACTCCCGGCGGCAACGGTAATGACCATCAAGATTCCCAGCCCGCTCGACAGGCCGCCGCTGGCATGCATCAGCAGTGTGATGGCTGTGAGATCAACCAGGACCTGGACGATAGCCTGGATTTCATAGCCAGGTCTGCGCAGGCGTGTGGTAAATCCGCTTACCAGGCTGAACAGGAGGTAGGCAATACAGGTGACGGTAAAGAGGGACGAGTTATGTGAACCCAGCGGACCATAATTCGGCAGGCTGTAGAACAATACGAGCAGCAGACCGACCAGGATGAGGCGGTAAAAGGTCAGAAACCGCAAAGGCATCCAGGTCAGGGCGTCCTGCTGGGAGGCCTCGATAGCCTGAAACGTTCGCCCGGTATGGGTAAGAACCATGTCTGTGAGATGCTCCGGGTAATGCCCTGTCAGTCAAGGAAGTTATCGGTCCTGATCCAGGTATATCGTACGGAATGAAGATCATCTGAAGGGGTAGGGATGTCAGTGTGACATCATCGCAAGGCGGGCATATGGGGTCTTCGCCTGGAGCTTTACCCCGGGTGTGGCGATCCTGCGGGACTGTGTCTGCCCGTATCTCTTACTTGCTGCGATGTGCCAGCTTGTGTGCCTCGGTACAGAATCGCCGGTCCCCATCGGGCACGGAGTCCGACTCGGGGATGTAGATGCCGCAATGTGCGCATTGCACCATATGGCCGCTGTCGGTCACCCTGCGGGTGGCGGGGCGGGAAGAACCGACCAGCTTCCGGATGATCAGCACAATCAGTACAATTGCGGCAATGATCAGGATGACGCGGAAAAGATACATGGTTCAGTGTAATCGTCTGTAGTTTGTGCACCGGGTCCCGTCCGACCCGGACGCAGGCAAGGCAATGACGGGCAGGGCGATGCCCATAGTTTCCGGTGTATGCGAGAGAGTTGCAAGGCAGTTGATATCCTTCGCCGGTATACCTGTGTTATTTTCCTTGCCCTGGATAATACCGGAACCCAGTCGCGGACCCATCCTTATGCATCTACATGAATATCAGGCCAAGGCGATCTTCTCCGCTTACGGAATTCCAGTACCGGAAGGGCAGGTGATACGGGACGCGACCGATGCGGTTTCGGTTGCCGGGATGCCGGGGGAGGAGGAATGGATCGTCAAGGCCCAGGTACATGCGGGCGGGCGTGGCAAGGCGGGAGGGATATGCCGGGTAGCGGGCCGGGAGGAACTGGTATCAGAGGCCAGGCGGCTGCTGGGTATGCGGCTGAAGACCTCGCAGACAGGCGCAGCAGGCCTGCCTGTGAGCACCCTGTATCTCGAACGGCCGGTACCGGTAGAGCGGGAACTCTATCTTGGGGCGCTCGTTGACCGTGGTAGCGAGCGGGTGGTCCTCATGGCGTCTGCCGCGGGAGGGATGGATATTGAAGAACTCGCTCGCGAGCAGCCACACGCCATTCTGGCCGAGGCGGTACATCCGTGCGCCGGTCTGCGGGGCTATCAATGCAGGAATATCGCATTCGGACTGGGTCTGTCGGGTGAACAGATTGCTGAAATAACCCGCATACTGCGTTCAGTCTATCGTCTGGTACTCGAAAAGGATGCCAGCCTGGTCGAGATCAATCCGCTGGGGGTAACGCCGGAAGGCCACCTGATGGCACTCGATGCCAAGGTCGATCTGGATGATAATGCCCTGTACCGTCACAAGGATCTTGCCAGCCAGCGGGATGTATCCCAGGAAGATTCCCGCGAGAGCCGCGCCCGTGAGCATGGGCTGAACTACATTACCCTGAACGGAAATATCGCCTGCATGGTCAACGGTGCGGGCCTGGCCATGGCCACAATGGACCTGATCAAGCTGCATGGCGGGGAACCCGCCAATTTTCTGGATGTCGGTGGAGGAGTAACGGCAGAGCGGGTTGCCGAGGCCTTCAAGATTATTGTTTCCGATCCGGGTGTACGGGTGATCCTGATCAATATCTTCGGCGGGATCGTGCGCTGTGACCTCATCGCGGAGGGTATCATCCGTGCGCTTCGCGAAGTCGATCTGCAATTGCCGGTGGTTGTGCGCCTGGAAGGGACCAACGTAATGCAAGGCAGGGACTTGCTGGCACAGTCCGGACTGGAGGTGCGTACGGCAGACGACCTGGCCGGAGCCGCGCAACAGGCAGTCATGGCAGCGGATTCCGCATGAGTATTCTGATCGATGCAGAAACCCGGGTGATCTGTCAGGGCTTCACCGGCCGGCAGGGCAGTTTTCATTCGAGTCAGGCGCTTGAGTATGGTACCCGGGTGGTCGGTGGTGTGACGCCCGGGAAAGGCGGGCAGGAGCACCTGGGCCTGCCGGTGTTCGATACCGTCCGGGATGCCGTGCAGGGCACGGGCGCGGACGCCAGCATGATTTATGTACCGGCGCCATTCGCTGCCGATGCCATTCTCGAGGCTGCAGCGGCAGGTATCAGGACTATAGCCTGTATCACGGAAGGGATTCCGGTTCTGGATATGCTGCAGGTCAAGGCGGCCCTGCAGGGATCGGAGGTCAATCTGGTCGGCCCCAATTGTCCCGGCGTAATCACTCCGGGTGGCTGTAAACTGGGGATCATGCCTGGCGCCATACACAGACCCGGCAGTGTCGGAATCGTTTCGCGTTCCGGAACCCTGACCTATGAGGCTGTTCACCAGACAACGAAATGCGGGCTCGGTCAGAGTACCTGTGTCGGTATCGGGGGAGATCCGGTGCATGGCATGAGCTTCATTGATTGTCTTTCCCTGTTCGAGGAGGATCCGCAGACCCGGGGCATGATCCTGGTGGGCGAGATTGGCGGCAACGCCGAGGAAGAGGCCGCCGAGTACATCCGCTGCTGCGTTAAAAAGCCGGTAGTCGCCTATATTGCCGGGATTACCGCGCCGGCAGGCAAGCGTATGGGGCATGCAGGCGCGATTATCAGTGCTGGCAAGGGTAGCGCAAAGGGCAAGATCGCGGTCCTGAACAGTGGTGGCGTCGAAGTGGTGCGATCACCGGCAGAGATGGGGGCCTGCATTCAGTCGGCTCTCGGGACCAGCTGAGTGCCGCCTCCCGTGAACAATGGGATTCCGGCAGGCGGACTGCGAGTCGTGATGGCACAGCTCGATTTTCATGTGGGTGACATCCCGGGAAACGCCGGCAGGATTATCGAATCCGCGCAAAAGGCGCGTGAGGAGCTGGCAGCCGATGTGATCGTATTCCCGGAACTGGCGCTTACGGGCTATCCGCCGGAAGACCTGTTGCTGCGGCCGGGTTTTCATGAAATGGCGGGCGAGTTCCTGGCCCGCATTCGTCGCGATGTGCGCGGCATTCATATGATCGTCGGTCACCCGCATGGCACTGCCGATGGCCTGTTCAATGCCGTTTCCGTCATCCATGATGGTGTGGTGCTCGATCGCTACTTCAAACAACACCTTCCCAACTACAGCGTTTTCGATGAGAAGCGTTACTTCGTGCCCGGATCCCGCGCCACCGTAGTCGACATCAGGGGCGTGCCCACGGGGATCACCATTTGCGAGGATATCTGGGAGCCGGGTCCAGCCAGGCAGGCGAAGGAGGCGGGCGCGAAGCTGCTGATCAATGTCAACGCCTCACCCTTTCACAGCGGCAAGGGCGAAGAACGCGAAAAAGTGGTAATGCGGCGTGTGGAAGAGACCTCCCTGCCGGTGATCTATGTCAACCTGGTCGGTGGTCAGGATGAGCTGGTCTTCGACGGCGGGTCGTTTGTGGTGAATCGCGATGCAAGGGTAAGCCAGCGTGCGCCGGATTGTGAGGAAGGCCTGTACCGTGTCGATATCGACCTGTCTGATGGCGTGGATGTCCTGCCCGCGGCTTGTGCTCCTCTTGAGGAAGAGGTGGCGGTGATATACAGGGTTCTCGTCCTCGGCGTGCGTGACTATATCGGGAAGAACGGCTTTGGCGGGGCAGTGATCGGCCTGTCCGGCGGTATCGATTCTGCACTCACGCTCGCCATCGCCGTGGACGCGATCGGCGCGGAGCGGGTAGAGGCGGTGATGATGCCGTCCCGTTATACCCAGGACATGAGTATTGAGGATGCCCGCGAGGAGGCCTCGCTGCTGCAGGTGGATTATCACGAGGTCCCGATCGATGACGTATTCAATGCCTTTCTTGAATCACTCGGGGATCTGTTCGCCGGCTTGCCGGCCGATACCACGGAAGAGAATATCCAGGCACGGTGCCGTGGCGTGATACTGATGGCGATCTCGAACAAGACCGGCAAGATTGTCCTGACCACCGGCAACAAGAGCGAGATGTCCGTTGGTTACGCCACCCTCTATGGTGACATGGCCGGCGGCTTTGCGCCGATCAAGGATCTACCCAAGCTTCTGGTCTACCGACTGGCGGAGTACCGTAACCGAAAGGAGCGTGTGATCCCGCTACGCGTAATCGAGCGCCCACCGTCTGCTGAACTCGCCTTCGACCAGAAGGACGAGGATTTACTGCCGCCCTACGAGGTACTGGACCCCATCCTGGAGCGTTATATCGAACAGGACCAGTGCATAGAGGAGATCGAGAAGGCGGGCTATGACGGCACACTGGTCCGGCAGGTCGCTGCCATGGTGGATCGCAACGAATACAAGCGCAGACAGGCGCCACCCGGTGTGCGCATTACCCGCAGGGCGTTCGGCCGTGACCGGCGTTACCCCATCACCTCGGGGTATCTCAATGCCCGCAGAATGTCATAGGGTCAAGCAATCCGATTCTCTGCGCGATCTTCTCGTCCCGCGCTAGCGATACTCCACCACTTCGTCCAGATGCCGTCTCGAGGTAGGTTCTGGCAACTCGTCCGGATAACCGATACTGATCAGTGCGACCGGTGTCAGTGTTTCCGGCAGTTCGAGCAGATCCCTGATACGCTGTTCGTCGAACCGGCCGATCCAGGTGGATGCCATGCCTGCCGCGACGGTGGCCAGCTGCGAATAGGCCGCGGCAATAGTGGCGTCCTGCAGGGCATAGAGTGATGCGCCCCGGGTGCCGAACTCACTGGATGCACGCGAGGCATCCGCGCAAAATACCAGGCAGACTGGCGCCTGTTCGATAAAGTCCTGGTTATCAGCGGACTGTCTCAGGGCCGCGCGGGTTTCTGCGTCCTGAACCACGATGATCCGGTAGGATTGCAGGTCACCTGCTGAAGGTGCGGCGCAGGCCATCTCCAGCAGGGCATGCAGCTTTTCCGCCTCGACAGGAAGATTGGCGTGGTACTTGCGCACCGAATGCCGATGACGGACGGTTTCAAAAAAGTCCCACATTGGTTCCCCCCATTTCGATCTGCGATGCTATTTGCTATCCAGTTTTCCGGCACGGTCCGGATAATTCAGCTGCAGGACACGCCGGGCGTCTGCAGCAAGATCGTTCATCTCCAGCTTTGTATAGGCCCGGTACATCACCTCCAGCGCATCGGCCACCGCTGGTGTACCCTGGTAGTTTTCCACGACGTACTTGCCGCGATTGGCGGCAGCCACATAGGCCTTCCTGCGCATGTAGTAATCTGCAACATGGATCTCGTGCTGGGCAAGATTGTTGCGCAGGAAGATCATTCTCTGGGATGCGTCCTTGGCATACCGGCTGTTGGGAAACTGCTTGACCAGCGTCGAGAAGTCGTTATAGGCCTGTCGTGCGGTCTGGGTGTCGCGTTCGGAAGGGTCCTGCTTGAAAACCCGGTCCAGTAATCTTTCGCCTCGATTGAAATTGACCAGGCCCTTGAGGTAATAGGCATAATCGACATTCTCGTGCCTGGGATGAAGCTTGATGAAACGATCCGCTGCTGCAATAGCGGAATCCGGTTCATTATACTTGTAGTAGGCATAGGCGATTTCCAGTTCCGCCTGTTGCGCATAGCGGCCGAACGGATAACGGGCCTCCAGGATTTCATAATAATTGATGGCTTTTTCGTAGCTCTTCTCATCCAGCTCCCTTTTGGCCGCGGTATACAGCTCCTTTGCAGACCAGTCCTTGGTTTCATCTTTCTCCTCGGTAATGAATTTCGAGCAGCCGCCGGCTGCGAGCAGGAACAGTATCAGAGCAAGAATCGAATTACGCATAGGTTTGACCCGGGTGCTTCGCTACAGGAAGACGGATGGTTAGATAGAGACTGTCCTTACTAAGGTGCCTGGAGGCTCGAATAAAGCAGGAACAATGCAGTCATCATGGCTATCCGGTCAGCCCGCGGCAGTCTTGGTGTAACATGCGGGTAGATTATCCCATGTGGGTTAGCAGGGCAAAGACCGCAGAGGCAGCGGCAGAAGAGAAGGATGCGGGCAACAGATTGGCCGGAGCCACTTTTCACATCTGAATCCATGAACGATAGCATTCCATTGTTTGGCAGGATTCCGCCGGAAATGGCGGGGCGGCGCCTCGACCAGGTGCTGGCCGAGCTGTTTCCGGATTATTCCCGCAGCCGGTTGCAGCTGTGGAACCGGAATGGCCGTGTGCAGATAGACAGTGAGATCCGACCGGACAAGTACCGTGTCCTGGGTGGTGAGGTCATTGAGCTCGATCCCGGGGAAATCGTGGACCAGGGGTGCGCTCCAGAGGATATCCCCCTGGATATTGTCTTCCGGGATGATGACCTGCTGGTAGTCAACAAACCCGCCGGGCTGGTGGTACACCCCGCAGCCGGAAATCCGGACGGGACTCTGCAGAACGCACTTCTGCACCTGGATCCCGTGCTGGCGACACTGCCCAGGGCCGGTATCGTGCACAGGCTGGACAAGCAGACCACGGGTCTGCTGGTAATCGCTCGCAGCCTGTCGGCACACAAACAGCTTGTGGAGCAACTGCAGGCGAGAACCATGGGGCGAGAATACCTGGCCGTGGTTTGTGGTGTCCTGACCGCGGGGGGCAAGGTCGATGCGCCGGTCGGGCGTCATCCCTCGGACCGGAAACGGATGGCGGTCGTGCCGGGCGGCCGTCCGGCGGTGACCCATTACCGGGTAGCGGAACGTTTCCGTGCCCACAGTCTGACCCGGTTGAAACTGGAGACCGGGCGAACCCACCAGATCCGGGTGCATATGGCGTATATCCGTCATCCGGTAACGGGCGATCCGGTCTATGGCGGGCGCCTCCGGATCCCGCGGGGCGCCTCTCCCCTGCTTATGGAAACCCTGCGAAAATTCAACCGCCAGGCCCTGCATGCCCGCCGGCTGTCGGTTGTGCATCCCCGGACCGGTGAACGCCTGGAGTGGCAGGCACCTGTCCCATCCGACATGCAGGAACTGGTCGAAGTCCTGCGGCGCGATGCGGAATCCGCCAATGACCGCTAGCACCTGGCAGGACAGGGCGACGCACTGTCTGTTGCCGCACTGGCCTGCCCCTGGCAGGGTTCGTGCACTGACAACAACCCGTCGGGGCGGTGTGAGTGAGCCACCCCATGACAGCTGGAATCTGGCCGATCATGTCGGCGACAGGCCCGACGCGGTAGGGAGGAATCGCGCCATACTGTGTCAGCGACTTGGGCTTGACTCGATGCCCGCCTGGTTGCAGCAGGTGCACAGCAACCGGGTCGTACAGGCGGATGCACTGCCGGATGACTGCCCGGCAGATGGCGCCTGGACGCGAAGCACGGGCACCGTGTGCGCTGTGCTGACTGCAGACTGCCTGCCGGTATTGCTCTGTGACCGCGGTGGTACCCGGGTCGCGGCGGTGCATGCGGGCTGGCGTGGCCTGCTGGCCGGGGTGATTGAGGCCGCTGTGGATGCGCTGGAGACCCGTGGCGATGAATTGCTGGCCTGGCTGGGGCCGGCCATCGGTCCCGGTGCCTTTCAGGTTGGTGACGAGGTGAGGGGTGCCTTTCTGGGATGTGATCCCCGCGCCGGAGCGGCCTTTGCCAGCGATCGGTCCGGATACTGGCGAGCCGATCTCTATGAACTGGGGCGCCAGCGGCTGGCCAGCCGGGGGGTGTCCTCGGTCTATGGTGGTGGCCGGTGTAGCTATACCGATAGCTCGCATTTCTATTCCTATCGCCGCGATGGTACCACCGGACGCATGGCCTCACTGATCTGGTTGTGCGAGGAGTGAGCGAAATCCGGGGGAAGTGAAATGGCATGATTCACAGCGTGCCTGTTCAGCCAACATCGGATGGAAATGACCGCGGGCCGGTCAATTAGGCTATGATTCGTTCCCTCGGTATGATTGCTGTACCTGAAAAGTGGGTCTGAACCGGTTTCATGATGCTTCTGGGCTGGATTATCGTCTTTTGCCTGCTGGGCGGTGTACTCAGCGTACTCGCGGCCAGTGTATTTCTGTTGTTGCCTGAATCCCTTCGAGACAGGTTGTTACCGCATTTTGTCAGCTTCGCCACCGGCGCCTTGCTGGGCGCCGCATTTCTCGGTCTGTTACCACATGCCCTGGTCGGGCATGAGGGACTGGATTTTCACAATTTGTCCCTGGCGGTCTTGCTCGGTCTGCTGGGTTTTTTCCTGCTGGAGAAGATGGTTCTGTGGCGACACTGTCATGCCTCTCATTGTGAAGTGCATGCCCCGGAGGATACCGGTAACCGCCATCGCTCGGCGGGTGCGCTCATCCTGGTCGGCGACGGGATCCACAATTTCGTCGACGGCTTACTGATTGCCGGTGCCTTCCTGACCGATATTCACCTCGGCATTGTTACCAGCCTGGCGGTGGCCGCGCACGAGATCCCGCAGGAGGTCGGTGATTTTGCCGTGCTGCTGCACAGTGGTTTCAGCCGTGCGAAGGCGCTTTTCTACAATGTCCTGTCCAGCGTGACGACCGTGATCGGGGGAATACTGGCCTATTACAGTCTGCGCAACACGGAGGCGGTGCTTCCCTATGTGCTGGCTGTTGCTGCATCCAGTTTTATCTATATTGCCGTCGCCGATCTGATTCCGACACTGCATGAAAAGGTGGAAGTGAAAGAAACGATCCAGCAGATCCTGTTGATCGCCACGGGAGTCGGCCTGATCTATGTGACCCATGCAACCCTCCACTGACTGCCCGATGCCGGTTATATCCACGGGGTGCCTCCGACCGGACGCCCCGTACCAAAGGCCGGGCGCTGGCTTTCCGGGCGACTGGATGGATGCCTGTTTCTCCTGAACAGGGGTTGAATTGGCCTGTGGCAACCCCAATTTCTACACTATATTTCATGCTTTTACCGGAGAATACATGCCATGCGAATGGATAAACTGACCAGCAAGTTTCAGTCGGCCATCGCCGACGCCCAGAGTCTTGCCGTGGGTCGTGATCACGCCTTTATCGAGCCGGTCCACCTGATGATCGCCATGCTGGATCAGGATGGTGGAACCGTGCGTCATCTCCTCACCCAGGCCGATGTCAATGTCAACCTGCTGCGATCCCAGCTGGGTGAAATCCTGGAAAAGATGCCAACCGTACAGGGTACGCAGGGAGAGGTTCATGTCTCCAACGAGCTCGGGCGCCTGCTGAATGTCACCGACAAGCTGGCCCAGCAGCGCAAGGATCAATATATTTCCAGCGAGTTGTTCGTGCTTGCGGTTACCGAGGACAAGGGAGATCTGGGTACTCTGTTGCGCAAGGCGGGTGCCAGCAAGGGCTTGCTGGAACAGGCGATCGAAAAGATGCGTGGAGGACAGCAGGTGGATGATCCCGGTGCGGAGGACCAGCGCCAGGCGCTGGAAAAATACACGATTGACCTGACGGAACGTGCCGAGCAGGGCAAGCTGGACCCGGTCATCGGGCGCGACGACGAGATTCGCAGGACGGTCCAGGTACTGCAGCGACGCACCAAGAACAATCCGGTGTTGATCGGCGAGCCGGGTGTTGGCAAGACCGCCATCGTCGAGGGCCTAGCCCAGCGTATCATCAATGGCGAGATCCCGGAAGGACTCAAGAACAAGCGCCTGCTCTCCCTGGATCTCGGCGCGCTGATCGCGGGCGCCAAGTTTCGTGGTGAGTTCGAGGAACGCCTGAAGGCGGTACTGAAGGACCTGGCCAGTCAGGAAGGCCAGATTATCCTGTTCATCGATGAGTTGCACACCATGGTCGGCGCAGGCAAGGCGGAGGGTGCCATGGACGCGGGCAATATGCTCAAACCAGCCCTGGCCCGTGGAGAACTGCACTGCGTAGGGGCGACCACGCTGGATGAATATCGCAAGTTCATCGAAAAGGATGCCGCCCTGGAACGTCGTTTTCAGAAAGTGCTGGTCGATGAGCCCTCCGTGGAGGACACCATCGCCATACTGCGCGGACTCAAGGAACGCTACGAGGTTCATCACGGGGTGGAGATTACCGACCCGGCCATCGTTGCGGCCGCCATGCTTTCCCACCGTTACATCACGGATCGGCAATTGCCCGACAAGGCGATTGATCTGGTCGATGAGGCCGCGAGCCGCATCCGCATGGAAATCGATTCCAAGCCGGAATCCATGGACCGTCTCGAACGGCGTCTGATACAGCTCAAGATCGAACGCGAGGCGCTCAAGAAGGAATCCGATGAGGCGTCGAAAAAGCGACTGGAGGCCCTCGAGCAGGAGATCGCCAGACTGGAGCGCGAGTATTCAGACCTGGAAGAGATCTGGAAGTCGGAAAAGGCCGCTGTGCAGGGTACCCATCACATCAAGGAGGAACTGGAGCGGGCCAGGAAGGAACTGGAGACCGCGCATCGTGCCGGTGACCTCGCCCGGGCCTCGGAACTGCAATATGGACGAATTCCCGAGCTGGAAAAACAGATCGAGGCGGCCGCGCAGGCGGAGATGAGGGACATGCAATTGCTGCGCAACAAGGTTACGGACGAGGAAATCGCCGAGGTCGTATCCAAATGGACCGGGATCCCGGTATCCAAGATGCTGGAAGGGGAAAGGGAGAAGCTGCTGCGGATGGAAGAGGGTCTGCAGGAGCGGGTTGTCGGTCAGGATGAGGCGGTGGTCGCGGTATCCAACGCCATCCGCCGGTCCCGTGCGGGACTATCTGACCCCAATCGCCCGAATGGTTCCTTTCTCTTCCTGGGCCCGACCGGTGTCGGCAAGACAGAGCTCACCAAGGCGCTTGCGGCCTTTCTGTTCGATACCGAGGAGGCGATGGTGCGCATCGATATGTCCGAGTTCATGGAAAAGCACTCGGTGGCAAGATTGATCGGGGCTCCTCCGGGTTATGTGGGTTACGAGGAGGGTGGTTATCTCACCGAGGCCGTGCGCCGCAAGCCCTACTCGGTCATCCTGCTCGACGAGGTTGAAAAGGCACACCCGGATGTCTTCAATGTGTTGTTACAGGTGCTGGATGACGGACGCCTGACGGACGGTCAGGGACGTACCGTGGACTTCAGGAACACGGTGATCGTCATGACCTCCAATCTGGGCAGCCAGATCATCCAGGAGATGGCCGGCGAGGAGCATTATGCGGAAATGAAGAATGCGGTCATGGAGATCGTCGGCGGGCACTTCCGTCCCGAGTTCATCAACCGGGTCGATGACGTCGTGGTCTTTCATCCACTGGGTCGGGAACAGATCCGGGCCATTGCAACCCTGCAGATCGATCATCTGCGCAGCCGGTTGCAGGACCGTGATATCGGACTGGAGCTGACCGAAGCCGCACTCGACCGGCTTGGAGAGGCGGGCTTCGATCCCGTCTACGGCGCCCGCCCGCTGAAGCGCGCCATCCAGCAACAGCTCGAGAATCCGCTCGCACAGGAGATCCTCGCCGGCCGTTTCGGGCCGGACGAGGTGGTGCAGGTGGACGTGGAAGGCGGCGACCTGGT
>JARFQV010000063.1 GCA_029287615.1 Pseudomonadota bacterium | reverse complement strand
CGGAAACCGCCGGGGCGGTCAATGGTACCCAGGATGCTCATCAGGATGCCCAGTGCACGTATGGTCTGGAAACCATTGGAATGGGCGGCGAGTCCGCGCATGGCGTGGAAAGAGACCGGATTGCCGGTGACCGTCTCGTGGTCCTTGTCCCAGGCGTCCGTCCACTGAATCGGGAGTTCGATCTTCTGGTCCCTGGCGGTGACGCCCATTTCATAGGCCAGCCGGCGGATGGTGTCGGTGTCGATACCAGTGACACCTGCGGCCCATTCCGGGGTGTATTGCTCGACCCGTTCCTTGAGCAGCTGGAACGCCGGCTTGACGCCAGTGCCATCGGATAAAATAAAGCTGCCGAGCAGGTATGGGTCGGCCCCATCGGTATGGGTGGAGATGGGCTTGTCCAGCGCGCGGTCCCACCACAGTTTGTTTTGCGGTTCAAAGCAGCCTTCTTCCGGCGGTATCTCAAAGCGTACGAACATACCGTACTCGGTACTCGCCTCGTCCATGTTGACGAGTTCTGCGGCGTTGGAGTATCGCACCAGGAAGTCCCGGTCATACAGGCCCTGGTTGATGATTTCATGGATCAGTGCCAGCAACAGTGCGCCATCCGTGCCGGGTTTTATCGGTATCCACTCGTCGGCGATTGCGGAGTAACCGGTGCGCACCGGGTTGATCGAGATGAAACGGCCGCCGTTGCGCTTGAATCTGGAAAGCGCGATCTTCATCGGGTTGGAGTGGTGATCCTCGGCCGTGCCGATCATGATAAACAGCTTGGAGCGTTCCAGGTCCGGCCCACCGAACTCCCAGAAGGAGCCGCCGATGGTGTAGATCAGGCCGGCTGCCATGTTGACGGAACAAAAACCACCGTGGGCGGCATAGTTGGGCGTGCCGAACTGCTTGGCAAACAGGCCGGTCAGTGCCTGCATCTGGTCGCGGCCGGTGAAGAGGGCGAATTCCTTCGGATCCTTGGCCCGGATTTTTTTCAGGCGTTCGCCGAGGATCTCATAGGCCTTTTCCCAGCTGATTTCCTCGAATTTGCCACTGCCCCGCAGTGCCTTGCGTTTGCGCAGCAGCGGTTTGGTGAGTCGTCCCGGCGAATACTGTTTCATGATGCCGGATGCGCCCTTTGCGCAGATCACACCCTTGTTGAGCGGGTGCTCGGGGTTGCCCTCGATGTAGCGGACCTCACCGTCTCGCAGGGTGACGCGGATTCCGCAGCGGCAGGCGCACATGTAGCAGGTCGTGTTCTTGACCTCGACACGGCCGGTCTCGGAATCGGACTGTGCAACAGGGTCGCGCATATCGGGCGATCTTCATGGCTGATTTGTTAGTGAATTATTATATACGAATAGTGGGGATAAAGGACAGGCCGGGTCTTGCGGCTATCAACCGATAAACTGTCTAAGTGCCGGTAAATAAGCAATAATCTGCATTTCAACAGGGACAGGTACCATGCAACTCAATCTGATAGTGCAGGTCTTTCTGGCCGTGGGCCTGGTTATCATAATGTACGGTATCGGCCTGTCCCTGACCCGGCGGGATTTTCTCAACGTCTTCAGTCACCGGACACCCCTGTTCGTCGGACTGGCGGCGCAGATTGCGGGTCTGCCGCTTGCCGCCGCCCTTGTGATCCTGCTCTTCGACCTGCCTCCCGAATACGCGCTGGGTCTGATGATCATCGCCAGCAGTCCCGGTGGGGCCACCTCCAACCTGTTCAGTTACCTGATGAAGGGCGACGTGGCGCTTTCGGTCTCCCTTACCGCCTTGTCCAGTGTGCTGTGCATCTTCAGTGTACCGCTGATACTCAGCTATGCCAGCGAGTTGTTGCTGGCTGACAGCCATGTCGTCCGGCTACCGCCCGGGAGGATATTTCTCCCCCTGCTGTTTCTGGTGCTGTTGCCCTTGCTGGCGGGTATGGTCACACGGCGTCATTTTCCCGGCTGGGCGATGAGGATGCATCGTCCCACCTCGTTGTTCTCGGTGCTCATCCTGGTTTCGAGCATCGCTTACCTGCTTTACCTGGAGCACCAGCGGTTTTTCGCCTATGTCACGGAACTGGGGGGAGTCATCAGTTTTTTCTTTCTGCTGGCCGCCTTTCTCGGATACACGGTTTCCAGAGTGGCAAGGCTCGGCGGCAGGCAGACCAGGACCATCCTGATCGAAGTGGGCGTGCAGAATGGCATGCAGGCGATCGTGATCGCTACCAGTCCCCTGATTTTCAACGATCCGGTGCTGGCGATACCGGCGGCGATCTACAGCATCCTGATGTACTTCTTTGTGTTCGTGCTGTATCTGGGCTTGTGGCTGTCGGCTGGACGTGAACAAGGTCACCGGCGGAGCAGCCAACTATAATGGATAGCAGGGGAAGGGGCGGTACTGTCATGGATACGGGAGTTGCTCGGGCCTGTTAACGCCCGGGGCGCGACTGGGGAATGATACTTTCGGTTTTCAACTGATAAGAGGCAGTCATTATGCAAACCTTGAACGAGCAGTTTATCCAGATGAATCAAACGGTATGCAACCTGGTCCATACCCTTGCGCAGGCCGAGGCGCGCCACGAACGGGCAATGCGCCGGCAGCGCTGGCTCCTGTTCGGGGTCGTTGCCCTGTTCGCCGTACTTTTCTGGATGGGCAAGGATCCCGGTTCCATCGCTCACGCTCAGATACCCGTACCGTCTGGCACATCGAATGTTCAGCTGGATCCGGAGACTCGTGCCAGAATGCGGGAGGCCCTGATCGAACAGCTTCCCGATGAGGAACGGGAAAAGCTTTATGTCTTCGAGCAGGAGGTCAAGTGGGTAAGCCAGTACATGCAGACCTGGGACGAGGGGATGGAGGGGGCGGTAGTGGCACTCATACTGAGAGACATGGCGAATAGCATGGAGTCGGTTCCCGGGATGTACGAGCAGATGCAGGTGATGAACTCGTTGATGAACGCCATGCCCGTGGTTGCCACGGAAATGCAGCGTATGAATGCCAATATGTCGGTAATCACGGCCAATATGGGCGTGATGACCCAGAATATGGACTCCACCATGGGCCGGATGGGCCGTTCGATGCCCTGGATGCCCTGGTAGTTCCTGCCGTGCCGTCATGCCGGAGAAAACCATCGGGTCTATGTGCTTTTTGCCGGAACACAACCCTGTCATACGGGCTGGCACGCTCGAGTGATGCTCAAATCCTGTCTGGTGAAACCGCGATCACCAGGGACCAGACCGGGAGAAGTCATGTGTTCATCCACGACATCCGGCAGATTGCCTGTTTTTTCGGCTATGCTATGGAAACAGGACTGCCTTCCTTCCGGGGCACGGACAGGCATCCAGTCAGTAAGGAAATCACTGTAGCCGGCTTGAGGAGAAGCGATTGATTTCCTGTTGGTGAACAGCCACCAGTCAGGCCTCTGGTGGGGGGTGACGGCATCTGCCGCGAATGCAAGTAACAGGGTGTGACTGAGGAAAGAGGACAACTGAATCGGAGGAGTACTCTACATGTTCGCTGAATTCGTCGATGGTCCGTTCTGGTACTTTTCCGCAACGGTTTTCGTGGTCGGTGTTGTCCTGCGACTTTTTTTCGCACTGCGCCTCGGCACTCCCAGACCGCTGTCCAGGCCCCGTGAATCAGCATCCCGGGGTTTCATCCGGACCGTGTTCACCCGTTTCATCCCGCGACGGGAGTTTTTCCCTCGCATGCGGCTGGAGGTCATCGCCGGTTATGCCTTTCATCTCGGGCTATTCGCGCTGTTGTTTTTTGCGGCGCCGCATGTCGAGTTTTACAAGGAACGCATCCTGGGCTTTGGCTGGACACCGATGCCGTACTGGGCTTTCATCGTCTCGGCACAGCTCGCCTTCGCCGGCTTGCTTCTGCTGTGGCTGCGCAGGGTTCTGCACCCGGTCTCACGGATACTGTCCGATGCCGGCGATCACATCGGCACTATCCTGGTCTTCCTGGTGATGCTGACCGGTTGTCTCGCGCTCGCCGAGTTCCACGACAGCCTCCGGGTTCTGCATTTTTTCCTCGCCGAGCTGCTGTTGATCTATTTTCCCTTCAGCAGCCTGATGCATACCTTTACCTTTGTGTTATCGCGCGGCTATCTCGGAGCCGGTTTCGCACGCCACGGCGTGAAGGCCTGAGATCATCCAGCGAACCGACCAATCGAGGGTCTGAAAATGCCAGTCGACATGAATGTGATGCGCGGATTTATGGAACAGATCCAGCAGCTTGGACAAATGGATGTGCCGAGCGAGCGCCCGGATGAGGAGCGGGTCGATACCGCAAAGCGGGTCATGCTGGAGAAGCTGGACACTGCCCTGGCGGTGGACCTGGAGGCCTGCGTACACTGCGGTCTGTGTGCCGAGGCCTGTCATTTCTACCTGTCCACAGAGGACCCCAGGTACGTCCCTGTCCGCAAACTGGAACTGATGCGCCGGCTGTACCGCCGCGAGCGTGGTCCGCTGCGCTGGCTGTACCGGCTGACCACCCGGGACATCACCATGGACGATCTCGAGGAATGGCAGGAACTGGTCTACGATGCCTGCACCGTGTGCCAGCGTTGCAGCCTGATCTGTCCAATGGGGGTGCATGTCGCGGCCGGCGTCGCCGGCATGCGAGCGGCAATGCGCGCTGCGGACCTGATGCCGGTGGAGATGCGCTTCGTCGGCCAGGAGCAGAGCGAAAAGGGAAGCCTGTTCGGGGTCGGTAGCGAAGAGTTCCGGCAGGCGATCGAAGAGTTACGCGCGTCCGGTCTCAGCATTCCCCTCGACGAACCCAGGGCGGATATCCTGGTGTTATCCGCGGTTACCGATATATTGCTGTTCAAGGACACGCTGGTATCGACGATCAGGATCATGAACCACATCGGTGCAAGCTGGACCTTCAGCAGCCAGGGTTACGAGTCTGCGAACTTTGGCTACATGGCCGGTGACGAGGAATGGCAGTGCGCTGCCTCGAAGCGCGTCTACGATGCAGCCGTCGCCTGCGGTGCGCAGACCGTGATAGTGGCAGAATGCGGTCACGCCTATCCGGCGCTGCGCTGGGACGGTGCCGAGTTATTCGGCAAGCCGCTACCGTTCGAGGTGCTGGCACCGGCAGAGTTTCTCGCCCGCGAGATCGTGGCCGGCCGATTGAAGGTCAAGCCAATCGGCAAGCAGAAGAAGGTCAGTTTTCACGACCCGTGCAAGATTGGACGGGTCGGGGGCGTCGTTGACGCACCGCGGGTGGTGCTCCAGGCCCTGGGCGTGGACCTCCGCGAGGCAGAGCCCCATGGGGTCGAGAATCTGTGCTGCGGGGGTGGGGCCGGCAACTTCCTGATCAACCGCGGCATGCCATTGCGCCAGAAGGCATTCGAATTGAAGATCAGGCAGTACGATGCCACCGGCGCGGACGAAATCGTCACTTCCTGTGACAGCTGTCAGATGAACTTCATGGCCGGCTCAATGATGCACCAGTGGAACAAGCCCATCGAGGGGCTGGTGGCACTGGTTGGTCAAAACCTGGCCTGAATTTACCTGTCTATGAGTGAGGCCATGTCAATGGCCATCTGCAGGGCGGCCTTCATGCTGCCGGCATCCGCCTGACCGCTGCCTGCCAGGTGCAGTGCCGTTCCATGGTCAACCGAGGTGCGTATGAATGGCAGCCCGAGGCTCGTATTGACGGCCGTACCGAACCCCATGTGTTTGAGGACCGGCAGACCCTGGTCATGGTACATGGCCAGTACGGCATCTCCCTGTCCAAGATGCCGGGGGGTGAAGACCGTATCCGCAGGTAATGGCCCGATCAGGTCCATCCCCGTCTCCCGAAGGGAAGACAGGGTCGGTGCAATGACATCGATTTCCTCACGCCCCAGATGACCGCCTTCGCCGGCATGCGGGTTGAGGCCGCACACCAGTATTCGCGGTTTTTCGATACCCAGACGTATCTGCAGACCCTGATACAAGACAGAAATCACCCGTTCCAGCCGCTCCCGGGTGATTGCCTGGCTCACGCCGGACAATGGCAGGTGAGTCGTAACCAGTGCAACCCGCAGGCCCGGTGTCACCAGCAGCATCACGACGTCATCGCAGTGGGTATAGTCGGCCAGAAATTCGGTATGTCCGCTGAAGGGGATCCCCGCGTCGTTGATGACGGCCTTGTGCACCGGTCCCGTTACCAGGGCGGCACAGTCTTGTTGCAGGCAACTCTCCGCGGCCTGTTCCAGGGTATCCAGTACGTATCGGGCATTGGCCGGATTGGTAGAGCCGCAGTCTGCCGGTGCCGACAGCGGAACCGGCTGTATGAGCAGTTCCCCCGGTTCGCAAGACCGTGGCGGGATGGCCGGATCGAATCTCCGAAGCCTCAGTGGGTACCCGAGCAGGGCGGCGCGCCCGGATAACAGCCCGGGATCACAGAAGGCGACCAGTTCAACGGGCAGTTGCTGCTGTATCAGGGTGAGGCACAGGTCGGGACCGATACCCGCCGGTTCTCCGGGGGTAACGGCGATGCGCGGAATCCGCCGGGTCAAGACTGATCGCCGGATTCCGTTTCGATCCGGTACTCCACATAGGATTCATCGCGCAAGCGGCGTAGCCAGACCTGCATGGCCTCCTCGGTCTTCTGCTCACGGATCATCTGCCGTGCCCGGGCACGCTGCAGTTCATCGGTGGCGTCATGCTGGCGTCGGTCCAGTACCTGGACAATATGCCAGCCGAATCGCGTCTCGAAAGGCCTGCTTACCTCACCTGCTTGCAGGCTGTTCATTATTTCTTCAAATTGCGGATCCAGATCGCCCGGGCTTACCCAGCCGAGGTCACCGCCGTCGGCGGCAGAGACCCGGTCTACGGAGTGGGAGCGGGCGAGTGAGGGGAAATCCTCGCCATTGCTGATTCGCTGCCACAGTTGCGAGAGCCGGACCTTGACCTCTGCCTCGGTTGTGACCTCATCGGCTTTCAGCAGGATATGCCGTGCCTTTGTCTGCGTGGTCATTTGCATTTCGCCACCCCGAATATCCTTTACCTTGATGATATGGAAGCCACTGGGGCTGCGGATGAGGTCGGATATCTCTCCTGCCCGCATCGATTCCACGGTTTCCGTGAACAGGGTTGGTATCTGGTCACTGCTGCGCCAGTCGAGGTCACCTCCATTGAGTGCCTGCTGACCATCGGATTCCGCGATGGCCATTTGGGTAAAGTCGGCGCCTTCCCGCAGCCTTTGCAGGACGGCACTGGCGCGGCTTTCTGCCTGACTGATGACTTCCGGGCTTGCCGCTTCCGGTGTGGCGATCAGTATGTGTGCCAGGTGATATTCACGCCCCCCTGAGCCGGCCGAGCGCATGGTGGCCAGCAGGTTGTCTATCTCCTGATCAGAGACCGATGTGCGGCCCTCCACCATCTCGTTGCGCAGTCGTTTGATGATGATCTGGTCGCGTATATCCTCCCTGAATGTCTCGAAAGGGTAGCCATCCCGTTCCAGTACATCGCGGAATTCCGACAGGCTGAGGCCATTGTTCTGGGCAATGGTGCGCAGATTGGCATTCAGGGTTTCATCATCGATTCGTATTCCGTTGCGCTCGGCAAGCTGCAATTGCAGTTTTTCCATGATGATGCGCTCCAGTACCTGCCTTTGCAGCACATTTTCGGGGGGAAGCTGCACGTTCTGTGCCTGCAGATTGCTCATAATGGTACGGAGCTCGTTTTTCAGCTCACTTTGCATGATGACATCGTCATTGACCACGGCAACGATGCTATTGAGGGGCTGTTCGTATTCAAAATCATCCTCCGCCGAAAGGAGCAGGGCGGGGTATACCAGGAGCAGGCAACATGCATAAAGATAGAATTTCATAACCACTGTCTTGTGTGCCGGGTCACGGCGGGTTGAATTGCGGGTCAGACCCGTGTTGTTTGATCCGGGTGAATCCGGGCCAGGGATGATCACCGGGAGACTGCGGATCGATTACCAGTGCCTAATTGTAGCCCACTATCGTGTCTTCGAGAATATCCTCGACCTGGTCGCCCAGCTGCATCAGACCCTTGAGGACCAGTTGCATGTAGATGGCATCGTTGTTACCCGAATCGGCGCCATTGACAAAGCTGCGGCCCACGATCCGGAAGGCCCAGCAGCAGCTGTCATATTCGATTCCCGCCATGGCTTCCAGTTTTTCGCTGTCCTTGAAGGAGTAGTAATAGCGTCCGATGACGTGCCAGGCGGGTGTCAGGGGCCAGATGAATGAAACATCAGCCTGTCTCAGCGTACTGCGGCGGAACCGATAGGAAAGGTTGAGAATACTGCGGCTCTTGGGTGAATACTGAAGGCGGATGGTACCACGTTCCGTCTTGTTCTCGTTCGGATCCCACAAAAAGGTACCTCCCATGGTGACATGATTGCTCAGGGACGTGGTCATTTCCGCGACCAGATCCGAGCTGGTGTCGTTTTCCACCGTTTCACCAGGGAGCGTTACCTTGCGATCCCGGAAATAAATCAGGTTGCCCAGGCTCAAGCGCAGCTTCTCCTTGCCGGTGTTCGGATCCAGCAGGCGGGTTGTGGCCGCCAGGGCCAGCTGATTGGCATCTCCCAGGCGGTCGGGCCCGCTGAAGCGGTTGTTGTTGAACAACTGCCAGAAATTGAAATCGTAATTGCCGGTGTCGAACACCGGGAGGTCATCCTGGTTCTTGTTGGGTACATACAGATAATACAGGCGTGGCTCCAGCGTCTGGACATAGTTTCGGGAGAACAGGCTGGTGTTACGGTCAAAAAAGACGCCGGTGTCGAGGCTGGCAATCGGTGCGGTGCGGTCCGGGTTTTCCTTGTTGCCGGAACCGGTCCCACTCAGGTTGTAGTGGGTGTGGCTCAGTGTCAGCGAGGGCGTTGCATACCAGGAGGCCTTTCTCAACGGCAGATACACGCGCGGGTACAAATCGATTCGTGTGCCTGTGACGCGGTCATCCTGCTCGAAGTGCGAGAGATCGGTACCCAGACTGTACCGTATGCCGAAGGTATCGTAGCCTGGATTGGCCCTGAATTTGATTTCAGGCAGGCGCTTGTAGGGGCGGTTTCTACCGGGGATGGTCGGATCGACGGTCTGGAAATTCTGCACCCGGGTCTTGATCGACCACCATCCACCATGATAGTTGACGCCGGCCTCCTGTCTGAGGTGCGTGATACTGGCGACTGCCAGGTTGTCTCCGAAGTCGGTAAAGTAATCCTTGTCGGATACCTGGCTTGCATGGATACTGGTCTGCATTCCAGGAAAGGGGTTACCTGACTGGCGGATGGTATACAGGCTGCGGTTTTCGCCCGTTTCCTTGTCGTCCGGCAGATATTCAGCGCCGATCTTGCCTCTCACGCGCGGGTAGAGGTAGCGAAACTCGCCGCCCAGCTGTACTCCCCGTTTACCCATGAAGCGCGGTGTGATGGTCGCGTCCCGGTTCGGTGCCATGTTCCAGTAATACGGTGTCCTGAGATCGAGGCCGGTCTCCACCGTACTGCCGACCTTGGGTATCAGGAAACCGGACTTGCGCCGGTCATCCAGGGGGAATCTCAGGTAAGGGGTATAGAATACGGGTACGCCGGCCATTTCTATGCGGACATCCCTGGCCTTGCCGAGACCGTCGAATTCGTCCATTTTTACCTGTCGGGCCACCAGCTTCCAGTCATTGTTGCCGGGCGCGCAGGTGGTGTAGGAGGCCCTCATCAGCCGTTTGTGTCCGGGACCCTCCATGTAGATGGTTTCGGCCTCGCCGCGGGCGTTTTTTTCGAACCAGCGATAGTTCACGTCTTGCATCTCTCCTTCCTCACTCGCGACATGCAATCTGGCGGAGCTTCCCTCGAGGGCAATCGACGGTTCCTCGTAGACTACCTGGCCATGCGCCTCCATGACCTCGGTGGTGGTGTTATAGGTAATGTTTTCCGCCGACAGCAACTGCTCACCGCGCTGGACCAGGGCCCTTCCCTGTAGTTCGTAGATTTCATCGTCACGCGAGGTAGCCTCGTCGGCGTACAACTGGGTGGGTACCTCCTCCGGGTCCCCGATCTCATCAGTCCTGAGCAGGCGTCCGGCTTCAGGGGGGCAGAGACCCCTTTCCCACGTGGATTCAACCGGTACCAGCGTCAGCTCCTCAGCTTCACCCCCTCTCCAGTTTTCCGGTATCCACGGTGATACCTTCTCTTCCAGGTCCTCATCCACGCTTTCCGTGATACCCAGTGATTCCGCTGTATCGACGATTTCTGTTGCCCTGGCTTCACCGGCAGCACTATCAGCGGGTAGTAGATTGACGGTGTCCCTTGTTTGCGGTGCGGGTGGCTGGGTAGCGGGTGCCGAGGCATCCTCAGCCTCCCTTTTCCTCTCCGGTTGCTGCATCGGCGGGGGTGGCTGGTCGGCTGGCCTGGTCAGGACCGGGCCGGGTGCTGTTTCTCCTGCCTGCCGGATGAGCAGTCCCTCCGGTCGCGGTGGCAGGACCGGCTCTTTGCAGGTCCACCGACCATCTGCTTCTTCCTGGCAGTCCCAGCCGGACGGTCCTGCGCTGTTGACCATGCCCGATAGAGCCATGAACAGGCTCAATGCAATCAATCGTTGGATCGCGGTGTATTTCACCTGGCCTGGATTCCCGCTGCTTTTGATCCTGAACTCATTGGTATCTATGTACTTATTTATCTGGTCATGATCCTGTGACCGGTTCGGACGTGGCATCCCGGTCGATCGGGCTGAACCCTCAAGGATGCCTCCGGACTGGAAGGTGGAGCGTAAAATCGCATAGAATGACTTTCCATTCAATCGTTTTGCGAAGCCGGCGTGCTGCACTTCTTCAAGTCTGCGCAATTCTATATCCTGCTTATCCTTGCGCTAGTGACCGTAGTTATCATATGGACACGTCCTGTCAAGGAAGCGACCTTGCAGGAGGCGATCCCGCCCGTGATACAGGCGGCTCCTGTCGAACTTCGTGCACTATACCCCGAGGAGATCGTCAGCGGACGCCTGGAACCGGTACGCAGGACGACGATGAGTTTTGAACTGGCCGGATCTGTGGAGACGCGCAATGTCGAGCCTGGCCAGCGGGTAGAACGGGGCGCCGTACTGATGCAGCTCGACACCGGTGACTACGGTGATGCCCTGGCCGAGGAGCAGGCCCGGCTCAACCTGGAAGAACAGAATATAGCCCGGGATCAAAAGCAGCTCGAACTGGCGCGTAAAAACCGTGAACTGCAGCGGGCCGAGGTAGAGCGCCTGCAAAAGCTGGGCAAGGACTCGCTGATATCGCTCTCCCGTCTGGACGAAACGCGAAGAGGGCTGCTACAGCTGGAGTCCGAGGAAACCAGGCTGCAGACCAGCGTGGATACCGCCGGTTCCAGACTGGACCTGCGAAGGGCGGCCAGGGATCGCGCTGCCCGCAATCTGGAACGCACCCGGCTCAAGGCCCCTTACCCGGGTACGGTCAACGAGGTTCATGTCCAGGTCGGGGATTATGTGACGCCGAATCAGGCCGCCATCGATCTGGTCGATACCTCGTCCCTGGATCTGTATCTGGAAGTCAGGGGAGAGGTGGTCAAGTCTCTGGCGCTGGCACAGGAGATACCGGTTTTCGCCGGGGACAGACAACTCACGGGCCGAATTGTCGCCCTGCAGATCGACCCGGACCCGGCTACCTTTACCCACGCCTTGCGTGTCCGGGTTCCGGCGGGTGAGGCGCGCGCCGGCGAACCCGCCCAGGCAAGGCTGTTGTTGCGGCCGCTGGAGGGGGTTGCAACGGTACCGGTAACGGCCGTGCTGCGCGAGGAAGGCAAGACCTATGTTTTTCGTGTCGTTGAAGACACCCTGGTGCGTACGGAAGTCAGGCTGGGACAGCGCGTGGATGAAGTCCAGGTCGTGCTATCCGGTGTGGAACCCGGTGATCAGGTCGTCTCACGCGACGTCGCCGCCCTGAGTGACGGGCAAAAGGTCACGGTGCGGCCGGATGATGTGCGGGCGCAGAATATCCCGGTGAGCGGGTATACGCCTCCAGCCGCGGGTCCCGGCAGCGGGATGGACAGCAGATGTACCTGATCCGGTTTTCCGTCAATAATCCGCTGATCGTAAACCTGCTTCTCGCGATCGTGATCGTTCTTGGTGTGCTGTCCTGGCGTGCCATGCCCCAGGAGATGTTCCCCAATGTGGAACTGGACATGGTGCGCATCGATGTGGAGTTCGAGGGTGCTTCGCCGGAAGAGGTCGAGCGCCAGATAACCCTGCCTGTCGAGGAGGAGTTCGACGGGATGGGCGATATCGATGTGATGAGTTCCACCAGCTATGAAGGGCAGTCGAGCGTCATTATCAAGCTCAAGCCGGGTACCGATGTAGACCAGTTCATGCGGGATGCCCAGACCGCGCTCGACCAGATCACAGACCTGCCGGAGGAGGCCGAGCAACCGGAGCTGATTCGACTCAAAACCCGTTTTCCGGTTATCAGCATGACACTGTATGGCGATGTATCGCGTGGATACCTCTATAAAAAGGCAGATCTTGCAAAGCGACGCATGCTGCAGTTACCGGGGGTTGCCAGTGTGGGTGTCGCAGGCGACCGGGAATGGGAAATCTGGGTAGAGACCGATCCCTATGTCCTCGCGGCCAATGCTGTTCCGGTATCGCAGGTGGTGCAGGCGGTGCGTGCCAATCTGAGGGACCTGCCGGGAGGCGCCGTCAAGGCCAGGGAGGGCGATATCCTGTTGCGTGGCAAGGGGGTGGTGCCCGATCCCGAGCAGATTGTTGATGTCAATGTGCGCAGCAACGAGCAGGGAGGGCAGTTGAGGCTGGGAGATATCGCGCATGTGGAACTGCGCCTGGAGGAGGCGCGTACGCTTGGTCGGTTCAATGGCAAGCCATCCGTGAACCTGACGGTTACCAAAACGGCGGAAGCCTCCACCATGGATGTATCCGGGGCGGTTCGCGACTTTGCCCGGGAGATCCGGCAGGAATTGCCGGTCAGCATACAGGTCGGCCTGTTCAGCGATCTGTCTGTCTATGTAAAAAACCGTCTCAATACCGTCAAGTCCTCCGGTCTGGTCGGGCTATGCCTGGTATTGCTGTCCCTCTACCTGTTTCTCAATTTCCGCGTGGCGCTGATCACCGCCATGGGAATTCCGGTTTCTTTCCTCGTTGCCGTGTCGCTGATCTACTATTTCGGTTTTACCATCAACATGATCTCCCTGTTTGCCTTCCTGATTGCACTGGGGCTGATCGTGGACGATGCCATCATCGTGACGGAAAACGTCTATCGTCACATGGAGGAGGGACTGCCTGCGCCGGAGGCGGCAAGGATCGGCGCACATGAAGTGTACTGGCCGGTCCTGGCCAGCACATCGACGACGATCGCCGCATTCCTGCCCATGTTCGCCATCGGTGGAACCATGGGTGCATTCATCAGTGTAATCCCGGTTGTGGTCAGTGCGGCACTGATCGGATCGATGCTGGAGGCCTTCGGTGTGTTGCCATCCCACGCAGCGGAGTTGCTGCATGTGCGCAGGAATCAAAAGCGCCGCGGCCGGATCGACTGGACAGCCTGGTTACAACGATATCTGGCCTTGTTG
>JARFQV010000350.1 GCA_029287615.1 Pseudomonadota bacterium | reverse complement strand
AATTTATGACCGATTCATCTACTGGTGATAATAATCATATTTCTCCAGCAGATCGAAGGTGAACGACCAGGCCTCGTTGTAGGACAGACCGCTGTCATCCGGGATGATGACCCGCACGTATAGCTTGTCCCCGTGTTTTTTCTTCAGACGGGACAGTCTGTTATGCAACTCCTGTCGACTGATGGTCCGGAACGAATTATCTTCCGGTTGCTTGTAGTTGATATGGTGTTCATTGCCATCCTTCCAGTAACGAACCGAGACGGCATACCGGCCCTTGGCGGTGCGCGCCGGCCTGACCAGCTTGTCGTATTTGGTCTTGAGGCTGTCATAGTCACCCTGCAGGGCCTTCAACTGATCATCGGACAGGATACTTGCCTGACGGAACCGTTCGATTTCAGCCTCCTGCAGCCGGGCGCTCTCCTGCAGCGAGGAAACCTCCTGTTCCCTGGCATGGAACGACTTCTCGAGAAGGGCGTATTCCGCGGCCGCCTGCTTCAGACCGATATCCAGCCGCCGCGCCTCATCCATGCTGTCCTTCAGGTCTACCACGAGCTGCCTTCTCTCGGACCTGAGCGATTCCAGCTGCTGCTCGGTCTCCAGGCGGTCCTCTACGGTCTGCGCCAGTTCCTGTCGGGTATGGTCCAGCTCCTGTTCCCTGCGGGAGAGTACCTGCTCGCTGGCGACCAGATCCTGCCGTACCTGCGCAAGCGCCTGTTCACTGGTGGCCAGCTTCTGCTGCACATCCTGATTGGCCTCACGGGCCTGCATGAGCAGCATACGAAGTTCGGCAACCTCGCGCTGCGCCTGGATCAACCGTCCCTCCAGGGTCTCGCTGGTCTCGGCCGCCGAGCGCGCCAGTTCTTCCGCCTTGCGCTCCGCCTGGATGGTTTCCCGCAACTCGCTGACCAGCTCCCAGTTCCGCAGGACCAGTACCGTGCTGGCGATCATGAAGATCATCACCACGACCATCATGATGTCGGTAAAGGATGGCCAGAAGCTTTCGTGACCGCTGGTATCTACCCTGCTGGTGCGCAGGTCGGCAAAGCCCTCATGCACGCCTAATCACCCTCGGGAGGCAGGCGGAAACCGTCCCGCAGCAGGCCCTTGATACGGGTGACATCACCAGCCAGCACGTCCATATTCGCACTCAGAGCGGAGATCACCTGGTGGAGCCGGGCGCCGGCCTCTGCATAGTCGGTCTGAATGGCGCGCATGCCTTCGGTTGCCTCTCGAAGGCCGCGCACCAGTCCGGTCACCTCGTGCAACATGCTGTCCTTGTCATGGGAGTAACGCGGCAGCAGGTACTGTGCGGTTACCTCCTCGATACCGCTGATCAGGTGCGTCTGGGCATCGTTGAGCTTGATCACGAAATAACCGAAGAAGAGATAGCAGACGATGGCCGTGATCGTGGTGGACAGCGCCGTTGACATACCGTGTATAACCAGCCCCATGTTACCCATGTCCTTCGCGGTATCCAGTAGCCCGGAGGCACCGACGAGGGCTATGGACAGGGAGACAATGGTCCCGAATACACCGGTCAGGATCAGGATATTGCCGACATAGCGGGCAAAACTGGTGCGCGTGCTTTCCGCGGCCAGCAGCAGGGAGGCCAGCGCGCTCTGGTTGATCGGGGCATGCTGCCGGCTGAGCGTCAGTACGGTCCGGTAGCGATCATAGATCAATGACTTCGAACTGATCCCGCTGGCAGGGTTCTCGTGGTTGATCTCCAGCCTGGAGACGAAGGCCGACAGTGCCTTCTCCTCGCGCGCATAACGCAGCAGGGTGGCAATGACCTTGGCCAGACCCAGCAGAAAGATCAGGATGATACCGCTGTTGATGATCAGGCCGGTTGGCGTGATCTGGTGTTCGAGGTACAGATCCCGGATGAAATCCATGCTGGCTAGACCCGCCAGCACAACCAGGATGCCGGCAATGAGCATCCTGAACAGCATCCGTCCACTGAAATTCTGTTTCACATCGATCATGGTTTCCCTACCCGAAAAAAGGGGACAGACCCCTTTTTACACATCAAAAAGGGGTCTGTCCCCTTTTTTTGCCGTTTTTTGCTGATCAGGCCTTGTGGTAGATCTCCGCACCGGTCTTCCTGAACTCCTCGGATTTTTCCTTCAAACCGGTCTCAACGGCAACATTGATGTCCCCTATGCCTTTACTGGAGGCATAATCACGCACATCCTGACTGATCTTCATGGAACAGAAATGCGGTCCGCACATGGAACAGAAGTGCGCGACCTTGGCGGAATCCTTCGGCAGGGTCTCGTCGTGATATTCACGGGCGCGCTCCGGATCCAGTCCCAGGTTGAACTGATCCTCCCAGCGGAATTCGAACCGCGCCTTGGACAGCGCATTGTCCCGAATCTGCGCACCCGGGTGACCCTTGCCAAGATCCGCGGCATGCGCGGCGATCTTGTAGGCAATGATCCCGTCGCGGACATCATTCTTGTCGGGCAGACCCAGGTGCTCCTTGGGCGTGACGTAACACAGCATGGCTGTCCCGTACCACCCGATTTGCGCCGCTCCGATGGCAGAGGTGATATGGTCATATCCTGGTGCGATATCCGTGGTTAATGGACCCAGGGTGTAGAACGGGGCCTCGTAGCAGTCCGCCAGCTCCTTGTCCATATTTTCCTTGATGAGCTGCATGGGGACATGACCGGGACCCTCGATCATCACCTGCACATCGTGCTCCCAGGCGACCTTCGTCAACTCGCCCAGGGTCTCCAGCTCGGCGAACTGGGCCGCATCATTGGCATCCGCGATGGAACCCGGGCGTAATCCGTCACCCAGCGAGAAGGAAACATCATAGGCCTTCATGATCTCGCAGATCTCCTCGAAGCGGGTGTAGAGAAAGCTCTCCTGATGGTGCGCAAGACACCACTTGGCCATGATCGACCCGCCACGCGAGACAATGCCGGTCACCCGGTCGGCGGTAAGTGGCACATGGGGCAACCGCACCCCGGCGTGAATGGTGAAATAGTCCACCCCCTGTTCGGCCTGCTCGATGAGGGTATCCCGATAAATATCCCAGTTCAGTTCCTCGGCCTTGCCGTCTACTTTTTCCAGCGCCTGGTAGAGAGGAACCGTACCCACCGGTACAGGCGAGTTCCGCAGTATCCACTCCCGGGTCTCATGAATGTTTTTCCCGGTGGAAAGATCCATGACCGTATCTCCGCCCCAGCGCACCGACCAGGCCATCTTCTCGACCTCTTCCTCGATCGAGGAACTCACCGCGGAGTTGCCGATGTTGGTGTTGATCTTGACCAGAAAATTGCGGCCGATAATCATCGGTTCCAGTTCCGGATGATTGATATTGGCAGGTATGATGGCGCGTCCCCTGGCCACCTCGTCCCGAACGAACTCCGGCGTCACCTCGGAGGGAAGCGCGGCCCCGAAGCTCATGCCCAGATGTTGCTTGCGCAGCGGGGAGCCCCGAAACTCCTGCAGTCGCAGGTTTTCGCGTATGGCGACGAATTCCATTTCCGGTGTAATGATCCCTTTCCTTGCATAATGCATCTGGGTCAGATTGCATCCGTTGCGCGCCTTGCGGGGAGGGCGAATATGGCCGAAGCGAAGGGAATCGAGGTCAGGATCCTTCTGGCGCTGTCGGCCGTACTCCGAACCGGGTCCGTCCATCTGCATACTGTCGCCACGTTCCTCTATCCAGGCCGTACGCACCTCGGGAATTCCCTGCATCAGGTCGATTTTCACCTCTGGATCGGTATAGGGTCCGGAGGTATCGTAAATCGTGACAGGCGGGTTTTTCTCCGCACCGAAGCTGGTCGGCGTATCCGCCTGCGCAACCTCGCGCATCGGTACCCGCAGATCCGGTCGCGAACCCTGTACATATATCTTTCTCGAATTGGGGAAAGGGACGGTCACCGCTTCGGAAAGACGACCGGTCTTTCTGACAAAGTCTTCTGGTATTGCGCTCATGATACGATCCTGTGTTGGTTACGCAGACGACCGGTCGTTCGGGAGGAAAGCTCTCAGCGAGACGGAAAAACAGAGTAGAACTCCAACCGACAATGCATGTTGATCATTGTCGTGGAATCCGGTGAGCCGGGATGAGCGGCCGCGGATATTTTCCTTCACTGTTTCATCCGTAATGGCTTCCCTACGCCGGTACAAACCGGATCAGGTTCCAAGGGTATCTCTCAGCCCGGAGCCCGGATTTCCCATCCGGGCCAGGGGCACCCCCAGCTACTTCAGGCAAAGGTATCGGAAGACCTGTGCCTTTGCAAGTCACGCACACCGCCATAATCGACTATTTCCATGATTATTATGGATATTATCGACAATACCGCAAGCAGAATCTTGCCTCGGGGGCATAAACCCCGTATTCTTCGTCGCTTGGATTCTCAACGGGACAAACTGCGGTGATGAACCAGATGGATTTCGAACAGGCGCGCTTCAACATGATCGAGCAGCAGATCCGGCCATGGGATGTGCTTGACCAGCAGGTACTTGACATCATCTCCGGGACACCGCGCGAGGACTTCGTTCCCGAGCAATACCGGGCACTGGCGTTTGCCGATATCAACATCCCCCTGGGTCATGACCAGGTCATGATGCCTCCCAGGGTCGAGGGACGCCTGCTGCAGGCACTCGATATACAGTCAGATGACAGCATCCTCGAAATCGGAACGGGCAGTGCCTACCTCTGCGCTTGTCTTGCCCGGATGGGAGCGCGGGTGCACAGCATCGACATCATCCCGGAATTCATTGAATCCGCGAAACGGAAGCTCGCTGCGCACAATATCGCCAATGTCAGTCTGGCGGAAGGCGATGCAGGCGCAGGCTGGACCGGCGAGGAGCGCTACGATGCAATCGCAGTTACCGGCTCACTGCCCGCATTCCACGAGGGATTCCACCAAAGCCTGTCCATCGGTGGGAGGCTGTTCCTGATCACCGGTACGCCACCCGTCATGGAGGCCCTGCTCATGACCCGTGTCAGTGAAGGCCACTGGTCCCGGGAAAGCCTGTTTGAGACCTCGATTCCCGCGCTGATCCACGCCGAGGAATCCCGGCGGTTCGTATTCTGAAGCCAAGACCTGAAATGTACTTTCAGTCTTCACGCCGAAAACAACCATTGCAGGATGCCTGCAGGTGGTGGAAGGGACCCGTCCATCGGCGGATTCCGGTATCCGGATGAAAAATTCCTCTTCACCCCGTACACCGGGCGGCGAGACCTGCTGACAAGGCAGGAGAGGCCAAGGTGAAACGATTCACCTGTCATTTTCCGTTTGATTCCGTGGATCCCCCGGCAATCAGCAAGGGTAGTAAAGCGCCACCCATGAACGTAGTCGCCCGTCTTGCCGTGTATGTATTCTGCCTCCTGGCCCTCGGCCTGCTTGCGATGACACCTCCTGCCTGGGCGGAAGATATAATCACCAGCTACCAACTGGCCGCTGAAAGCGATCCGACCCTGCGGGCGGCAGAGGCGGCACGTAATGCCTCGCTCGAGGTTGCGCCACAAAGCCTGGCGAACCTGCTGCCACAACTCGGATTTGACGGTCGTGTATCGCGCGATCGCTTTCACCCCCGCAATGACGGGGACGGAAGGACCACTTACTATACCAACAAGAACTACCGCGTGCAGTTGCGACAGGCGGTGTATCAGCGGGCGGATTTCATCCAGCTCAAACAGGCCGACAGCATCATCGCCCAGGCAAACGCCGAGTACGAAGCGGCCGTCCAGGAACTGATCCTGCGGGTGGCAACCCGCTATTTCGCGGTACTGGGCGCGCAGGACAATGTCGACTTCGTCAAGGCGGACAAGAGTGCCGTTGGCCGCACCCTGGAACAGGCCAGGCAGCGATTCGATGTAGGACTCTCCTCCATAACCGACGTTGCCGATGCACAGGCGCGTTATGACCTGGTCATCAGTGATGAAATCAGCGCCGAAAACCTGCTGGCAGACACCTACGAGGCACTCAGAGAACTGACGGGGCAACCGCAAAAACACCTGGCCAGACTGAAAACCGAAATCCCGCTAAAGGCCCCGGAACCCGCATTCCAGGACGAATGGGTGACCACGGCCCTGGATCAGAACCTGAATGTGCTGGCCGCAGAAGCCGCTACCGAAAGCGCACGACAGGAAATCCAGATCCAGCGTTCCGGACACTACCCGACCGTGGATGTCACCGCCGACTGGGAATACAAGGACAACCAGTTTGGAGGAGTGGTTCCGCTGGAACGCAATGACAGTTCCATCGGCGTGCAATTCAATCTGCCTATCTACCAGGGAGGGCGGGTAGTCTCCAGAACCCGTGAATCCCGTTACCGGTTCCAGGAGGCGCAGGAATTGCTGGAACAGCAACGCCGCGCCACTGAACGCGAGGCGCGCAACAACTATCGTGGTGTACTGACCAACATCAGCAAGGTCAAGGCACTGCAGCAGGCCGTCATCTCCAATGAGACCCTGCAGGATGCCGCCGAGGCCGGCTTCGAGGTCGGAACCCGCACCATCGTGGACGTACTGGATGCACAGCGGGAACTGTTGCGTGCCCGCAGGGATTACGCCCGTTCCCGCTATGACTACCTGCTGGATTCCCTGCGACTGAAACAGTCCGCCGGTATCCTGAGCGAGGAAGACCTGGTGATGATCAACGCGCTCCTGCAGGAGGACTCGGTCACAACCGATCCGCTCCAGACCAGGCCTTTCAAGCCATGACCAACTCAGGCGGCCATGATCCAGCCGCACTCAGCCGGGCAGAGGACAGTATCCTGGTTCTGATCGATGTACAGACCCGACTGTCCGCCGTGCTGGATCCGGCCTGCCGGGAGCCGGTCATCCGCAATGCAGGGCTTTTGCTGGAGGCAGCCGGTATGCTCGGCGTCCCGGTCATCGCCACCGAACAGTACCCCCGCGGTCTGGGAGCGACCGAGGCCAGACTGGAAGAACGCCTTCCCGATAACACCAGGCGCCTGGAAAAAACCTGTTTTTCGTGTCATCGCCTCCCGGAATTCCGGGAGGCGCTGGTGGCCTCAGAGCGTCGGCAAATCGTGATCGCCGGCATCGAGGCGCACGTCTGCGTCCTGCAGACCGCACTGGAGTTGCTGGCAGCCGGCCATGAGGTATTCATCGCCGCTGATGCAGTCTGTTCCCGCTCCTTGACCAATCTGCAAAACGCACTGGATCGGGCCAGCAAGGCCAGCGCGATCATCACCAACTCGGAAAGCGTACTATTCGAGTGGCTGGGTGATGCAAGTCATCCACGGTTCAAAGCGGTTTCGGCACTGTTACGCCAGCAATAACGCAATGTCCCTGGAATTCACCAACGATACACTGCCGGGTACTTTACCGGGATTCGATCAGCCCATGGCCATGTTACGCGCCTGTCACGATCGCATGACGGCGCATTGCGAGAGGCTGGAAAAACTGCTGGAGCACCTGCAATCGAATGGCTGTGATGCACAGGCCCGCAAGGCCACCGGCCAGATCGTTCGCTATTTCTCCACCAGTGCACGGCAGCACCATCAGGATGAGGAAGAGGATCTCTTTCCACTACTGAACCGGCAATCCCTGAAACTGGCGGATATGATACACAGCCTGCGGAAGGACCATGATGAAATCGAAGCACTCTGGCAAGCTCTGGAGACGGTACTGAAAGGGCTGCGGGAAGACACCGACTTGTCCGCGTTACAGGTGATGAGCGATGAATTCTGCGATCGGACCCGGGCCCATATACAACATGAGAATACGGATTTTCTGCCGCTGGCGGAAAACAGTCTGAGCAAGCAGCAATGGAAAGACATCGGCCGATCAATGGCCGAACGGCGGGGTGTCAGGGCTGATTTTTAACCCTGGCAGCCTTTGCGAACGGGGAAAGCCCGGTTACACATCCATTGATCAGGATCGTACCCGTTCCGGGGGTACGCCCGTCCTCCGTTCACATCAGGGCCTGCTTGATCATACCCATGACCATTCGCAAGGCACCACGGTTTTTTTCCACCACCTCGCGCCCCCTCTTACCTGCCTTCCGTCCCGCCTCCGCATCCTGCAGCCACTGCACCACAAGCCGCGATAATTCCCCTGCATCGCCCGCCAGCCGGCAGGCACCTGCCACCCGCAGTTCCCGGACGGAATCGCTGAAATTCTCGACGTGCGGGCCGATGATAACCGGCCGGCCGAGGGCTGCCGGTTCCAGCAAATTATGACCGCCGGAAGGGACCAGGCTGCCGCCGACGAATGCAACATCGGCCGCGAGATAGTAAAGCGGCAACTGTCCGAGCGTATCGCCGATGAATATATCGGCATCCCGCCTGGATATCGTCCGGTCGCTGTGCAGAACCGCCTGGTAGCGCTGACGAGCACACAAGCCGGCCACCTGCTGAGAGCGCTCCGGATGCCTCGGAACCAGCAAGAGCAGGCAATCCGGTTCCTGCACGCAGATCAGCCCGTGCGCATGGAGGACCATTTCTTCTTCCCCGGCATGCGTGCTCGCGGCAATCCATACCTTGCGCCGTATTCCCCAGGAAACCCGCATTTCCGCGGCCTTCGAATCCAGACCAGGATCGAATCGCTGCTCGTGCTTCAGGTTTCCCGTCACCCTGAGCCGACCGGGATCGACACCCAGTTCCACCAGACGATCCGCATCTGCGTCACTCTGTGCGGCAACCGCAGCGACCGAAGACAACATCGCGCGGGCAAGCGAACGAAATCGCTGATACCCGCGCATGGAACCCGGAGACACACGGGCATTGACCAGCATGATCGGAATAGCGCGTGTCCCGCAGACATGGAACAGGTTCGGCCATAATTCCGTCTCCATGATCAGTACCAGCGCCGGATCGGTTCGATCCAGAAAGCGCCGGACCGCTCCCGGCAGGTCATAGGGCGCGTACACGTGGGCGAGCCTGTCGCCAAACAGCTTTTGCACCCGCTCCGAACCGGTCGGTGTCGTCGTTGTTAGCAGCAGGCGCCAATCCGGATACGCATCAAGCAATGCGCGTACCATCGGCTCAGCGGCCTGTACTTCTCCGACCGATACCGCATGAATCCAGATAACCGGCCGGACCCCGATGTGTGTGAACCATCCAAAACGCTCCGGGATTCTATACCAGTCACCGGGTATTCGCCGGCCCCTCCAGGCAAGCCGGATCAGCACCAGTGGCAACAGCAGATACAGGAATACCGTATACAGAAACCGAAGCAGCCTGTATCGGGAGGAATGGCGCAACTCCATCAGTAGAGCAAGCTCCCTGCCGGAACAGCGTCCTTGCCACGAACTCGCCGTTGACGGTGTTTGGCCCGGCACGGGTACCCCGGCAGGGCGGCCTGCTTTGGCGGGAGCGGCCCCTGGCCGCGATTGAGGCCCGTGATCATCACGATCGGACATCTTCTCCTGCTGGAATTACTGGATCACTCCTGTATCTCGGTCTGCCGCAGCCATTCCAGGTACAGGGGAATGCCTTCCTCGACCGTACGGAAGGCACGCATATAGCCTGCTGCGCGCAGGGCGCTGATATCCGCCTCGGTATAACTCTGGTACTGACCACGCAGGTGTGCAGGAAAGAGTATGTACTCAATATCACCCCGACCATGCCAGCCCAGCACCGCGCGGGCAACGTCGTTGAAACTCTGGCTGCAACCGGTTCCCACATTGAATATGCCACTCCTGTCCGGATGTTCGAAAAACCAGAGGTTGACGTCTGCTACATCACCCGCATAAACGAAATCCCGGCGTTGTCCCCCATCTCCATAGCCGTCACAACCCTTGAACAACCGCACCTTATCCCCGGCCTCTATCTGTTGATGAAACCGCAGCGCCACACTGGCCATGTCACCCTTGTGCCCTTCTCTCGGCCCGTAGACATTGAAATAGCGAAATCCCGCGACCTGGCTTTTCGCCCCGGGCAGCAGTCGGCGCACATACTGATCGAAAAGAAACTTCGAGTATCCGTAAACATTCAGCGGCGACTCGTTTTCTCTCGACTCGGAAAAGAGCCGTCCCTTCCCGTATACGGCGGCCGACGAGGCATACAGGAAGGGAACAGCCCGGTCCAGGCAGTAGTGGAGCAGTTTTTTTGAATATTCGTAATTGTTACGCATGATGAATTCGCCATCCCATTCCGTGGTACTGGAACAGGCGCCTTCATGAAATACCGCATCAACGCCGGGCAGGGAATCCGGCCCGCCGGTGATACGCGTCATGAATTCCTCCCTGTCCAGGTAATCAGCAATTTCGCAATCGACGAGGTTGCGAAATTTCCTCCCGTCAGAAAGATCATCAACGACCAGCACATCCGTGCGCCCCCTGATATTCAGGGCTCTGACGATATTACTGCCGATAAACCCGGCGCCACCGGTAACCACGATCATGGAATCAACCCCGTCAATTCAGCTTTCACCCTTAACAAGCTTTTCCTGCCTGCGTATGGCGTCGATGATGGCGGTTGTTGAACAGCCATCGCTGTATTCGAGCGCCACCACCCTGCCACCATTTGCCTGCACACATTCATGCCCGGCAATCTCGCTCGTCCTGTAGTCACCCCCCTTGACCAGCACATCCGGTGACAACCGGCAGACAATCGCCTCGGGTGTATCTTCACTGAAAGGCACGACCCAGTCGACGCTCTCCAGTCCGGCAAGTACCGACATGCGCCGTTCCAGGGAATTCACCGGACGTCCCTCCCCCTTTAGCCTCCGCACCGATGCATCGTCATTGACCGCCACGATCAGACGGTCGCCCAGCTGGCGGGCTGCGGCAAGGTAGGAAACATGTCCGGCATGAAGGATGTCGAAACACCCATTCGTCATGACGATGCGTTCGCCCCTCCCCCGGGCCTCAGCCGCAATAATCAGCAGCTGCTCCTCACTGAGGACCCCGAATCCCGCATCCTCACCACGCCGCAGGCTGGTGCGTAACTCCGGCACCGATACCGTTGCGGCACCCAGTTTTCCCACCACGATCCCGGCCGCGCGATTAGCCAGTGCGGTAGCCCGGGGAAGATCCAGCCCGGCAGCCATGGCTGCGGACAGTACAGCGACAACCGTGTCACCCGCACCCGTCACATCGAATACCTCCCGTGCCTGTGCGGGCAGATGAAGCTCCGGTCTGCCCGCCTGCATCAGCGTCATACCGTGTTCACCGCGGGTGACCAGCAGGGCACGCAGGCCAAGCCGCTCAATCATCCGGGCCGATCGCCCGACCAGTTCCTGCTCACTGCTGCAGGGTCCCGCTACTGCCTCGAATTCGGCAAGATTGGGCGTGATCATCGTGGCTCCCCGGTAGGGTGAGAAATCACCACCCTTGGGATCAACGAGGACGGGCTTTCCTGCATCACGTGCACTGGCTATGAAGCGCTCGACCCGATGCAATGTCCCCTTGCCATAATCCGACAGCACGACAACATCGGCCTGCACCAGTGATTCCTCGTATTCGGCATGCAGGGCATCGTTGCCGGTGCGGTCAAAACCGTCCTCGAAATCCAGTCGAATCAACTGCTGGTGACGACTCAGCACGCGAAGTTTGGTGATTGTGGAAGCAGCCTCGATTTCCTGAAAGCGGCACTCCACGCCAGCGGCCACCAGTGACCGCTCCAGGGTCCCGGCCGCCTCATCACCTCCGGTCAAACCCAGGAGTATGGTATGCGCGCCAAGGGCAGCGATATTGATCGCAACATTACCCGCCCCGCCCGGCCGTTCCTCGCATTCATCCACGCGTACGACCGGAACCGGCGCCTCCGGCGAGATCCGTGATGCCGCACCATACCAGTAGCGATCCAGCATTACATCCCCGACGACCAGAACCCGGACCTCGTCAAAAACAGGAATCTGTATCTTCATGGCTTCAGGTCCGGTGTGAGCTCTCAGGTTTGTCTTCCGCACGATGCGCCTGGCGGTGCTTGAAGTTGCGCCCGGGTGATAACAGGCACGCCGGCATGATATCTTCTGTCACTGAATTCGGTCAAAGAAGTTAAACTTTCAGAAACCGGGACCTGGCAGCCGCCTGAAACCAGGCCGGGCAGTTGTCGCATGATTGACAGGATACAATGAAGATTTCCTGTTGATAGAGGAATTCACAACTGGTGAGGTTCCGGACCAGTCGCGCAGGAGTACCCGTGCCGGTCGACTATCTTTCACCCCGCTACTGGCCAACCTGGCTCGCGCTGGCCCTTGCACGCATGCTCACGCACCTGCCCTGGCGCTGGCAGCTGGCCATTGGACGAACCCTCGGCAGGATTATGTACCGGCTGGCCAGAAGGCGCAGGCACATCGCCCGCATCAACCTGCAGCTCTGTCTCCCCGCACAGACAGAAGCGGAACGACGGCAATTGCTGCGCAAGCACTTCGAGGCACTGGGTATGGGGGCACTGGAGACCGCCATGAGCTGGTGGATGCCGGACCACAGACTGGAACCCTTGTGCCGGATAGAGGGTCTGGAGAATCTCCAGCATGCCCTTGCGCAGGGCCGGGGCGTGATTCTGCTTACCGCCCATTTCACCACACTGGAGATCGGAGGCCGGCTACTGGCCATGCATGCACCGTTTCACGTGCTGTTCCGGGAGCACAAGAACCGGCTGTTCCACGCTGTCATGAGAAACGCAAGGGAAATCAATTACGAAAAGGCGATCCCGCGCGGTGATATGCGAGCCATGCTGCGCAGCCTGAGAGACAATCACCCCGTATGGTATGCACCGGATCAGAACTATGGCAGGGAACATTCCATCTTTGTCCCCTTCTTCGGGGTACCGGCAGCAACCATCACTGCAACGGCACGGATTGCACAACTCAGCAATGCCCCGGTTGTACCTCTCTTTCAGGCGCTGCGCAGCGATGGCAGGGGATATCTCATCCGCCTGGACCCGGCCCTGCGCCACTTCCCGGGATCGGACATCGAGGCCGCCACCCGCCGTGTCAACGGAATCATTGAAGACCTGATACGCCGGGCGCCAGCCCAGTATCTGTGGACACACCGCCGATTCAAGACACGCCCACCCGGTGAAAGCTCAGTCTATGACTGATCCGGCAAGAATTCTGGTCATCACCCTGAGCAATATAGGGGATGCGATCATGACCACACCGGTCATGGAATTTTTACACCATGAGCACCCGCAAGCCCGGATGGATATCGTGGCGGATCCCCGATCCAGTCGCCTGTTCGATGCCTGCCCCTACCGTGGAAACGTCTTTCACAGGCACAAAAGAGACGGGGTTCGCGGTCTCGCCACCCTGCTGCGACAACTGCGCAGGACCCGCTATGAACTGATCGTGGATCTGCGAACAGACGGGCTCACCTGCCTGCTGCATGGCCGCAGGAAGCTGACTCGCCGGAGTGCGCGTCCACTGGGGCCGCATGCCGTGGAAAGACACATGGCGGTACTGGCCCGGGAATGGCCTGCCCCGGCAATCCCCCCTACGCGGGTATGGCTGACTGAGGCGCAGCGCGGAAAGGCACGGCAGTCGGTTGCGGTGCTGCCCGGGCGACGCTGGCTGGCGCTGGGTCCGGGTGCCAACTGGCCGCCGAAGATCTGGCCGATGGAACACTATCGAAACCTGCTGGGTATCATCAGGGACCAGATCGATGCAGTCCTGCTTCTCGGCAATGACAGCGACCGCCATTTGTGTGCAGCGCTCGCCAGACAAGACGGTGTGCCGACCCTGGATCTATCAGGGCGAACCGATCTGCTGGAGAGTGCCGCCGTACTCGAACAGGCACTCGCCTTTATCGGGAATGATTCCGGACTCGGGCATCTCGCAGCCGCAGTGGATGTACCTACGCTGACCCTCTTCGGGCCCGGCGAACCACCGCGGTATCACCCGTGGCATCCCGGTGCCCGCTGGCTCAGCAGCCCGACCGGACAGATCCATGACCTGTCCGTCGAGCGCGTTGCCACACAATTGCGGCAGCTGATCGCGTCCGGCTCATGATACACAGCCTCCAGCTGATCGGTAGCAGGGGTCCCGGTGGTGCGGAACGTTTTTTCTGTCGACTGGTAAACGCCCTGCATTCTGATAAACACGAGGTTATTGCCATCAGTCCCGGGAACAGTGCCGTGGCAGGGGAGCTTGGCCGCTCGGTTTCGCAGTACCACCTTCCCTTTCGATCCGTCCTCGATCTGTACACGCGCTGGCGAATCAGCGCCCTGGTCGGAAAGCTGCAGCCGGTCATTGTTCAGACCTGGCTTGGCCGCGCAACCCGCCTGACACATCTGCCGGCAGGGCAGTGCCCGATACATATAGCCAGACTGGGCGGTTACTACAGGCCCCATGCCTACCGCCATGCCCATGCCTGGGTCGGCAATACCCGGGGTATCTGCGACTACCTTGTGCGGCAGGGATTCCCGCCTGCGCGTGTTTTTCATATCGGTAATTTCGTTCCCCTGGCAGCACGAATTTCCACCAGGGAGAGGCACTCACTGCGCCGCGCGCTGGGGCTGGACACAGATGCCTTCGTTATCATTGCCGCGGGACGCATTCATGAGGTCAAGGGTTTCGTGGACCTGGTCAATGCCTTCACCCGCCTTCCCGACGAGATCGGAGGGAGACCCAAGCACCTGCTGATCGTGGGTGACGGGCCTGCAAGGGGTAATCTGGAGACAGCGATCAGGCATGCGGGGCTGGAAGAACGTATCACCCTGACCGGCTGGCTGTCTGATCCCGCAGACTGTTACGATCTCTCGGATCTGTTCATCAGCCCGTCCCGCCAGGAACCCCTGGGTAATGTGATCCTGGAGGCATGGTCACACCACCTTCCCGTTATTGCAACGAGGACCGCCGGCGCGCTGGAGCTGGTAGATCCCGGTAGAAACGGCCTGCTCGTACCCTGTCAGTCGGAGTCTGATCTGGCAACCGCGATACAGGCACTTGCAACAGACGCAGCGGCGCGGGAAGAAATGGTGAAGTCCGGACGGGATACCGTCGGGCGATACTACAGTGAATCCGTGATCGTTTCCGCCTACCGGGAAATGTACGACAGGCTGGCCGGACGGTGACTGCGGGCTCACAAGACGGTAGATCCCGGAGGAACGCGATTAAACGAGATGATCTGCCCGCAGGCGCGCGAATACCGCTGTGGCTGAAATCCCCGCCAGACAACGATGCTGTTGCGCAGGTGGGCAATCGCCCTGGTGACAGGGACTGCACGGTACCGGATTGCGAAGGATCCTCCCCTCCTGGCCCAGGGCATGACTGCGCCTCCAGTCGGTTGGCCCGAACAGGGCATACACGGGTATACCGGCGCATGACAGAATGTGCATGGGCGCCGAATCGTTCACCACGGCGAAACGGGCGAAACGCCCCAGCTCCGCGAGTTCCGGCACCCTGAACTCCCCGGTGGCGTCCAGACCGGTTATCGCAGCCAGCCCGGCGTTGATTTCCCGGTCGGCATCACCCCCCGTCCAGATCACCTGCAGGCCCGCATCCGCAAGCAGGACAGCGAGTTGGGCAAAATGTTCCCTTTCCCAGCGTTTCGAGGACCACGCGGGACTGGAACCTGCATGCATGAGTACGATCTTCCCCCTTTGCAGTTGCCGGGTATCCAGCCAACGGCCAACTGCTGCGGCACACCAGGACCGCGTCCACAGGCGCGCCCTGGGCAGTGCCTGCGGGATTCCGGCACAGGCCAGTAAACCGTTCAGCCTGTCGAAGATGTGGCGCTGGCGATCATCGAGAACAGGGCTGTGTGTATAGAACCATCCTGTGCCAAGCCCAACCCTCTTTTCCGCACCCGAGGCCAGGGTCAACAGGCGAGCCCTGTCCGAGCCCTGCAGGTCATATACAATCGGGAAATGCTGTTTTCGCGTCCAGCGTATCGCCTGCCCCATGGCAAGCAGTCCCTTGCGCGCAAAGGAGATTGAGCGGAGCCGTGAATGCCCCGCAAACAAGGGCAAATAGTCAGGGGCGGTCAGCAACCACACACGATCATCGGGATGCGCCTCGACAATCCGCTCGATATGCGGACTGGCGAGTATCATATCGCCCAGGGCACCGAGTTTTATGACCAGTACATTGCGCGACATGAGCCTGGTTCAGTTGGGCCAGCAGACAGTGACATAATGATTAGCAGTTACAACGGAATCCGTTGTCCGGATCGTGCATCATCCAGGCGGAAAACCGGGCCGGGCCCCGCTTTCTATTCCCTGCCGCCCGGCTGCCAACTCTTCATACAATCCCAATGTTGCCTCCAGCATGTTGGCAATCGAATAGAAACGGTTTTCGGGTACCACCGGAGCCTGCTCGATAAATTCACGTGTCCTGCTGGCCAGCGCGTCGAGATTACCAGGGTGAACACATCCCCGGGGGAACAGGCGACCAAGAATCTCGCCGACACCGCCGTGATCGTACCCGATCACCGGCCTGCCCATATGCAGCGCCTCTGCCACCGTGCGGCCGAAGGCCTCGGGTTCATGCGAGAGCGACAGGACAATGCAAGAAACCGCGAACAGTTCGCGGATATCCTGCCTGTGCCCGGTGAATGAAATATGCCTGTCCAGACCCCGCGACCGGATCAGCCTGCGCATACGGATCATGTGCCGGCCGTTCCCGCCTCCGTCGCCGACGATCAGTCCGTGGACCGGCAGCCCGGCAGTGATCAGCCTTTCCAGCAGGGCAACGAAATCCTCATGCCCCTTGCGGCGCGAGAGCCTGCCGGGGAGGGTAATGACATGACGGCCGACCACACCCGGAAATTCACGGCGAAATGCGCCCAGCCATGCCGGTTGCGGCTGGTATCCATAGGGAAACCCGTCTGGATCGATTCCCCGGTAGATGGTCCGGATACGCCCTTCCGGTAGCTTCGGGTAGTTCTCCTGTATATATCGATGCGCGGTATCGGATATCGCGATCAGGCGCTCACCGCGTGTCATAATGGCGCTATAGCGATTGACCGAGTAGAGACCATGCACGGTAGTGACCAGGCGGGGACGGGTCAGCGGATTCATTCCCCGCCAGGCCAGCCAGGCGATCCAGGCCGGCATCCGGGAGCGGACATGGATGATGTCGACCTTTTGCTGCCGGAGGTAACGACGCAGGGCCGGAATCCGGCGCAGGGTCAAGGGAGACTTGATCCCCAGTGGCCACAGCAGATGCTCCGATCCCTGTCTGACGAGCATCCCGGAAAGCCTGCCACCGGAGGAAACGACGATGGATCGATGCCCTCGACGGACCAGTGCCGCTGCGACCTCCAGTGTCCCCCGCTCTACCCCACCACACTCCAGTGCGGGTAGCATCTGCAGCACGGTGAACCGGGAGGGTGATCCACTACCGCCCAAAGAGTCTCTTCTCCGTACAGTGAAGTTCCGGTCCGGCGTGTTGGTGCCTGGCAGGCCGGGCAGCCAGGGCGACCAGCCGCGATTCACCCCGGTGGTGCGCTCCTGCAGACGGCTTGTTACCACACCAGGGCACGGTAACTACTTCCTGTAACTGGATAACGCTCACACAACCCGATCAGCAACCGGTCACGCAGCGAGTTCGGCACTCCGGTCAAAGATCGTTTCACCGGAACTGCCTGCCTCGGTGCAACAATCGCACAGGAAACCGGATTCAGTCCTTCAGGATAAACTCGGCGCTACAGTAGGGACATTTCGCCTTGCCGGTCTCCTCGACGGGCAGGTAAACGCGCGGATGGGAATTCCACAGGGCCATGCTGTCAAGGGGGCAACTCAGCGGCAGGTCTGCCCGCGTGACCTCGTAGCGGTTCTCCGCATTGGCCTTGATGTACCTGCTTTCATTGATAGCGGAAGCGGTGTCTGGGTTCGGCACGTTACATTCTCCATTCTGGGAAAAAGGGGTCAGGAACCTT
>JARFQV010000335.1 GCA_029287615.1 Pseudomonadota bacterium | reverse complement strand
GGGATAGACCGGCTTGAGAAAGAACAGGCTCGCCTCTGTCCCTCCCGGCATCCCCCGGTAATGCCAGGCCTCTGCAGGCAGGCTGATAACGTTACCGATTGGATTCTGGGAGGTCTTGGCGAGCTCGTCAGCCTGTACCAGCGCTGCAGAGATAAAGAACAACAGCACGCCGAGAACACGGACTATTTTTTTTGTGCAGACAGCGCCTGTTCTGCTTTTTTGCAAGCTCCGGTTCTCCTCTCACTGATAAACAACCGGGAGCCCGGTCTGGCACCCGGTTGGCTTTGTGATTCTATCAGATCGAATCACCAGGCCCCAAGGCTGGTCGAGATGGAATCTCGCGGCCTTCTGCCACAGCGGTAATTCCTTGCCGGTCTCCGGAAACACGGCCAAATGAGCCTGCGCTGGCACCAGCAGAAAGACGCGGACGAGCAGCCGGTCACGGTACTGCATAATCGAGATGCATTCATCCTCCGGCTGGTACTATTAAAAATTCACATATTATGAAGCTTGTTGCTAAACTTGAATGATGTTTATCCACTAATCGCAAAAAGTGATAATCCAATCATGAGCGCTCGCAATCCAGCCCGCCCCCTCCCCGGAGCGAATTCCCTGCGCCTGTTTGATGCGGACGCTTTGACGGAGGCGGTACGATCCAGCCGCCTGGAACATTCGCAAATCGAGCAGGGGAATTTCCAGGCCGAGCTAAAACGTGTCGATCTGGGTCGTTTGTCTGTGGACTCCGGCTGTTATACACGCAAGGTGATCGCAGGGGGTGATTTTCCGCCCGACTGCGTCATTGTTGGTTGTGTGCTGGACAGCCGGGAAGAAGGCTGCGTCAACGGTTTCCGCTTCAGACGCCACGACCTGATCATCTTTCCGGAAGGTGCCGAACTCGACTGTGTACTGCCCGGCGCCACCACCTGGTGCACGGTTCAGTTATCAGGAATCTTGCTGGAAGAAGCCGGCTGCGCAGAAACCGTTTTCGACAGAATAAAGGTGCTGCCGGGAAACAGACCGGTGAACGCACAACTGGTCCGTTTGCTGGATTGCCTCGTACACAGCCGCATGCCGGATACAGCGGCAGACGGGAATTGGCAGTGTACGCCATCTTTGCCGGACGAGGAGACCCTGCTGGATCAGATCAGGCGACTGCTAGTCGATTACTCCAGCGAATGTATTTCTGTCCGCCGTCCCAGCCTGCGCAACCGCCTGTCCCTGGTCCGACGTTTTGAACACAAGGTAAGGGAGCGCATCGATACGGTGATACGTATCCCGGAACTGTGTACGGAACTGGGCGCGAGCCAGCGCACCGTCGAGAACCTCGTCAGGGACGAGATCGGTATGACGCCAAAGCAGTTTTGCAAGATATTGCGGTTGAACGCGATCCGGCGGGAGCTGTTACGAAACAGGACAGCGCATGAGACGATAGCCAGCATCGCCGGGCGCAATGGGATTAATCATATGGGGCGATTTGCTGCCGATTACCAGAGGCAATTCGGCGAGCATCCATCCGAGACGATCAAAAAAGGTACCTTTGATGGCGCTGTCCGCCACAACGGGCAGAGGGTTTGCCCCCCCGCACCACTGTGATCCGGATGATCGAGAGAGACCGCCTACCCTTCCGGGCTGTACCAGATCGGTGAGGTATAGGCACGCTCCTGGGTGATCATCTCCGCATCTTCGGGCATCTTGATCTTGAAACGCTTCGCCTCATAGGCCGTCCAGCGCGGGGTTGGAATCTCGAGCACGCGCGCATAGTAAAACGCGCGCTGCGCGGGATCGAAATCCGGGTCGGTCCAGACGGCAATCAGTTCCGGGTCACCGATGGTGTTGGTCCAGGTCGCATTGTCCACGTCAACGGTATTACCTACCGGGGTCTTGCAGCGACCATTCTCGTCGATCTTGCGGTCATCCGACACCGCCACATCATAGACACGCTCCTGTGCCTTGCCATCCTTGCCGACCCATCCCTTGATGATCTGGATACGGTCGAGGTTTCCGCTCACGGCATCCTTGAGCGCGGCGACCAGGAAGGTCGGTGCCTTACCCTCCGGTGCCCCGGGGAGATCGCCACCCATTGGAACGCCCCTGGCGTAACCTGCATCGGCTGGCTGACGTGACCGGGCATCCGCCTCCGTAAAGTCCCAGCCGCCGAAGAAGCGCACCCACATACGTGTGCCGGTGGTGGCATAGGTCTCCTTTCGCGCCATGGCATCGAAAATCGCGGCACGCGTGTTTTCGGTGGCCCACACCGCGGCATAACCCGATGACGCCATCTGGTAGCCCATGATCTTGCCCTGTTCGCCACCCAGCGTGACGTGCATGGCGCGCTCCGGTGACGGCTCCACGCCCGAGTGCTTGCCGAAAAAGTTGTTCTCCTCCACGGCCGGCAGCGAGGTATGCGAGTCGGTGCTACCGATCTGGCCAAACTTGTAGGGGTTAATGCCGAGTTTTTGTTCGAACTCCAGGCCCCGCTTGAGGCCGGAGCGGGCATACTCACCGGCCAGCATGTCGTCGGTCTTGGCCTGACTCATGTCGAGGTTGCCCAGGTCCCAGGTCTCGTAGTCAGCGAACTCGTCGTCAGGCGACAGCAGCGGATGCGCCTCACCGTCCCCCTTGATCTGGGTGGTCTCGTAGAGCGGCTCCCAGTGCTGGCGAAGCTCGGCGTAGTCCTTCGTAATCTCCCCGCCGGAGAGGGTCTCGATATCGAACATGATACCGTTGGCGAGGTTGCCATTATGCGGGATGGCCAACAGATCACCACCAGTCTTGTCCTCGTAGGCCTGCAAGAATTCCCAGAGATCCTCCGGATCGGCGCTGTCCGCCAGCGTGAAGGGCAGCGTCTGGCGCGCCTCGTTACCACCGTCGCGGTAGATGACCACCCGGTGCAGGTTGTTGCCCTTGACCAGCGAGGTCCACTCGTAGCCGATGAAGGCCGTGAACTTGCCCGGGTCGTTGTATGTTTCGGCTGCCTCGATAACATTGTGCCAGATCGGCTTCATCAACTTCGGATCGTTGGTCTGCCAGGGAAACTTGCCCTGTGAAAAGAGGGTGATGATTTCCAGTGCCGCATCGACCGAGGCCTGACCGCCTTCATTGATCGCCTTGTTCCATCGGCGCCCTTCTTCCTTGTTCATGATCGCCGGGTCTCCGGAGGCGAACATGTCGAAAAATCCCATGCCCTCGGAGTGATCGGCGATAACGACCCAGTCCAGCGGGCGCCCCAGTTTCGCCTTGAATCCCTTTGACGCGGTAACCTCCTCGCCGCGCGTGAAACGGTAGGCATCATCCAGTCCCAGGCGATTGCCGAAGGTACCGGCGTCCATCGACAACGATGTATGCAGATGAGTATCCCCGAAGTAGACATTGGTCGGATAGCCGCGATTGACATAGGGTGAGAATTCCTTCTGTTCCGCCTTGGTATTTTCCTTGTCGAACATCGCCGAAGTCGTTGCGACTACGTTACCGCTGACGGCCATCAGGATAGCCAATGCCAGACTGGTACTGGAATATTTACCCGCATTCATAACCATTCTCCTTGAGGGTTTATTGTACGGTCAACAATCAGGACATCCGCGATTATACCACCCTAGCAGACGGACAAGCCGTATGTTGTTCGCCATGACGACTATCGCATCAGATAAAGGTGAGCTGAATCTCATCGTACCGGGGGATGACCACAGCAC
>JARFQV010000316.1 GCA_029287615.1 Pseudomonadota bacterium | reverse complement strand
TTTTCTGGCGGCTGCCGTCGCTGATCCAGGTCCCCGGTTTCATTGAGCACCCCAACCCAGGCTCGTTGCAACGGTACTCCTGGACTGATCCTGGTGCATAATCCGAACAGCAAGGCCATCCTGTATACAGCATTTTGAATTACAATAGCGTTGCCTGCCGCAGGGTAGCGGTACAATCTGGCAGGTGACGGCTTTTCAGCGACCAACCAGGAAACCGCAAATGAATAACCCTGATTCCCGCCAGCAAGGGTTGTGGATCGATCACCCGGATGCGCTTGCTGTTATCCAGGCAATGCAGGAACAGAATCGAATCACGAACGATGAGGTCCAACAACTGAGGAATTTCATCCGGGACGGTTTTCTGATCATACGCAAGGCGGTAGATCACCGCGTCATCCAGAGAATCCATGAGGACCTGGAAACCTGCGGCAGACGGGCAGAACAATACATCATCCGCAGCAGCGGGGACGGATATAACCACCCGACGGCGGATGCATTACACAACAAATCCCGCTTTATCGATTTCCACGTACACAGCGAGACGGCAAGAAAGGCGATCCTCGCCCCTGCGATATCGCGCTTTCTCGCGATTATTTTCGAAGAAGCGCCTCTGGCATTTCAGACACTTCTTTTCAGATACGGATCAGAACAGGCCATCCACAAGGATACCGCCTATGTGGTCGTTGACCGGCCACTGGCACTGGCAGCCAGCTGGATCGCGCTCGAGGATATCCAGGAAGGCTCCGGTGAACTGCTGTATTACAAGGGCAGCCACAGAATTCCCGACTTCAGATTCAGCGAAAAGGACATACACTGGGTGCCCGCACGGGACGGACAGGAGCAACATCAGACTTTCCTTGACTATCTGCACGAAAAGGCACGCGAGCAATCCCTGCCCCTGGAAAAATTCCACCCGGAAAAGGGCGATGCCCTGATATGGCATGCCGGTCTGGCACACGGTGGAGCGGAGATTACCAGCAACTCATCGCGTTACAGCCTGGTAACGCATTACTGCCCGGTATCATGCCAGCCAAATTATTTTCGGTTTGCCCCTCAAACCGCCACTCGCGTACCGTTTGGCAAGCTCGGATTCTACAGTTCACGCCACTATGATCTACAGCACGGAAGCAAGAATCCATACCCGATCTTCATGGGAGGCAAGCCGGTCCGTAATCCGGTAACCGGTTTTGCATCCCGGATTAAAAGACTGTTTCGCCCGGTCAGTAAATAGTCTATACACAAACGGATACCCGTGTAGGGCATCGACCACACCGTTAGTATGGTACTGCTATGCAAATGCGGGCTTGGGCATGCACGGCTCGATTGCCGGAACAGCGGACATGGGAGTGTGCTCCGAATGGACCGTCTCCAGCCATTCAACCAGCGGATTCCACTGTTCCCTGTCAACACGTGTCTGGTGACGGTTCATCTCATGAATCCCGAGACCCGTTTCTGCCGCATGTACATAGTTCTGTGTATCACGCAGCAGGGCAACTGGCTGCATGTCGAACCTGCCCAGAAACTCCATCAATGAGCTCAGTGCGCGCGTATTGCGACGTACCCGGTTGGCTACTATCGCGAACGGTGCGGCCGGCGCATAGGTACGACTCATGGAGCCCAGTTCTCTGATGAAGGCAACGGTTACATAGCTGTCTATGGCGGAGGGCAGCATCGGGATAACGATCGCCGCTGCTCCCCGCAGAATGTCGATCATGTCCATGCGCTTCAGGGAAGCCGGTGTATCCAGGATGATACGTTCAGTCCCGGGCGGAATTCGCATCTGGAAGCTGCGGGTCACGCTGGCACCTGGTGAATGTCCGGCAGCAATACCGTGTATTCCGGGCCGATCTTCCGGCCTCTGCCTCAGCCACCGGGTGGCAGAGTCCTGTGGGTCATAATCCAGTAATGCCGTAGGGTATCCATTGGCTGCATAGTAACTGGCGAGATTGGTCGAGAGTGTCGTCTTGCCACACCCTCCCTTGCTGTTCAGGACGACTATTTTCTTTGTCATTCGATCCCCGTGATCTAACGGCTTCCCGATGAATGATGTACACACCCCTGTGTCCCCACTACTGGAATACGCTACCGAATTCCATACATTCGGCAGGGTAAGACAGAGATTCCATGTTGCCAGCTGCTGTTATTGTGATTACCGGCTGATGGTGATCCGTTTGTATTGTTGTGGTTATCCGGCTGCTGTGAACCTGCCCCGAATCTCATCGCGGACAATGATAATACATTCTCACCCGCCAGGTCATGCCTATCCTGCATTTATTTTGAAATTAGGCGAAGTTTTTTTATTTATTATATATTATAGTTAGTTATAATTCTTACTTAATGTATATTATATACAAAGGATCGGCATGAGATGTGCCTGCCGCCGGCCCTTGTACAGGGGCGCCTGCCGGGCGAATTTTCCATTCTGTGCCTGGTTAAACCCCATGATTTTCACTTGAAAATTCGAACCTGAAACACCATATGCTGTTATCTGACAAGGTATCCAGATGAATGACGGAGGTGCACCCCGAAGTCTGCCGGAACGCTGGAACTCTCCCCAGACATGACCGAGAATCAAGATATGAGTGAATATAATTTCAGGGCCCGCATGAACCCGGAGATCACCCATGAACGCGCCTGACACAACACCGGCAATACCGGTAATCGATGCCGGGCCATTCCCGTCCCCCGGCAGCACACCACTCCCGGAGTATGCCCCGGGGGAACGCGAGGAATTGATCGCACGAATCAAGCAACTGCTGAAGGAGAAGGATGCCGTGCTGGTCGCACACTACTATACCGACCAGGATCTGCAGATGATTGCGGATGAAACCGGTGGTCATGTCTCCGATTCACTGGACATGGCTCGTTTCGGTAACGAGCATCCGGCATCGACACTGGTCGTCGCCGGAGTGCGATTTATGGGCGAGACAGCCAAGATTCTCAATCCGGAGAAACGGGTCATCATGCCGACACTCAAGGCCGAGTGCTCTCTGGATCTGGGTTGCCCTGCCGATCAATTCATTCCCTTCTGCGATGCCTGGCCCGATCGGACAGTCGTGGTCTATGCGAACACCAGTGCCGAGGTGAAGGCCCGTTCGGACTGGGTGGTCACCTCGAGCATCGCTGTCGATGTAGTACGTCACCTCTCGGAACGCGGCGAAAAGATCATCTGGGCCCCGGACCGGCATCTCGGCCGCTACATACAAACAGAGACCGGTGCGGACATGCTGCTTTGGCAGGCAGGGTGCGTGGTACACGAGGCATTCAAGGCAACGGCTATCGAAAACCTCAAAAGACTCCATCCGGAGGCTGCGATACTGGTACACCCTGAATCCCCGGAACCTGTCATTGCACTGGCAGATGTCGTAGGCTCCACCACACAAATCATCAAGGCAGCGCAGAATCTGCCTAACAAGACCTTCATCGTTGCTACCGACAACGGGATTTTCTACAAGATGAAGCAATCCTCGCCCGGCAAGACATTCATCGAGGCGCCGTCGGCCGGTGAAGGCGCAACCTGCGAGAGCTGCGCCCATTGTCCCTGGATGGCCATGAACGAACTCCACAATCTGGCCGAGGTTCTCGAGACAGGCGCCAATGAAATTCACATCGATGAAGAGGTCCGCCGCAAGGCCCTGGTGGCAACCGAACGAATGCTGGCGTTCTCGAGAGCCGGAAAACAGCATGTCCCGGGCAAGGGAAATGCCTGATTCCGGGGAACGATCAGCGGAACAATCCTGCATGCCGCAAGAGGGGGACGTCCCGGTACTGGGCTTTGTTGCCTTCAGCGGTACAGGCAAGACGACCCTGCTGGTCAAACTCATCCCGATATTGAAAGAAAAGAACCTTCGTATCGGCGTAGTCAAGCACGCGCATCACAAGTTCGATATCGATCAGCCGGGAAAGGACAGCTATGAATTGCGCAAGGCGGGTGCGGACAAGATGCTGGTCGCCTCCAGAAATCGCTGGGCACTGATGGTTGAAACATCACGACAGGATGAACCCGGGCTGGACGAAATCCTTGCGCGAATGGACCAGAGCGACCTGGACCTGATACTCATCGAGGGCTTCAAGTCGGACCGCTTTGCGAAGATAGAATTACACCGCCCATCTACCGGACACCCGCTGTTGTTTCCGGATGATCCGTGCATCATAGCCTGCGCGACCGATGCTCCGGCAGGAATGGATACCCGGTTGCCCATCCTGGATATCAACGATCCGGAAATGATCGCGAACTTCATTACCGAGCGCATACGCTAAAGCCGAATGAACACACAACCACCATCCTGCCAGTCAAATACGCCGGACCCCGGCCTCCTGTCGGTCGATGATGCGCGATCCCGCATACAGTCTGCGATCCGGCCAGTGGCCTGCATCGAGACCGTAGCGATACGCGACGGACTGGGAAGAGTCATTGCCGAATCGGTTATCTCACCACTGGATGTACCGCCACACACCAACTCGGCAATGGACGGGTATGCCGTGCGCAGCAGTGATCTTGCGGATAAAGACGACTGCCTGCTGAAGGTCATTGGTACCGCATGGGCAGGCAAACCGTTCGACGGTGCGGTGAAAAACGGCGAGGCAGTGCGCATCATGACAGGCGCAGTAGTACCGGATGATACGGACACCGTGGTGATCCAGGAAAACGTGGTACGTGAAGGTGATACCATCCGACCCGGGACAGGTAACCGGCAAGGGCAGAATGTACGCAAGGCTGGCGAGGACCTCCGGAAGGGCCAGACGGTGCTAGCCCCGGGCAAACTGATCATGCCCGCTGAACTGGGTTTGCTGGCATCACTCGGAATTACTGAAATCAGGGTCATGCGGCGAATACGCGTTGCCTTTTTTTCCACCGGGGATGAACTGCGCCCCGTTGGCACGGACCTGAAGGCAGGCCAGATCTTCGACAGCAATCGCTACACCCTCTTCGGCATGCTGACGAGGATGGGAATCGAACTGGTGGATATGGGGATCGTGCCGGATCGCAGGGAGGATATCGAGACGGCATTCCGGGATGCATCGGCCTCCGCAGACGCGATTATCACCACCGGTGGCGTCTCTGTCGGGGAGGCCGATTATGTCAAGGATATCCTGGAGAAACTCGGTACTACCGATTTCTGGAAAGTGGCCATGAAACCCGGCCGCCCCCTTGCATTTGGCCACGTCGGCAGTGCCTGCTTTTTCGGCCTGCCGGGAAACCCGGTATCCGTCATGGTGACATTCTACGAGTTCGTGAAACCGGCCTTGCAGAAGATGGCGGGAATACAGGAAACCGGCACCCCGGTGGTCCTGAAGGTACCCTGTACCACACCACTCAAGAAAAGAGGGGAAAGGATGGAATTCCAGCGTGGCATTCTCGAAAACGATACGAACGGTGAACTCACCGTCAAAACAACGGGTGAACAGGGTTCCGGGATCCTGAACAGCATGAGCATGGCCAACTGTTTTATAATCCTCAGCCCCGAGATGAACTCCGTCGAGGCCGGTACACTGGTCGAGGTTCAACCGTTCTCCACTCTCGTATAAGGGTCCGAAACCTTAATCATTCACGCCCTGCAAAATACCATGGAGCATAACCATGCATGTCACACTGGTACATGTTCATGTCAAGCCGGAACACACAGAATCTTTCATAACCGCTACACGCCGCAATCACGAGGCATCCATCCGCGAACCGGGCAACCGCAGATTCGACGTACTGCAGTCACCGGATGATCCGCAACGCTTTATCCTCTATGAGGCCTATGACTCCGCAGAAGATGCCCTGAGACACAAGGAAACGGAGCATTACAAAAACTGGCGCGATTCGGTCGCCGAATGGATGGCGGAACCCAGGCAGGGAATTACCTACAACGGACTGCTTCCCGAATGATGCCGGAAGCATTTTCGATTTCCCGGCTTCCCCGTATTGAATTTGGATCCGGATCCATAAAGCGCCTGCCGGAGCTGATCTCCCGCTTCGGCACGCGGGCACTCATCGTAACCGGTGCACAATCCTTTCAGTCATCGCCCCGCTTCAGGATCCTGGAGGAAGAACTCGGCAAGGCCGGGCTCAGCCGGGAATATGTATCCGTCAGCGGTGAGCCTTCTCCCCAGCTGGTAGACGACGCCGTACTGCGACATGCCGACTCCGGCATCGAGGTTATCGTGGGTATTGGTGGCGGCAGTGCACTGGATGCGGCAAAGGCAATTGCCGGATTACTCATCGTACAGGACCCGATTGCGGACTATCTCGAGGGTGTGGGACCCGAGCGTCCCTACAAGGGGCCTGCCGTACCCTTTATCGCGGTGCCTGCCACAGCGGGTACCGGAAGCGAGGCAACCAAAAATGCAGTAATCAGTGTGCAGGGCAGTGACGGGTTCAAGAAGTCGTTCCGGGATGAACAACTCGTTCCGGAATATGCACTGATCGATCCCGACCTGCTTGCAAGCTGCACGCCTGAGCTAATCGCCGCTAACGGAATGGATGCATTGACGCAGCTAATGGAGTCCTTCGTCTCCACCCGCTCCAGTCCGATGACGGATGCCCTTGCCCTTGATGGTATCGAAACCGCGCGGGACAGCTTGCTGGCGCTGTACAAGGATCCGGCCGGCTCTACTGAGGGGCGTGCCGGCATGGCCTACGCCGCCCTGCTCTCCGGCATCTGCCTGGCACAAACCGGCCTCGGCTCGGTACATGGACTTGCCTCTCCACTCGGCGCCTTCTTCCCGGTCCCGCATGGCGTCGTATGCGGTACGCTGATGGCCACCGCCACCCGGGTCAATATCGAGGCAATGCTGGAACGGGAACCGGACAATCCGGCAATCGAACGGTATTTCCGGCTGTCAGAACTATTCTGCAAGCAGCATTTCACGAATCGGAAACAGGCACTGGATGCACTGATCTCCCGCCTGGATGAGTGGACCCGATTCATGCGACTACCCGCACTCGGTGACTTTGGCGTTTCCCCTCATGACATACCCGGCATTGTTGCCAACAGCCGCGGCAGCAGCATGAAGACCAATCCGATAGTACTCCGTGATGAAGAGATCGCCGGCATTGTACAGGCTCGTCTCACATAACATCCGCCATACAGAATGGCCAGCACCAGCCGTTGGGGAACGAAAATCGCCTCTCGTGCTACCAGGTAGCAGGCTGACAGCCTCGCTCCAGCCCGGAATATTCGGTAAACCGAGCCTGTAGTTCACACCTTGAAAATCCGCCTCGCGCCCATATCTCTGGGATAAGCCAGAATTCTGGCAATCCTTGAAATGCTTGAATAGTACGGAGGCACACTTATGCTGGTTTCAAGATATGAACCATGGAATCTGCTGGAGCAGTTCCACAATGATCTTAATCATGTATTTTCTTCACCCCGCTCGCGGTTCCTGGAGAACGGCAGCATCAGCGCAACGGACTGGGTACCTGCGGTGGATATCAAGGAAGAGGAAAACCGGTACCTGATTCATGCCGACATTCCGGGTGTCGACGCCCGTGATGTGGATGTCTCCATGGATAACAGCGTACTGACCATACAGGGCAAGCGGGCCAGCGAAGCGGAAGAGGAACGGGAAGGCTACAAGCGATTCGAACGTGTCCGCGGCTCTTTCCTGCGACGCTTTACGTTTCCTGACACAGCAGATACCACGAAAATAACCGCCAGGGTAAAGGACGGTGTCCTGACAATCGAGATACCGAAGCACGAAAAAGAACAACCTCGCCGCATCACCGTCGAAGGCTGATTCTACGCCCCGCAGGCAGGCCGGATGGTCCGGCCTGCCGTCGAGGCCACCTATGCGGTCGACTTGTAACAGGGAACTGCCAAGTCTAATAAAAAACATAAATAATTTTCTTTATATTATTGTTATATGAAGCCTTTTTCAGATGCATGCGAGGAAAACAAGCTTCCAATACTGGAGGTTCTGAAGATAGAATTCGCCAACTGCCGGAACATACTGGAAATAGGCAGCGGCACCGGACAACACGCCGTTTTTTTCGCCAGCCACCTCCCCTATCTGACCTGGCAAACCAGTGATCTGGAGACCCTGCATCCGGGTATCAATGCATGGCGCGAAGAGGCAGACCTCGCCAATCTGAATCAGCCAATCTCCCTTGATGTCACGGGACCGAACTGGCCCGAGTCCGTCTATGATGGCGTCTTCAGCGCCAACACCGCGCACATCATGTCATGGCTTGCGGTGGAAAAAATGTTCGAGGGAACGGGGAAGATACTACCCAACGGCGGCTGCCTCTGCCTGTATGGACCCTTCAATTACAACGGCAGGTATACCAGCGACAGCAATGCTCGGTTTGACCAGTGGCTGAAAAACCGCGATCCGCTCAGCGGACTCAGGGATTTCGATAAGCTTGACGCGCTGGCCAGCAGAAACGGGATGGAGTTTTCCAGGGATTATGAGATGCCAGTCAACAATCGAACCCTGGTGTGGCGCAAGAATGACCGCTAAAAAATGCACAACTGACCGGGCTGGTCAGTTGTGCTTGCAGGTTCTTACAGAACGTCGAGGAAATGCACTATCGATTGATCAACCATCAAACGCACTGGTGACCAGGGGCATCAGTATCAGGGCCAATACCAGTGCCACGAGGTAGTCTCCCCCTCCACCAGTAGCCGAAAGATAATCCAGCGACGGATCACCCATCGCGTATACAGCAATCAAACCCAAGATCCACTTGTTCATCAGACCCTCCATTCCTATTCCGGTAACATGATCTTATTATCGGCGGGTCTGTGAAATATTCTGTGACCAATTCCTGTCTGGCGTGTGAACCTGGTCACGACACGAACAGATAACGGTGGTTTATCCCGATTACTCAATACAGGTCACGCATATCGGGCAGCAGATTCTGTCTTTGGAAACGGCAAAACCGGTCTGGAGACGATATGCAACCGGGCCGTCCGGAAAAGACCCTCGCGGTCAATGCGCCGCCCACTGCACCGCATCCAGGTCCACACCGTCCTGATACATCTCCCACAGCGGCGATAGTTCGCGCAGCTTGCCCACCTTCTCCTTCACCCGCGCTATGGTGTAATCCACTTCCTCTTCCGTCGTATACCGTCCCAGCGTAAAACGGATCGAACTGTGCGCAAGCTCGTCATTCCGC
>JARFQV010000175.1 GCA_029287615.1 Pseudomonadota bacterium | reverse complement strand
CGTCGTTGAACACCGGAGATCGACGCGCGCCGGGTTTCGGTAACAATACGGACTGCCTGGTCATACAGGGGATCGGCTTCTGTATCGTCTCCACCGGAGCCACCACCCGGTACCGAATCGGACGTATCCGTCCCCCCCTCCAGAATTTCCTCGAGGTAATCCGGTGAGGAGCGGCTCTTGAGATGCCGGGCCACCTTGTTCACCTCCTGATCGGAAACAAAGGCGCCATGTACACGAACCGGGATGGCCGTACCCGGCGCGAGATAGAGCATATCGCCGTGGCCCAGCAATTGTTCAGCACCCATCTGGTCAAGGATCGTGCGTGAGTCCACCTTGGATGAAACCTGGAAGGCGGCACGGGTGGGAATGTTCGCCTTGATCAACCCGGTAATGACGTCGACGGATGGTCGCTGGGTTGCCAGGACCAGATGGATGCCCGAGGCACGCGCCTTCTGGGCCAGGCGCGCAATCAACTCCTCTACTTTCTTGCCGACCACCATCATCATGTCAGCCAGTTCGTCAACGATTACCACGATAAACGGAAGCGGTTGCAATTCAGGAGCTTCCGGGGTCTCATCGAGCCCTTCCTCGGGTTTGAAGAGCGGATCTGGAATCGGATTGCCTGCCTCGGCAGCCTCTATCACCTTGCGATTGTAGTTGGCAATATTACGTACCCCCAGCGCCGCCATGAGCCGGTAGCGCCGCTCCATTTCCGCTACACACCAGCGCAGGGCATTGGCTGCTTCCTTCATGTCGGTGACAACGGGGGTGAGGAGATGAGGAATTCCCTCGTAAACCGATAATTCCAGCATTTTCGGATCGATCATGATGAGCCGCACATCCTTTGGCAGCGTCTTGTAGAGCAGACTCAGGACCATGGCATTCACCGCGACCGATTTACCGGAACCGGTGGTACCGGCTACCAGCATATGGGGCATGCGGGCCAGGTCCACCACGACGGGTTGCCCGCTGATATCCTTGCCCAGCGCCAAACTGAGGGGAGAGGATGACTTGTCGTAGGCCTCGGACATGAGAATCTCGCTGAGCGCCACCATTTCACGGTGCTCGTTGGGAATCTCCAGTCCGATGACCGATTTGCCCGGAATGACCTCCACGACACGCACACTGATAGCCGAAAGCGCGCGCGCCAGATCCTTGGCCAGGTTGGTGATCTGGCTTACCTTGATCCCCGCCCCCAGATCAAGCTCGAAGCGGGTAATGACCGGCCCGGGATGAATAGCCACCACCTCGACCTCGATGTTGAAATCGAGAAGCTTCATCTCCACCAGACGAGCCATGGCCTCAAGGGCTGACTCGGAGAAACCCTTTTCCGTGGGTCGGGCGGGATCCAGCAGGGATAACGGTGGTAACTCGGTATTCGGCGGTGATTCGAACAGAACGACCTGTCGCTCGCGTTCCACCCGTTCGCTGGGTTGAACCTGCTTGAGTACGGGTTCGATGCGCGGCGCCTTTTTGCGAAGCTTTTTTTCCTTGACGACCTTGACGACCTCTTTCCGCTGCTGCCTGGCTCGCCTCGCCTCGATGGCGTCAAGCAGCCTGCCCAGCTGTTCCCTGAGTTTCTCGAACAACACCAGGGCATAGCGTCCGATGTTGTCCATCAGTGTCAGCCAGGACAAACCGGTGAACAGGGTGAATCCGGCCAGAAACAGTGCCAGCAGGAACAATGTCGCACCGATCGGGCTGAACAATCCGACCAGGCCATGGCCAATTACATCACCCAGTATGCCCCCTCCATTCAGTGGCAGGTTACCTTCCCTGATCCGGATATCCAGTGTAGCCAGCCCGCATCCGGCGCCCACCGTGAGCAGGAATCCTGCCCAGCGTACCCCGAGAATCCGCCAGTCGAGGGTGCCACTCGATGTACGGTCCTTGTAGAGCAGCCAACCGCTGTAGCCGATCATGACCGGGAACAAATAGGCAAGATAGCCGATCAGGTAGAGCGAGACATCCGCGAACCAGGCACCCGCGACTCCGCCGGCATTGACTATCCGGTCAACCGGGCCGCTGTGGGACCAGCCGGGATCCTGTGGGTCATAGCTAAGCAGGGAGACAAGCAGGTAGGCGGAAATCGCCAGTAACACAAAAAAAGCCCCTTCACGCAAGCCACGGGAAACGTGATGAGCCAGGGGGGGCTTGGTGCCTGATTTTTTACGTCGCGCTTGTGCCAATGTTAACCTCTTTCGCAGGTTTACAGCATAACATTTTAATATTATTTATTTTTAGTTTCCATACACGTGTTTCAGAGCAGGATGGACCACTTCTCCGTCTTCTGTATTGACTCCCCGGACCAGGTCTGGATTGCCCCTCCAGTCAGGTCCGGCAAGCAACCGAACGTAGGGCAGCAGGGAGGCTGAAAGCGCTTGTGTTGCGCTTCTGGGCACTGCGGACGGCATGTTGGTCACTGTCAGGTGTACTATTTCATCTACCTTGTAGGGAGGGTCCTGGTAACTCATGGGCCTCGTCGTCTCCACGCATCCTCCCTGATCTACGGAGATATCCACGATCACACTACCTGCGGCCATGCTGCGAACCATCTCTGCGGTCACCACCCTGGGTGCCTGGTCACCGGTCACCAGTACGGCACCGATGATCAGGTCAGCCTCCCTTACCTGTCTTTCTATCTCCCGGGCATAGGGATACAGGGCGGTCACATTGTTACCCAGCGCGCGCATGGCTTCCAGGCGTTCACGCTTGAGATCGAATACCGTCACCGTGGCACCCAGGCCCGCGGCGAGTATTGCAGCGCCGCCGCCGGCGGTACCGGCTCCGAAGATTACCACATTGCCCCGTTCCACCGCGGGAAGCCCCCCCATCAACACCCCCTTGCCCCCTTGGTGCCTGTGCAGGAGGCAGGAGCCGATCTGCACGGACAGGCGCCCGGCAATGTCACTCATGGGCGCAAGCAGCGGCAGGGCCCCATTCTCCAGTTCGACGGTCTCGAATCCAATCGCGGTCAGACCGATACCGAGCAGGCGCCGTGTCAGTTCCGGTTGTGCGGCCAGATGCAGATAGCAGAACAAGCTGTGATCTCCGCGGAGGTGTTCAAGATCCTGATCCACCGGCTCCTTGACCTTGACGATCAGTTCACCCGCTTCATAGAGGGCGGCGGCGTCTGCTGCCAGGCGCACACCCACTGCGAGATATTCATCATCCGGATAACCGGACTGGCTTCCCGCCCCCTCTTCGACAGTCAACTCATGGCCCGCGCGTACCAGTTCGCCGCAGGCAGCGGGATTCAGCGCAACCCGACCTTCCATGGGTTTTATCTCACGGGGTATTCCGATTCTCATGCCGCATCCTTTACCCGGTTCCCTAAGTTACGTACCATATTCCCTTCATCGAGCAGGTGCGCGGAGAGCGCTCTGTGGCATGCAGAAATACAGACAGCCACGTGGTAATAACGGATTCAGAGTCTTTCTGTCAGAAAAACCCTGCCTCATCCGCTACCTGCCTTGACGGTTAAAGGGAATTCCAGCAGCAATCTCCGGACCAGGGCATATCTTCCTGCTGGAACGATCCATATACAAGCATCACCAACATTTCGGGGTCATTATACATGAGCGAATCAAAGCACTGCCGCCTGTTGATACTTGGATCCGGTCCTGCCGGCTATACGGCAGCGATATATGGTGCGCGTGCCGATCTTCATCCGGTACTGATTACCGGCCTGGAACAGGGTGGTCAACTTACAACCACCACAGACGTGGAAAACTGGCCTGGTGGAATCGAGGGACTGCAAGGTCCCGCGCTGATGGAGGATATGCGTGCACATGCGGAGCGATTTGACACGGAGATCATATTCGATCACATACATAGCGCCGACCTCCAGCAACCGCCCTTCCGGCTCGAGGGTGACTCCGGTGTGTACACCTGCGATGCCCTGATCATTGCTACCGGCGCCTCGGCAAAATATCTCGGTCTGCCCTCCGAAGAAAAGTTCAAGGGTCGCGGGGTGTCGGCATGCGCAACCTGTGATGGTTTTTTCTACAAGGGTCAGCCGGTAGCCGTCATCGGTGGAGGCAACACGGCTGTTGAAGAGGCACTGTATCTGGCCAACATCGCATCGCATGTCACCCTGGTACACCGCCGCGACGAGTTGCGTGCCGAGAAGATTCTCCAGGAGCGCCTCTTCAAAAAGGAATCTGAAGGTCGCGTTACCATTGAATGGGACCACGTCCTGGACGAGGTTCTCGGAGATGAAAGCGGTGTCACCGGCATCCGGATACGGCATGCCAGGAACGAAGATACCAGGGACATCCAGGTGCAGGGTGTATTTATCGCAATCGGGCATCAACCCAACACGCAGCTATTCGAGAACCAGCTTGAAATGCAGCATGGATACATCAAGACCAAATGCGGACTGGAGGGCAACGCAACCTCCACCAGTATCCCCGGCGTCTTCGCCGCTGGTGATGTCGGGGATCATATCTACAGGCAGGCAGTAACCTCTGCCGGCGCCGGCTGCATGGCCGCCCTGGATGCAGAAAGCTATCTTGATGCGCAGATGGCGAAGGGCTAG
>JARFQV010000206.1 GCA_029287615.1 Pseudomonadota bacterium | reverse complement strand
GTCTACCGAACTCATCTTCGCTATCGGGTGCGGCGTACTCGCACTGATCTACGGAACCGTCTCGGTCAAGTGGATCCTGTCCAAGCCGTCGGGTAACCCCCGCATGCAGGAAATCGCATTGGCGATCCAGGAAGGCGCCCGGGCCTACCTGAATCGACAGTACACCACCATCAGCATCGTGGGAGTCATTCTCCTGCTGGTAATCGGTTTCTGTCTCAGCTGGACCACGGCGATCGGCTTTGCAATCGGCGCGGTTTTCTCCGGCGCGGCCGGTTATATCGGAATGATCATTTCGGTACGCTCCAATTCGCGAACCGCCGAGGCGGCGAACCAGGGACTCAATGCCGCCATGCAGGTTGCCTTCCGCGGTGGTGCCATCACCGGCATGCTGGTCGTGGGTCTGGGGATTCTCGGCGTCGCCGGCTACTATGCGGTGCTGCTCGGCATGGGGGTCGAGGATCCGATTCATGCCCTGGTTGGCCTGGCCTTCGGCGGATCGCTGATCTCCATTTTCGCCCGTCTGGGTGGCGGGATTTTCACCAAGGGCGCCGACGTGGGGGCCGACATCGTCGGCAAGGTCGAGGCCGGTATACCGGAAGACGACCCGCGCAACCCGGCAGTGATCGCGGACAATGTCGGCGATAACGTCGGCGACTGCGCCGGCATGGCCGCGGATCTGTTCGAGACCTATGCAGTAACCGTGATCGCCACCATGCTGCTGGGCATCCTGTTGCTCCCCGACGCGGGCACTGCCCCGGCGATGTATCCGCTGGTCCTTGGCGGGGTATCCATTATCGCCTCCATCATCGGCACCTTCTTCGTCAAGGCACGCGAGGGCGGCAAGATCATGAACGCGCTGTACCGCGGCCTGATCGTTTCCGGCATACTGGCCGCTATCGCCTTTTACCCGGTCACCGCCTGGGTGCTGGGTGACACCTTCCTGCTGGATGGCAGCGAGGTATCCACCCGCATGCTGTACTACTGCGCCCTGATCGGACTGGCGCTGACCGCCGCCATGGTCGTGATTACCGAATATTACACAGGCACGGAATTCAGCCCGGTACGTCACATTGCCGAGGCATCCACCACCGGCGATGGTACCAATGTGATAGCAGGCCTCGGGGTCTCGATGAAGGCGACCGCCCTGCCGGTCATCGCCATCTGCGCCAGCATCTGGGGCGCCTATGAACTGGCCGGACTCTACGGGATTGCCATCGCAGCGACCTCCATGCTGTCCATGACCGGCATTATCGTTGCCCTGGATGCCTACGGCCCGATCACGGACAACGCCGGCGGCATCGCCGAGATGGCGGAACTGGATGAAAAGATCCGCAACATCACTGATCCACTGGACGCGGTCGGCAACACCACCAAGGCGGTTACCAAGGGTTATGCCATCGGCTCGGCCGGTCTGGCGGCCCTGGTCCTGTTCGCTGATTACACCCACGCCCTGATCAAGGAAGGTGACACGCACCTTAATTTTTCACTCGACAACCACATGGTCCTGATCGGTCTGTTCATCGGTGGACTGGTTCCCTACCTGTTCGGCTCCATGGCCATGGAGGCAGTGGGGCGGGCTGCCGGCGGTATCGTCAACGAGGTACGCCGCCAGTTCCGGGAAATGCCCGGAATCATGAACCATACCACCAAACCGGATTATTCCCGCGCGGTCGACATGCTGACCAGGGCCGCCATCAAGGAAATGGTGATTCCCTCCCTGTTGCCGGTCATGGTTCCCGTCGTCGTCGGATTGACGCTGGGCAAGGAAGCGCTGGGCGGCCTGCTGATCGGCACTATCGTAACCGGCCTGTTCGTGGCCATCTCGATGACCACCGGCGGCGGCGCATGGGACAATGCCAAGAAGTACATCGAGGACGGAAATTTCGGCGGCAAGGGCAGTGACGCACACAAGGCAGCAGTCACCGGAGATACCGTGGGCGATCCCTACAAGGACACGGCTGGCCCGGCGATCAACCCGCTGATCAAGATCATCAACATCGTAGCCCTGTTGATTGTGCCACTACTGTAGGAGTAGCACGTGAATGAGTCTGCAGTTGATCCGGTCATGACCGGAATCTCGCACCTTCGGGAGCACCGTTGGCGGTGCTCCCGCGGTTTTCCCCAGAACCTCACCACGGCAGAGGCCATCCCATGAGTATCGACCGAGTCGGTCCGGGCTGTGATGTACCCAATGACGTGAATGTAATCATCGAGATCCCTGCGCACAGTGACCCGGTCAAATACGAGGTCGACAAGGAAACCGGCGCCATGTTCGTGGACCGGTTCATGACCACCGCCATGCATTATCCGTGCAACTATGGCTATATCCCCCGCACGCTCTCCCTTGATGGCGACCCGGTGGATGTAATGGTGGCCACCCCGGTTCCACTGATCAGCGGATCGGTTGTACGCTGCAGGCCGGTTGGTGTACTTAAGATGACTGACGAGTCGGGCGACGATGCCAAGATCCTTGCCGTGCCGGTCGACAAGCTGTGCCGCGAGTCCTGCAGGGCACTCGATATCGACGACATGTCACCCACCCTCCTGGAGCAGATCGCCCACTTTTTCGAACACTACAAGGATCTGGATGAGGGCAAGTGGGTTCGTGTAGAAGGATGGCAGGGTGCCGAGGATGCCAAGAAGGAAATCCTGTCCAGCCTGAAAATGTACCGCGACGCGCCCGAAAAGCCGCATTTCTAGTGAAAATCTGCATCCTGTCCGATAGCCACGACAACCGCGACCTGCTGGAGGCAGCCGCGTGCGAGGCGAAAAGTGCGGGCGCCGATGCGCTGCTGCACTGCGGTGATGTGGTGGCGCCAAGTACGCTGGAGGTAATCCGTCCATACGATCTGCCTGTGCATGTCATCCATGGCAACAATACGGGCGACCTGTACATGATGACGCGAATCGCTTCCAAACCCTCGAATCAGGTTACGTTCTACGGCCAGGACGCGGGTATCCGCCTGGGCAAGCGCCGGGTCTTCATGGTGCATTACCCACATTACGCACAAGCCATGGCCACCACCGGTGACTGGGATCTGGTCTGCTGCGGACATGACCATGTGGCCGACATACGAGAGATCGCAAACATACGGGGCGGTATCACCATGATGGTCAACCCGGGCACGGTAGGCGGCATCAAGGCGCCCGCAACCTATGTAATGGGGGACCTGGAAAGCATGGTATTCACCATACACGAAATCGCTGTAAACAAAGCTTCACTGATCAGGGAAGAGAATGGATAGAAGAATCCCGTAAGCGCCTGAACCAGTGTCCCGTATCGTATTGAATGCACACACCAGCAAGGCGCCAAGCGGTCAGTTGCCAGGCGTATTGGCGCGGGCATTGTGGCTGGTACCGGCAAACCGGCTGATTGACCGGACAGCCGGATTGCTCAGGTATTCCTCTCCACCCAGCGCGCGCGCCCTGCCTCCATGACCTCCTTCTTCCAGAACGGCGCCCGCGCCTTGAGTTGCTCGATCAGGTAGCGGCAGGCCTCAAAGGCCGCCGCGCGATGGGCCGACCAGGCGGCCACCAGCACGATCGGGTCGCCCGGAGCGAGTTCACCCACACGGTGCACGATCAGCACATCCAGTACGTCCCGGTGGTCTTGCGCCTCTTTCGCAATTTTTTGCAGGAATTTTTCCGTCATTCCCGGGTAGTGCTCCAGCGTCATGCCACTGATGACGTCACCCTCATTGAAATCCCGCATGGTGCCAACACAGACCGCCGTTGCACCAAAACTCCCGTCATCGACATCACCGGGCCTGTATTGGCGCATTTGCTCCCATGGATCCAGGGGTTGATCCTGTACACGCACGTACACATCATCCTCCCGTTACAGGCGGAAAAAAGGCAACCTCATCACCATTGTGAACGACATGGCCTGCATCCTCGTATTCCAGGTTGACGGCGACCAGGGTATTGGCCGGCAGCTTCGCCTCCCCGGCAATCAGTTTCCACAGATCCGTGATGCTGCTGCCCGCAGGCAGTGTCATCGTCTGTTCGTCCACACCCAGCCGTTCCCGCATACTGGCGAAGAATTTCACCTGAACGGTGATGGTGCTGGTTTGTATTTGCGCATCGTTCATGGCGTGCCTATTATGAATGACCGGTCTGCCATGAATCTTATCCGATTTCATGCCCTGCCGGTCGATAGCAGTACCGGGGGTATACTCTGCCGGTCCAGTATAAGGATAGTCCATACCATGATACCGGCCCTGCCAATCCATGCAGTGCCCGTATATGCCAGGTCCGGACCATGCCTGCCGGGGTACCCGTACCGGGCATAAATACCCGTACCGGGCATGAATACCCGTGCCGGGCATAAATACCCGTGCCGGGCATGAACGCCGCCCGGCAAAGAGATAATACAACCATCGGGAGAATCATGACGCATCTGACACATTTCAATAAGCTGGGTGAGGCCCACATGGTCAATGTAGGCGCGAAAGACGAGACGCACCGCATCGCGGTAGCCGCCGGCAGGATTCATATGCAATCCGCTACGCTGGAGCGAATACTACAGGGTGATCACCGCAAGGGGGATGTACTGGGTGTCGCCAGGATCGCCGGCATCATGGCCGCCAAGCGCACCGCAGATCTGGTACCCCTGTGCCATCCGTTGCCGCTGACACGTATCGAGCTGGAATTCACGCCGGCCCCTGAACTTCCGGCGGTAAAATGCAAGGCCACAGTGGAGACACACGGTCGTACCGGCGTAGAAATGGAGGCGCTGTCGGCCGTACAGATAGCCCTGCTGACCATCTACGATATGTGCAAGGCCGTTGACCGCGGCATGAGCATCGAGGCGGTTTGCCTGCTGGAAAAACTGGGCGGGAAATCAGGCCATTGGCGGCGCAGTGATCGGACGGCAGATCCCTGAACCGGCGATACAGTGATCAGATCTGCTGGATCTGTACGGCCATGGCCCTGACTTGCCGCCGTATATTCAGTCCAGTCCGGTATTCCCCCAGAAAGTAACAGTGGTTTCACCCCTCCTCCAGGCGGTAAACTGGAATATTCAGCTGGCCCTACCCGGGTCATCAGGAGTAAACCATGAAAGAACCCGGCCCGGAAAAAATGCTGATCGGCGACACCTCGGGTATTGACCTGACCGAGTCGCAGCCCTCCCTGCCCGAGTTGCTGAAGGAACACCAGCAACACCTTGCCGCGCTGCCTGCGGATGCCGCACCCGCAGACCGCGCCCGGGTCGAGCTGGACATCGCCGAGACACAACTTGCGCTCAACCAGAACGAGGCTGCCTGGAACACGGCGAGAAAGGCCTTCGAACGATTCGCGGAAGCCGAACACTGGCAGGATGCCATCGAGGCCTGCGATATCCTGTACCGCACCGGACAACCGGAAGCCATCGTGGCCCTGGGCAACGGGGTCTGGCTGGCTGTCACCTACCCGGTTCCTGCGCAACTCACCGTCACCATGTTGCACCACATTGTGGATGAAACACCGGACGATTCGGATGGCGCAGCGGTTGCAGCCATGGCCGCCCAGTACATCACTGATCTGCGCACCAGTGACGAGGAACATGAGAGCCTCTCTTTTTTCACCACCCAGATACTGGGACAGGTCGCAAAGCGTCACCGCGGGATCGAGAATGACCAGGAAATGCTCGATATGTGGATCGAGATCCTGGGACTGAATGACAAACAGCAGCTCCTGTCCAGGCTGTCCACCATGCTCGATGCCATGGTAGGGGAGAACTGGTGGGTGGATCGTGATGCACTGCGTGCAAGGCTGCCGGTGAATTAACCCGGTCGTTCATGATTAAACCTTCCACTAGGACAGCAGTGCCCCCCCCCGTATTGCTGTGCAGCGACCTGACACGGGAAGATCTCGAAGGTCTCCTGCAACAATACCAACTCACCCTCTCGTGGGTAAGCGAGGAAGAGCCCATACCGGGTAGTTACTGGGGGGAGTGCGAGGCCGGTCTGATCGGCTCTCGTGTCTATGTACGACCGGATACGCCCGTGCATTCCCTTCTGCATGAGAGCTGCCACTATATCTGCATGTCGCCGGGGCGCAGACTTGGCCTGGATACCGACGCCGGTGGTGGCTATGCGGAGGAGAACGGCGTCTGTTATCTGCAAATACTGCTGGCCGATTACCTGGATGGCGTAGGGCGTGCGCGATTGATGGAAGACATGGATCGCTGGGGATACAGCTTCAGGCTGGGTTCCACACGGGCCTGGTTCGAACAGGATGCGGAAGATGCCCGGTCATGGCTCGAGAATCACCGCCTCATCGATACACAATCACTGCCTACCTGGCGACTGCGGGCCTGAACCACTCAGCAATAAACAAGATCAGCCTCGACCCGGTCCTCGTGCAGATCGAAGCGGATAGACTTGAGTTCAGGCAGGTTCCTCGCGATATACGTGCAGAGCACCGCCGCCAGCGGCTGGTTGCCGTCCTGTAATGCATAGTGTAACTGCTCGACGACATAGTGCGCCCGCTGTTTGCTGTCAGGGCGATCTATCTTCTCGTCACCCAGCAGGATCCCACCGTCCATGTCCGCATCCATTCTTTCCAGGAAGGCACGCTGATGCCCCGGTACGCCCGCGCTCCGGCTGAACTCGATCACCGTCCGGCCATCGAGCTTGATGGTCAGTATCTCAGTCATCATGACTCACATCCTGCGCTCAAAACGGCCACAGATCCCACCCCGAATCGAGTTCATCCTCGCATTTCGCCAGCTGGGCGCGGTAGTCCCTGGCCCGGCTCTCGACCTTGCGCGCGACCTTGATCAGCCAGGGCTTCTCGCTGTAGGTCCCGCGCTTGTACCCGCCATGCCCCTCATGATAGGCCAGATACTGACGGTAGGCATCCCATCGGGAGATCCCCAGCAGGCGGTGGCTCATGTCCCCGTACCAGCCGACGAAGTCCACGGCGTCACCAAAATCATCCCGGTCGGCGCCGCGGTTGCCCGTCTTCTCGATATACCAGTCCCAGGTACTGTCCTGCGCCTGTGCATAGCCGTAGGCTGATGAGACCCGTCCCCACGGGATCAGCCATAGCAGATAATCGCGCGGTGGTTTGGCATCATCCACGAATTTTGATTCCTGGTAAATGATCGCGAGCTGGACATGGATAGGCACGCCCCATTTCTCGTAGGACCGTTTGGTGTCCTTGTACCAGCCGCTTTTGTCCTCGAACATCTCGCAACTGTTGCTGATGTCGCGCGGCGGGTCGGTCGAGCAACCGCCGTACAGGATCAGGGCAACCATCAGGAGGACTGTTCTTGCAGGGCTTGGCACGCGGCAAGTCTATACCGCTGGTTGTCAGCTGACCACAGGCAAAAAAACAGCGGCCTGAAAGGCCGCTGTCTGTTACTTCCTGTTCCGCCGTTCCGGGTATCAGGACTGGCGTCGCCGTGCGACCCCCACCAGCCCGACCAGGCCCGTTGCGAACAACCATACCGCCGAGGGAATGGGAACGATGGTATTGTTGGAAGATGACCAGGAGAACGTGATATTGCTGGCAGTCTGCCCTGAGAACGCCCAGGTACCGGAGGTGTCGTCAAAACCCGCACCCGAAATCGTCCCGCTGCCGGTCAATACCAGAGCAGTCGCATCCTGGGTATCAATCGATACGGAATCCATACTGAAAGTGAATCCACCTACAGACCAGACATCCACCGGATTGGGTGACAGGGGGTTAAATTGAAAATCTGTCATGGTAGCCAGCGTGTAAAGTCCCATGCTCAGGTCGCCGGATGAGGCCACGACCACTGACTGGTCACCTGAAAAATCGATACCTGTTGCAAGATCAATCGTGGTACCTGTCACACCATCGCTTTCAACAGGTGTCCACGCACCGGCCAACTCGATCGTTCCGTCGA
>JARFQV010000157.1 GCA_029287615.1 Pseudomonadota bacterium | reverse complement strand
ATGTCACCCTCCAGACTTTCCACACGCGCATGCGGGGATAGTGTCACCGTACGACGGTCTCCTCTTTGCAGCTGGATCCGTGGTTTTCCATCAACGTAGACCAGGGTGAGAACATCACCCGGATAGATCAGGTGGGGGTTCTTGATCTGCGGATTGGTATGCCACACCTCCGGCCAGAGCCAGGGATCTCGCAGAAAACGTCCGGTAATGTCCCACAATGTGTCTCCCTTCACGACTACATAGCGATCGGGGTGATCAGGATTGACAACCACTTCACCGGCATTGAGAGTGCCGGCAAGTAATACGGCGAATGCCACTCCGAGCAGTTTCTTGATTGACATGAGCTTTCCTATAGCGTTCCGTTGCATCCGGTTTTACAAATCGCAGCCAAGAGCTGCATGTATTTTTACCGTCACTGGTCGTCCCTTACAATGCAGGAGTGTATCGAAAAAGCACCATACGACAAAGCATTCATGGACGACTCATGGGAAATTAACGGCAGCAATGTGCTAAAGTATAAGTAATTTTGATCACTGATTCGTGACGACCATCACATGACGATACTGAACATACTGCACTTTCCCGATCCACGCCTGCGACGGCATGCACAGCCCGTCGAGAGGGTGGACGATGAAATACATCGGCTGGTAGACGATATGTTTGAGACGATGTACCAGGCACCCGGCATCGGTCTTGCCGCCACACAGGTCAATGTTGCAAAGCGTGTGGTAGTTATCGATATATCGGAGGATCATAACCAGCCTATGTGCCTGATCAATCCCGAAATCCTCGGCAGAGAGGGCGTTGAGGAAATGGAGGAAGGCTGTTTGTCTGTCCCGGGGTATTACGAGCTGGTTCAGCGAGCAGAAAAGATCAGGGTCAAGGCGCTGGATCGGGAAGGGCAGCCGTTTGAACTGGACGTGGACGGATTGCTTGCCGTCTGTATACAGCATGAGGTTGACCATCTGGATGGCAAGCTGTTCGTGGATTACCTGTCTCATCTCAAGCGCCAGCGTATCCGTAAGAAACTTGAAAAAAGGCGCCGCAGTGGTGAATCGGGCGGTGCAGAACAAACCACGGCACTGCCCGTTATCTGAATTCATCGCAATGCCCGGCAAGGGCGGTTGCGGCACTGCTATCGAACGGACCCTGTATCCGAATGAAGATCGTCTTTGCCGGAACACCTGAATTCGCGGTTCCCTGCCTGAAAGTACTGCTGGACAGCCAGCACACTCTAGTTGCCGTGTATACACAACCCGACCGGCCGGCAGGACGGGGCCGAAAATTGAGAAGCAGTCCCGTAAAGATGGTATCGGAACAGGCGGGGATCACGGTGAAGCAACCGCAATCTCTCCGGACCCCGGAAGTTCAGGCCGATCTTGCCGGTTACAACCCGGATCTGATGGTTGTGGTTGCATATGGCCTGATTCTACCGGAACCAGTGCTTGGTACTCCTGGGCTTGGATGCGTGAATGTTCATGCTTCGCTGCTGCCCCGCTGGCGGGGGGCGGCCCCCATTCAGCGTGCGATCCTGGCGGGAGACAGGATTACCGGGGTGTCGCTGATGCAGATGGAGGCGGGTCTGGATACCGGTCCGGTACTGGCCACTGCACGCTGTACGATCGGAGAGGGAGAGACCGGCGGGGGGCTCCATGACCGGCTCGCAGAACTTGGTGCGAATGTACTGGCGGACAGACTCGATGAGATTCTCGATGGAAGGATGGTGGCGCGTCAACAGGATGACGCACAGGCCACCTATGCCGGAAAGATCACTAAAGCCGAAGCCCGGCTCGACTGGCATGATACGGCTGTCAACCTGGATCGCAAGGTACGGGCCTTCAACCCCTGGCCGGTGGCGCAAACCGTATATCAGGGGCAGGTATTGCGAATCTGGCAGTCCAGCGTGCTCACAGGAAGTGCCGGAGCCCGCCCCGGGGATGTCATGCATGCCGGAAAGCATGGTATAGACGTTGCCTGTGGTGAGGGTGGTTTGCGCCTGTTGAAGATCCAGCTACCCGGCGGAAAGGTGATGAATGCCGCGGATTTTATCAATGCACACCAGTTGGACGGTGTGACATTCGCAGCGCCCGGGTGATGAAAGTCAGCCTCTGTGCCTGGCGATCGGGCCACACATGAATGCTCGAATTTGCGCAGTAAATGCAATTACGCAGGTTGTTACCGGTGGGCGTTCTCTGTCAGCGGCTCTCCCGGAACAACTGGACATGTTGCCGGATTCTGCACAGCGCTCGCTGGCGCAGGAGCTTAGCTTTGGCGTATTGCGCTGGTATTTCAGGCTGGACGGTATTGCCAGGCTGATGATGCAGCGTCCGCTGAGGCGCCGGGATCAGGACGTGTACAGTCTGTTGCTCAGCGGACTCTATCAATTGTCATTCATGGATATTCCACCGCACGCCGCTGTGCATGAGACGGTACAGGTTACGAAGGAAATGGGCAAACCATGGGCAGCAAAGCTTGTGAATGCGCTATTGCGGTCCTTCCAGAGGCAGATACCACGTTTCGAGAGTGCTGTTGAAAAGGATGAGGTAATGCGGTTGGCGCACCCACGGTGGCTGCTCGATACCTTTCGCAGGGACTGGCCGGACTTCTGCGAAAGGATTGCCCGTGCAAACAATGAACGGCCACCCATGAGTCTGAGAGTCAATGCACTTCGCATGGAACGTCATGACTACATGAAGGTTCTCTCCGCGGCCGGCCTGCAGGCAGTTCCCTTGCCGCATGTACCTTGCGGGTTACGGCTTGAAAAAGCAGTTCCAGTGGCTTTATTGCCCGGATTTCAGGCTGGTGATGTATCGGTACAGGATGGTGCCGCACAATTGACTGGCAAATTACTGCAGGTACGGGAGGGAATGCGGATTCTGGATGCATGTGCCGCTCCCGGCGGCAAGACCTGCCAGCTCCTGGAACAGTTCCCGGCACTGGATATAACGGCCCTTGATATAGATGAAAATCGCCTGGAAAGGATTGCGGAAAATCTGCGCAGGCTGGGTCTTCAGGCGCGGCTGGTTGCAGGTGATGCAGCTAAGCCGGATGGCTGGTGGGACGGTCGCTTGTATGACCGGATCCTGCTGGATGTCCCCTGTTCGGCCACGGGGGTCATTCGCCGCCACCCGGACATCAGGGTGCTGAGATTGCCGGGTGATATCGAGTCGCTCACCGGACGGCAGGCCGGAATTCTGGCAGCGGTTTGGCCATTGCTGGCACCAGGCGGTATCCTCTTGTATGTAACCTGTTCGGTGTTAAAAAGCGAAAATACACAGCAGGTATCACATCATGTTGATTGCAAACCGGATGCTGAAGAACTTGTAATCGATTCATCATGGGGACATGCCTGCACATTCGGACGCCAGATACTGCCCGGTGAGGATGATATGGACGGTTTTTACTTTGCATGCCTGAAGAAGCGCAAATGCTGAACTCCCCTGCCTCGATCGCCAGGCCATATGGTAACCGGGGCACGTTCCTTGCGATTCTGGTCCTTGCCTGCCTGATTCTGGTGCCATCGGCGGTTGCAGGGGATACGGATGGCGTGCTGCGGGTGGAAACGGCGTCCACGCACCTCGCTGATGGGGTCTACCAGCTGGATGCGCGTTTTGCCACCAGATTGAGCCGGGGAACCACCGATGCGCTGATGAGTGGTATCCCGCTCGTATTTGAGCTTCAGATCAATGTGCAGCTGGATAATCCATGGCTGCTGAACCCGGTTATCGCTGAGTTAAGCCAGCGCACCCGGCTTGAGTACCATGCATTGAGCAGGCGTTTCCTGGTCAGTAACCTCAATACTGATGTGCAGCAAAGTTTTCGGCACCTGCGCGATGCCCTGGTAAGCATCGGTATTGTCTATGACCTGCCCATGCTCGATCAGCGTCTGCTCAAGGGCGGAAAATCGTACTCTGTACGATTACGCGCACGCCTTGACGTTGAGTCCCTGCCAACACCCATGCGATTGTGGGCCTATGTGTCATCGGAATGGGACATGAGAAGCCCGTGGTTCGACCTGCCGTTGTTGCCATGAGACGTCCTGGTATTGGCATCTGGCCGATGCTGATTCTTTTCCTGCTCCTGCTGGTGTCGCTTTCCTTCATGGGCGACGCTACAAATAATTCCGCCCGATTCGGGCGCATGTACTCCTGGTTGTTGCTGGTGAATGCGCTGGGACTAGTGCTGCTGACTGCAATGATCGGATTCAACCTGTTCTGGCTGGTACGGCAAAACCGCCAGAAGGTGGCTGGTGCGCAACTGACAACACGTCTGGTAATCGTATTTGTATTGCTGGCTGTCGCGCCCGTGTCAGTGGTTTACTACTTTTCACTACAGTCACTGCTCAGCGGCATCGACAGCTGGTTTGATGTTCGCATAGAGGAGGCACTCGAGGATTCGATCGAACTCAGCCGTTCTGCACTGGATATCAGAATGCGCGATGTGCTGAATATCACCGAAATGATAGCCGATGAGCTGACCAGCGAGGAAACTGCTTTCGGTCCGTTGCGCCTGTATGATCTACGTGTCAGAAGTGGCGCGTCCGAGCTGACATTACTGGGTGGAGACGGGAGGATTGTCGCATCAAGCAGTGCCGATACCACCAGTATCATACCCCATAAACCATCTGAGGAGATGCTGACACCGCTGCCGGAGGGCAGACCCTACGTAAGTCTCGAACCGGTTGGAGATGCCGGATTGCACGCCCGTGCCGTGGTACCCGTGATGTCTGCGAGCCCGACGGATGAACGTTTTGTTCTGCAGGCACTGTTCAGCGTATCAGCTCGACTGGACACACTGGCTAACAGTGTACAGTCTGCATATTCACGTTATAAGGAACTGGCATACCTGCGTACACCGCTCAAGTACAGCTATACCCTTACCCTTTCACTCGTGCTGGTTCTGAGTCTGCTGTCAGCCGTGTGGACTGCCTTTTATTCTGCACGGCGTCTGGTCGCACCGGTACGTGATCTTGCCGAGGGTACCCGCGCGGTGGCCGAAGGTGACTACAGCAGGCAGCTTCCGGTAACAAGTGAGGATGAACTGGGTTTCCTGGTGCGTTCTTTCAATGAAATGACGCGCAAACTGGACAGGACGCGCGAGCAGGCGCGGCATAGCCAGCAAATTGTCGAGGGTCAGCGGGCCTACCTGGAAGCTGTGCTGGCCAACCTCTCGTCCGGTGTTGTCAGCATTGATGATGATAAGCGGCTGAGAGCAGTCAATGCAGCTGCGCGTGAAAATCTGGGTGTGGATATCAATGATTACCTTGGGAATGAAGTGGATGCAATAACGACGGATCATGAGTATCTTGAACCTTTTATCGACGTGATACTGCAGCATCATGGCAACAGCAAAAGAGCATGGCAGGACGAGGTAACGCTCTATGGTCTGAATGGACGCAAGGTTCTGATGTGCCGCGGTGCATCCCTCCGGCGCGAAGGCAGCCAGACAGGAGGTCAGGTTGTTGTCTTCGATGACGTTACGGCGCTGATACAGGCGCAACGGGATTCTGCATGGGGTGAGGTTGCGAGACGCCTTGCTCACGAGATCAAGAACCCGTTGACACCCATACAGCTGTCGGCGGAACGTCTGCGTCACAAGTACCTTCACAAGTTAAAGGAAGTGGATGCGGATGTTCTGGATCGCGCTACCCGCACCATTGTTAACCAGGTCGAGGCCATGAAAGAGATGGTCAATGCATTCAGCGAATATGCCCGGGCGCCGCGGATGGATCTTGAGGCAATTGATCTGAACAAACTCATCTCCGAAGTTCTGGACCTCTATCGTGTCAGTAATTCCAGGGTGAAGATAGTCGAGGATCTGGATGAGGGCGCGCCACTTGTTGAAGGTGATGCGGTTCGACTTCGGCAATTGCTGCATAATCTCATCAAGAATGCCAGGGAAGCCGTCAGCGGGCAGGATGATGCGCAATTGACCGTATCCACACAGGCTGTTCATGAAGATGATGCCAGTTATGTGGAGATGTGCATGGAGGATAATGGACCCGGATTTGATGCGGAGGTTTTCGAGCAGTTATTCGAGCCCTATGTTTCTACCAAGCCGAAAGGCACGGGACTCGGGCTGGCTATTGTGAAGAAGATCGTTGAGGAGCATGGTGGCGTGATCTTCGCGGAGAATGTCAGGGAAGGGGGCGCCAGGATCTGTGTTCGCTGGCAGATAGTGAGCCAGGAATCGAATTTGTAAAACCGTATATGGCAGACCCTGTTCAGGGAATCCACGTAAATCTCTATATGCTACTTGCAATTGGATGGGTAATTCGTGGATTATTTCCAGTTAACGAATCGAGACTTACCGTGACATGCCTGTGTGGAACGGAATTTTGGTACCTTGAGATAACAGATGGTTAGGCAGGGAAGTGGATGGCAACTGGTCATATCCTGGTAGTAGACGACGAACCTGATATCCGCAGTCTGGTCCAGGACATCCTGGAGGATGAGGGATACACCGTAACCGTGGCGGATAGCGGCGATGCTGCACGCAAGGCGCGACGCAATCGCAAGCCTGATCTGATACTGCTTGATATCTGGATGGAGGATATCGATGGCATTACGCTGCTGCGCGAGTGGGCCGAAGGGGGTGATCTGCCCTGCCCGATTATCATGATGTCAGGTCATGGCACTGTTGAAACGGCAGTTGAAGCAACCCGGTTGGGTGCCTACGATTTTATCGAAAAGCCCATATCACTGGCCAAATTGTTACTGACCATTGAAAGGGCCATTGAGGCAGACAAGCTGCAGAAGGAGAATATCGGTCTTCGCCGGCATGTTCAGACAGTTATCGAGCCCGTCGGGAAGAGCGATACGATGCAGCAGCTTCGATTGAAGGCGCAGAGAATTGCACAGCACAACAGCTGGGTACTGATCAGTGGAGAACCGGGGGCGGGCAAGAAGACATTTGCGCGCTACATCCATGATCAGAGTCATCGGCGTTCGGGACCCTTTGTAGAGGTGGCGGTAGGGTCTATTTCCAGGGAAAACTCCTCGGCTGAGCTGTTTGGCAACGAAGAGGGTGACAAGATCCATTACGGACGTTTCGAGCAGGCCAATGGCGGCACATTGTGCATCGGTGATATCGCTGACATGGATATGCAGACGCAGGCCAGATTGCTCAGTGTTCTGCAGACACACTCATTCCTTCGTATGGGCGGTAGTGAAGCGGTTCAGGTCGACTTGAGGATAATCGCAACCACGCACAGGGATCTCGAAGAGGAAATGAGGTCAGGCAGGCTTCGGGAGGATCTGTATTACCACCTGAACGTGGTTCCCCTGTATATACCGGCATTGCACGACCATGCAGATGATATACATGAACTGCTCAATTACTACATCAATTATTTCTCCGATCATGAAAACCTTCCCTACCGCCGTTTCAGCGTTGCAGCCCAGAACAGGCTGCGCAACTATGCATGGCCGGGTAATGTGCGGGAGCTGAAGAATCTTGTGCAACGAGTTCTCATCCTCGGTAACGGGGAGGAGATCGATGTCAATGAAGTTGATTTCGCAATCAGTACACAGGCTGCACCTGCAGGAAACACCACGGGCTCACTGGTGCATTTTGATTTGCCGCTGCGCGAGGCGCGCGAGCAGTTCGAAAAAACCTATCTGGAACACCAGCTGCAGGAATGCGGTGGCAGTGTAGGCAAGCTTGCCAAGCTGGCAGGTATGGAACGTACGCACCTGTATCGCAAGCTTCGTGCACTGGGTATAGAGATCAAGAAGGGTGGTGAATAGGGTGTTGTGCCGGTGTGGTCTTGCGCGGTGCATCGCATGCACGTATTTTTGAATACAAGCTCCTTTAGCGTTCGCTAATGAAAATTATCATACTTGGCGCGGGACAAGTTGGCAGTTCAGTTGCCTATAATCTGGCCAGTGAAGCTAATGATGTAACTGTCGTCGATCATGATCCCGTTATTCTGCAGGATCTTCAGGATAAACTGGATATTCGAACGGTAACCGGGCAGGCATCTCATCCGGAGGTCCTGACGCAGGCTGGTGCCGATGATGCAGACATGATTCTTGCGGTTACCAGCAGCGATGAAACCAACATGGTTGCCTGTCAGGTAGCCTATACATTATTTCACACTCCGACCAAGATGGCGCGTATACGGTCTGTGGAGTATCTCAATTACCCCAGGCTGTTATCACAGGAAGCGATTCCTGTCGATGTAATGATCAGTCCCGAGCAGCTGGTTACCGAATCCATTCAGCGCCTGATTGAGCACCCCGGCTCACTGCAGGTTCTGGATTTTGCGGACGGTCGCGTGCAGCTGGTTGCGGTTCGTGCCTATCATGGAGGTCCTCTGGTTGATCATGAACTGCGCGAACTCAGGGAGCACATGCCGGGTATTGACGCCAGGATTGCCGCTATATTCCGTGGCGGAAAGTTGATTATCCCCGGGGGGGATACCATCATCAAGCAGGACGATGATGTATTTTTCCTTGCCGCAAGGAAGCATATCCGATCCGTTATGAGCGAGTTGCGCAAGCTGGACAAACCGATCAAACGGGTAGTGCTGGCGGGAGGAGGGAATATCGGATCACGCCTTTCGGCATCAATTGAAAACCGATATCAGGTAAAGATCATTGAGCGCAGTCACGATCGGGCGCGTCATTTATCCGAAACGCTGGATAAAACCATTGTGCTCGTCGGCGATGCGGCGGATGAGGAGCTGTTGCTCGAGGAAAATATCGAAAACACCGATGTTTTCTGTGCACTGACCAATGATGAGGAAGCTAATATTCTTTCCGCCATGCTGGCAAAGCGCCTTGGCGCCAGAAAGGTGATGTCTCTGATCAACAGACCGTCCTATGTTGATCTGATTCAGAGAAGTGATGATATCGATATCGCGATTTCACCACAGCAAGCCACCATCGGCAGTATGCTCGCACATGTTCGCAAGGGAGATGTCGTTGTTGTCCATTCATTGCGCCATGGAGCTGCGGAGGCACTGGAGGCAGTTGCGCACGGCAACAGGCAAACCTCACAGGTAGTGGGCAGGTCGGTTGAGGAAATAAAGTTGCCGCCTGGATGCAGTATCGGTGCAATCGTTCGTGGTGAGGAGGTCTTGATTGCGCACCATGATACGGTAATCGAATCTGATGATCACGTTATACTGTTTTTGCCGGATAAAAAGTGGATCGCAAAAACAGAAAAACTCTTCCAGGTGGGTGTGACCTTTTTCTGAATTTCCCGAATCAATATCGTTGAACACCGGAAACTATCACCGGCGATCAAGGGAACGGTAACAAAACTCCAGGTTACCAATCAGACTCTAGTTAGCCAGCACAGGTACTGGGTATCTATCAGTGCTGTATCAAGCAAGCCTGTTCCGTCTGGCTTGATTGTACGCTGGAGACATGGCGGGACTTTTTGTTTATGAAAGTAAAATCCATATTACGTATGTTCGGTTTGTTGCTGATGATGTTCAGCTTCACGATGCTGCCGCCTGTTTTTGTCTCCTGGCTGTATCAGGATGGTTCAATAATCCCCTTTTTTGACGGATTCGCAATTATCCTGATAGCCGGCTTTTTGTGCTGGTTGCCGGTGCGGGGCGTTCATATCGAGCTGCGGGTGCGTGATGGTTTTGTGGTCGTCGTGCTGTTCTGGGTGGTGCTGGGGCTGGCTGGTGCAATCCCGTTTATCCTTTTAACAGACTATCCCATGTCAGTGACCGATGCGGTGTTCGAATCGGTTTCCGGGCTGACCACCACTGGCGCAACAGTGATTACACAAATCGATACCCTGCCCGAGTCGATTCTGTTCTACCGGCAGTTTTTGCAATGGCTGGGGGGCATGGGCATCATCGTGCTTGCGGTAGCGATACTGCCCATTCTCGGGATTGGTGGCATGCAGTTATTCAAGGCGGAAACACCCGGACCAGTTAAGGACACGAAGCTTACACCTCGAATTAAAGAGACCGCCCTGGCGCTCTGGTACATCTATCTTGGTCTGACGATAGCCTGCGCGATTTGCTACCGGGTAGCAGGAATGGATACCTTCGATGCGCTTGCGCACAGCTTTTCAACAGTCGCTATCGGCGGTTTTTCCACGCATGACCTGAGCATAGGGTATTTCAACAGTTCTGCGGTCGAGATGGTGGCAGTGGTCTTCATGCTGTTGTCGGGAATGAACTTTGCGCTGCATTTCATGGCATGGCGGAAGACTTCCCTGAGGCCGTACTGGCAGGATTCCGAACTAAAGGCATACCTGACTGTGCTTGGTCTGGTCAGCGCTACGACCATAATCTATCTCTATCTCACCAAGACATTCCTGTCTGTGGAGAACATTCTGACTGAAGGTATCTTTCAGGCAGTGTCCATTGGAACCACGACCGGTTTCACCACGACTGCGTATTTCAACTGGCCCGGATTCCTGCCCGTATTGCTGCTCTTCAGCAGTTTTATTGGTGGCTGCGCCGGTTCGACGGGTGGCGGGATGAAGGTGATCAGGTTCCTCTTGCTGCTCAAGCAGGGGCATCGAGAGACCATGCGGCTGGTGCACCCCAATGCACAGATTCCGGTAAAAATAGGGCAAAAGCCGGTTCCCGACCGTGTGGTGAGCGCGGTGTGGGGTTTTTTTGCCGCTTATGTCGCCAGTTTTGTCATCCTGATGCTGATCCTGATGGCTACCGGGCTGGATCAGGTAACCTCGTTTTCAGCTATGGCGGCCTGTATCAACAATCTTGGGCCCGGGCTGGGTGATGTCGGTTATAGTTATGCCGGTTTGAACGACACGGCCAAATGGATACTCTGTTTTGCCATGTTTCTCGGGCGTCTGGAAATATTCACCCTTCTGGTTCTGTTTTCGCCGGCATTCTGGCGCCGCTGAAACGCTTGCAAGTCATTGGTCGAAATTATCTGTATTCAAATACTGCTATGGTTGCAGGATACTGACTGGCGGCTCGGATATGGGAATGTTAGAGAATCTAGAGGGGCTGCTTGCATCCGGGCAGGACAATGCATTGTTACGGTACAGTCTTGGCAGTGCCTATTTCACGCAGGGTGACCTGGACAAGGCTGCTATGCATCTGGAACGGGCCGTGTTGTTGGATCCACAATACTCGGCTGCCTGGAAGGCATATGGAAAGGTGCTGGCGGCACAGGAGGAAACCGATGCGGCGATTCGTGCCTATCAAGCCGGTATTCAGGTTGCTGAAAAAAGGGGAGATCTGCAGGCGGCCAGGGAAATGAAGGTATTTCTGAAACGGTTGATGAAATAGCCTCCGGCACTTATTTGGTTTTCGAGAGTGGCAATGACTGTTTTCCGGTCAAACCCTTGACCACAAGCTTGTCTGACAGACTCACAGTACGTCACTGCTGCCTTTGCTCATGAGAGGCTTCATGGCAGAAAGCAGGCTTTTAAACAGGCCGTGATTTTCTGCCTCTTCACGCGCCAGCAGGGTTTTCATGTGTTCACGCTGGGTTGGCATGTTGAAACAGGCCGGGCAGTTCTCGGTGATAACCGGCATACCCGCGCGCCGTGCGAAATCCCTTGTCTGCCTCTCCCTGACATAGACCATCGGTCTGATGACACGAAGATCACCCTCATCGATACGATAATGAGCCTTCATGGTCTGCAGGCGCCCTCCGTGAAAGGCTGACATCAAAAAACTTTCAGCAAGATCATCCAGGTGCTGAGCCATGGCAAGTACGTTGTAGCCATTCTTTCGTGCCGTGGCATACATGGCGCCGCGCTTCATCCTTGCACACCAGCTGCAATAGGAATTATTTGTCATGTGATCCCTGGCGCGTTCAAAAATGGGTTCCCGGACCAGAAAAAAAGGTATCTTCAGTTCCGCCAGGTAATTCACCAGGTGAGAGGGATCAAATCCCTGCACCTGCGGGTCGATCGTTACGGCACCCAGATCGAATGGTGTCGGGGAGTAACGGCGCAGATTACTGAGCAGATGGAGAAGGGTCAGTGAGTCCTTTCCCCCCGAGACACCCAGTAAAATACGGTCATTTTTACGAATCATCCTGAAATCAGAGATTGCACGTCCGACGGGACGCAGTAGTGTTCTTGGAAGGGAATGCGTCATATGATTGCGCTATCTGTATTCGGGGGCGACTATTCTAGCAGTAATGGGTTGGAAGCCGATCAGCGTGTCTTACAGAAGTGGTGATGAAACATGTGCGAAAAATCAGTGAAAAGTCTCACCCCTGTGGAGGCGTGGAATTTTCTGGAACATACGCCACGGGCGGTATTGATTGATGTCCGTTCCAGTATGGAGTTCCTTTTTGTAGGTCACGCGAAGGGTAGTGTGCATGTTCCCTGGATTGATGAGCCGAACTGGACGGTGAATCCCGATTTCGTCACCGAGGTACGCAAGGTAATGCTGGGTGGATTCATCGCGGCAGATTCTCAGGAGGGCGCACCGATTGTTCTGATATGCAGGAGTGGGAAACGCTCCCTGGAGGCTGGTAAGGTGCTGATAGATAGTGGTTTTACGGAGATATACAATGTCGAGGAAGGCTTTGAGGGTGAATTGGATGACAAGCATCGGCGGAGCTCGGTGGGTGGCTGGCGATTTCATGGTCTTCCCTGGGAGCAGTGCTAGTCCGGATTATCAAAAGGATAAAAGCGGTCGAGCCTGATTTCTGTTTCAGCCAGTGATTTTCTCCGGATCGCTGCGGACTTCCCGCCTGTCGCAATGCACGGGACCCCTGTACATTGCAAGTCCCGGCATCCTGCTCCTGCAACTCTCCTGATCCCTGTGGTCCTGCCTTTGTAAAAACGCTGGTATTCCGCCAGGGGAAAATCCTTTATGACGAAGTCGCCGGTGATGATTCGGGACACCCGCAGGGCGAACGCGACATTGAATATGGTAGATCTGCATGGGATATCCCCGCCAGCAGGTCCGGGGTTCGGGCTGGAGACTGCACTACATTGGATCATATCTTGACGACAGTATATTAGCTGTTTATAATTTACTTTGGAATTTTATATTTTTTTGATCCAAACCTCGAGTTTGGATGAACATGAAACGCCTCGTCTCAAGATGGATCAGCAGGGGGGGCATAACGCAGGTGCACGAAAGTAGAGAGATTCCCCAGGGGAAGAAACAAAACAATAGTTGGATCCTGAATCATTTTCGCGCACCAACTGCCGAATCGATATATTGCTTGAGGAGAATGGTATGTCAACTACAGCCGAACAGATGCAGGACACGGGACAACTCGATGACTGGTTAAACAAGAAACTGGACGAATTGCTACCCAAAAAACTCGAAGAGCTTGAGTCCGCCAAGACTCCGCAAATGTCGATTATAGCCACCAAGGGTACGCTCGACTGGGCATATCCCCCGTTCATTCTCGCCTCCACAGCGGCGGCTCTGGGTTGGGATGTGGAAGTCTTTTTTACTTTTTATGGCCTGTTGCTGCTGAAGAAAGACATCCCGGCGGAAGTGAGCCCGCTTGGTAATCCCGCTATGCCAATGAAAATGCCATTCGGACCTAAATGGTTCCAGGATTTTTCGTGGCCGATGCCCAATCTGATCATGGCCGGTATCCCGGGTTTTGAAAAAGTGGCGACCGGTCTGATGAAGAAGACATTCAAGAATAAAGGGGTTGCAACTGTCGAGGAGTTGAGGGATCTGTGTATCGAGGCTGACGTTAAAATGGTGGCCTGTCAGATGACTGTTGATGTATTCGGCTTCGACCAGAACGAATTTATTCCGGAAGTGGCAGAGTATGTAGGGGCGACGTCTTTCCTGCCGGTTGCCCAGAAATCGGATGTCTGCCTGTTCATCTAGCTCAGGAATCAACTGTCCGTCACAGACCATCCTGTATATCAGCTGAAAAGGCGTTGACCGCTGAAGACTGCGACTTAGCTGATACCTGTAAAAAAGGCGTGCCCGTGCACGCCTTTTTTACATCCTGTTTGCCAGTGCCACCAGGCGTTTGACCAGAGCAGCTTGCAGGTTGATGCGTGTATTTTCAAATTGACAGGCACGGAATATGGAAAAACTGTTTCCACCGTTACGGCCCTCTGTCGAGCACCATATACCCGTCGATGAGCCACACCAGCTTTATGTAGAGGAATGCGGGAATCCGGATGGCGTGCCCGCTGTATTCGTACATGGGGGACCAGGGGCTGGTTGCGAGGATTATCACCGCCGGTTCTTTGATCCTGCCGTCTATCGAATCATACTTTTTGACCAGCGTGGTTGCGGACGTTCCACTCCACATGCTGCATTGCAGGCAAATACAACGCAATCGCTTGTTGCAGATATGGAATATATCCGTGAGTACCTGAATATTCAGCAATGGCTGGTTTTCGGGGGCTCATGGGGTTCCACACTGGGATTGGTTTATGCGCAGACCTGCCCGGAGAGGGTGCTGGCTCTTGTCCTGAGAGGTATTTTTCTGTGCCGTCCGAGGGATATCCACTGGTTTTACCAGGAGGGCGCATCCTTTCTGCTGCCGGATCTCTGGGAAGAATTCATTCATATGGTCCCGGAATGCGAGCGTCATGAAATCGTTCGTGCATATTACCGGCTGTTGACGGCGGAGGATGCGGTGACGCAACTGAAGGCAGCCAGGGCATGGTCATTGTGGGAAGGCAGGGCGGCAACACTGTTACCGAACCGGGCGGTTACGGATCATTTCGGTTCGAATGAAACGGCATTGAGTCTGGCGCGCATCGAGTGCCATTATTTCGTGCACGACAGCTTTCTGGAACCGGACCAGATTCTCCGGCAGGCGTACAGGCTGGAACAGATCCCTGGCGTTATCATCCATGGCCGATATGATATGGTGTGTCCACTAGAGCAGGCATGGCAACTGCACCTGGCATGGCCGCAGGCTGAACTGAAGATTATTCCGGACGCAGGTCATTCGGCTACCGAACCCGGCATTGTGGATGCGTTGGTTAGTGCGACCAATAATTTTGCCAGGCAACTTAAATGATCGGGCTGCTGCAACGCGTACAGAATGCAAGTGTGCTTGTGGACGGCAGTCTTGTATCGGAAATAGGCAGAGGGATCCTCGTGTTCATCGGTGTCGAGCGCGGCGATGGCAGAGCGGAGGCAGAACGGCTGTTGCTGAAACTGCTGGGATACCGGGTTTTTCCGGATCAGGATGGAAAGATGAACCGGAGTCTTGCAGACATCAATGGTGGTCTGCTGCTGGTGCCCCAGTTTACACTAGCCGCAGATACAAAAAAGGGGATGCGTCCGGGCTTTTCAACGGCAGCATCACCCGATTCAGGTCGCAGCCTGTTCGCTGAGCTGGTGAACTTGGCCAGGCAACGTTACAGCAGCGTTGACAGCGGTATTTTTGGCGAGGATATGCAGGTGAGCCTGACCAACGATGGCCCGGTTACCTTCTGGTTACAGGTTTCACCCCGGAAATTGAAATAACCGGCGGTGTTCATGAACCCTCTCCAGGATTACTTGACAGGATGATGGTTCTCTGTAATCTCGATTTAAGATACGATTGAATCAAGCAATCCAGTTTCCGGGCCGGGTATAACAGCAGGAATTTCAATGAATGAGGCGCACAGGCGGGCGACAGTCAACAGGGACACACTGGAGACGCGGATAGAAGTAAATCTTGATCTGGATGGCAGTGGAGTCTCCAGGCTCGAAACCGGGGTACCGTTTCTGGAGCACATGCTGGAGCAGGTGGCGAGGCATGGCCTGGTGGATCTGGAGGTGGTTGCCGAAGGCGATCTTCATATCGACGCACATCATACAGTAGAGGATGTTGGTATCACCCTGGGGCAGGCTTTCAGCAAGGCGTTGCGCGAGAAGAAGGGCATTCGACGGTACGGACACGCCTATGTTCCTCTGGATGAAGCATTGTCCAGAGTGGTTATTGATTTTTCGGGAAGACCGGGCCTGGAATACCATGCGCAGTACCCAAGGGCGCGAATTGGCGATTTTGATGTAGACCTGATACATGAGTTTTTTCAGGGATTCGTCAATCATGCTTGCGTAACCTTGCATATCGATTGTCTGCGAGGAGAGAATGCTCACCATATCGCGGAAACCATGTTCAAGGCATTCGGACGCGCCCTGCGCATGGCAGTGGAATACGACCGGCGAATGGAAAATATACTCCCTTCAACCAAAGGCAGACTCTGAAGATATCCATACCGGGTAAATATCAACCGCAGTCTGTCCGGATCTGACCAGCATGACATCCATCGTGATCATCGATTACGGAATGGGTAATCTCCATTCAATCAGCAAGGCACTTGAACATGTGGCGCAGGATGCGCATGTACAGGTGAGTTCACGGCCGGAGACGATTCTGTCAGCTGACCGGGTGGTATTCCCCGGTGTTGGTGGTATCAGAGACTGCATGGTCGAACTCAGGCGTCTGGGTATGGACGAGGTGATTCATGAAGCAGCCAGAAACAGGCCATTGCTCGGAGTATGCCTGGGGATGCAGGCACTGCTTGAGTACAGTGAGGAAAATGATGGTACTGATTGTCTGGGTATCATTCCTGGCAGGGTATGTCGCTTCAGCGAGGGTTTGGCAGATATACGCTCGGGAAGACGGCTCAAGATACCGCATATGGGCTGGAATCAGGTACACCAGGAAGGGCGGCATCCCTTGTGGAGAAATGTTCCACAGGACAGCCGTTTCTATTTTGTACACAGTTATCATGCGGAGTCCGTGCAGGAGGGGCATGTGGCGGCCACAACAGATTATGGCGTGAGTTTTCCCTCCGTTATCGCCAGGGAAAATGTATTTGCAATGCAGTTTCACCCCGAGAAAAGCCAGCATGCTGGTTTACGCATACTTGAAAATTTCGTGTACTGGGACGGTGAACAGTGAATAAACCGGTAAACGGTGTTATTCAGGTTCAGATATACGGGATGAATCAATAGGGACGGAGTCATGCTACTGATACCAGCTATTGACCTGAAAGACGGCAAGTGCGTGCGATTGCGACAGGGCCGGATGGAGGATGAAACCGTATTCGGTGAGGATCCGGTGGAAGTTGCGCAGCGATGGGTCGAGGCAGGCGCACGCAGGTTGCACATGGTCGACCTGAACGGTGCATTCGCAGGCAGGCCGGTCAATGGGCAGGTCATCCATGATATCGCCGAAGCATTTCCGGATTTGCCGATCCAGGTTGGCGGAGGCATTCGCGATGAAGATACGGTACAGGCCTACCTGGAGGCAGGCGTGCAGTACACCATTATCGGTACCAGGGCAGTGAGTGCACCGCATCTGATCAATGACCTTTGCCTGGAATTCCCCGGTCATATTATCGTTGGACTGGATGCGAAAGAAGGTATGGTGGCTATTGATGGATGGTCAAAACTCTCCAACCATCCGGTAATCGATATGGCAAAACGTTTTGAGCAGGACGGTGTTGAGGCGATTATCTACACGGATATCGGGCGGGATGGCATGATGACAGGTGTAAATGTCGAATCGACAGTGGCGTTGGCAGATGCGGTCAGCATACCGATTATCGCATCAGGCGGTATAAGCAGTATCGAGGATATTCGTGCACTCTGCGAGGTATCCGATCATGGCATCATGGGTACAATCATTGGACGGGCCCTGTATGAGGGTACAGTTGATCTGAAAGAGGCGCAGATGCTCGCCGATGAGTTGAACGCATAATGGCAAGGCGGGCCTGATAGAGAATGGGACTGGCCAAGCGAATCATACCCTGCCTGGATGTTGATGCGGGCCGTGTCGTCAAGGGTATACAGTTTGTCGATATACGTGACGCGGGTGATCCGGTAGAGGTCGCTCGCCGCTATGATGAACAGGGCGCAGATGAAATTACATTCCTGGATATTACAGCTAGTTCGGACCAGCGGGAAACCATGGTCCATGTGGTCGAAGCGGTTGCTGGAGAGGTGTTCATACCGTTAACCGTTGGTGGTGGTATTCGGGAATTGGCCGATATACGTCGTATACTGAATGCAGGCGCCGACAAGGTTGCGATCAACACAGCTGCTGTCTTCGATCCTGATTTTGTAAAAGAGGCGGCGGATCGATTCGGGTCACAGTGTATTGTGGTGGCTATTGATGCCAAGCAGGTTCATGATAGTGGCGGTAGTTGGGAAATTTTCACCCATGGAGGACGCAAGCCCACAGGACTGGATGCCGTTGAATGGGCTACTCGCATGGTTGAATACGGAGCCGGGGAGATATTGCTGACCAGTATGGACAGAGACGGAACACGTGACGGGTTCGACCTTGAACTGACCAGTACGGTAAGCAATGCCGTGGATGTGCCGGTGATCGCATCTGGCGGGGTGGGTAATCTTGACCACCTGGTCGATGGGGTTAAAGCTGGTTATGCCGATGCCGTTCTGGCAGCGAGTATCTTTCATTTCGGTGAATACACGATACGACAGGCCAAGCAGTATATGGCGGATCAGGGAATAGAGGTAAGGCTGTAACACGAATACCCTGTTGAATTTCATGATTTTTCCACTATTCGGGGACGCTGCGCTGAAATGAAACTTTACAATGGATCAGCCGACTGGATCATGGAGTGGACAGAGTCGTGTTCCCGGTAGAGCGCCGGTAAAAATCTATAATCAGAATATGATGAGCGAGAATTGGCTGGATAGTATCAAGTGGACGCCTGATGGTCTGGTTCCTGTCATAGCGCAGGATGCGGTTGACGGTACGGTGCTTATGTTCGCCTGGATGAATCGTGAGTCGCTCGGACTGACGGTAAGGGAGGGCAGGGCCATCTACTGGTCCCGATCGCGCGGGAGGCTATGGCGCAAGGGAGAAGAGTCTGGCCATGTACAGCTCGTCAAGGACATTCGCCTTGATTGTGATAATGATGTGGTTTTGCTGTCGATTGAACAGAAAGGAGGGATTGCCTGTCATACAGGGCGAAGAAGCTGTTTTTTCCAGAAGCTGGAAGATGAAAGCTGGGTTCCTGCCGAACCGGTACTGAAAGACCCGCAGGATATCTACAAGTCTGGCAACAAGGATGATGAAGGCAATGAGTGAAACGCTGGATCGACTGTCCAAGGTGATCGAACAACGCAAGAATGCCGATCCGGCTTCATCCTACGTTGCCAGTCTGTATGACAAGGGCATGGATGCGATTCTGAAAAAGGTTGGTGAAGAGGCAACCGAAACCGTGCTCGCAGCCAAGGGGGACGATCCGGCGCAGCTGATACACGAAACTGCGGATCTGTGGTTTCATACCATGATTATGCTGGCGGCACACAACCTGGGGCCGGGAGATGTCCTGCAGGAACTGGAGCGGCGATTTGGACGGTCCGGTCACGAGGAAAAGGCTGGAAGGTCAGCATGAAACGCCTGCTGATCAGCACCATTTAATCTGTAGTCTGGAGTAAGTTATGGGAATTAGTATCTGGCAATTGTTAATTATTCTTGCGATTGTGCTGCTGCTGTTCGGAGCCAAGCGTTTGAAAAATATCGGTTCCGATCTGGGTGGAGCGATCAAGGGATTCAAGCATGCCATGCGTGAAGGAGAGGAATCGGCACAGGAAGACCCCAAGCTTAAGGGCAAGCCAGGCAACGGCGGTCAGGTAATCGATGGTGAGGTTACCGGCAAGGAAAAAGACAGGGTGTAAGTGCATTTCACCTAAAGAAAAGCTTCTGACCTTCTTTTTCATACCGTTATGTTCGATATTGGCTTCTGGGAAATCATGTTCATCATGGTGGTGGCGCTTCTGGTCGTTGGTCCGGAACGATTGCCACGCCTGGCTCGCACGGCCGGACTCTGGCTTGGAAAGATCCGTGGATTCGTGAGCACGGTGAAGGCTGATATCGACAGGGAAATAGCAGCAGATGAACTGAAGAAGGTAATGCAAAAACAGGCTTCGATACCCGATCTGAAGGAAATCGTGGATGAGACACGCGATACGATTGCCGATGCAGCCAAGTTGCCGCAACAGGAAAACGAGGAAAAACAGGCTGTCAACATCGGGGAAGTTACCGGCAAGAAAGATGTCCCGCAGGACGATACCCGCAAACATACCTGAGCCTTCAGCATACGATGTCCGGACAGCTACAGGCAGCTGCTGTGGTTGTCGTGGATATGATGCGGTGTGCAACAGGATCCCTTGCCCTTTGATTGGCATGCTGGCTGGTACCTGAGCAATGGAGGGAAAATCGAGGGATCCGGACTCCGAGGATCTTGAGCTGCCGTTTCAAAGCCACCTGGTCGAGTTGCGTGATCGACTGCTTCGTATCGTGCTGGCGGTACTGGTAGTTTTTATTATTCTGGTACCTTTTTCCAACCAGTTATTTACCGCCCTGTCTGGCCCGCTGACGGCATATCTTCCGGAAGGCAATTCAATGATCGCCATCGAGGTGGCATCGCCCTTTCTGATACCCTTCAAGATGACTCTGGTGCTGGCATTGTTTCTCGCCATGCCCTTCGTGCTCTACCAGGTATGGGCGTTTGTAGCTCCGGGACTGTACCGGCATGAAAGGCGTCTGGTAGTACCATTGCTCGTTTCCAGCACTCTGTTGTTTTATGCGGGTGCGGCATTCGCCTATTTCGTGGTATTCCCGCTGGTATTCCAGTTCTTCACTGCGACGGCACCTGAAGGTGTATCCGTCATGACCGATATCAGCCGGTATCTGGATTTTGTGCTCACGCTATTCTTTGCGTTCGGAATCGCATTCGAGGTACCGGTTGCTACGGTATTGCTGGTTTTGACAGGGCTGATTACTCCCGAGTCGCTTAGAAAAAAAAGACCCTACGTTTTTGTGGGGGCCTTTGTAGTCGGTATGCTGCTGACGCCGCCGGATGTAATATCCCAGACTCTTCTCGCCGTACCTATCTGGTTGCTGTTTGAACTCGGCGTGTTTTTTTCTGCCAGGATAAAGACCACCATTAGTGAGCGGAACCAGGATGAAAGCACGACAGGAGATGCAGACTACCGGCCAATGACTGATAGCGAGATGGAGGCCGAAATGGATGGTATCGAGGCAGCTGAAAAAAACAACAGCACTACGAGTCGGAAGGATAACTGATCCTGAAACAGGCAAACTGGTTACGTGATGGTTATGCGGGTTCAGTCAGAATTATGTGTTTTTCTCCGTCGGTCTTCCTGCTTTCTGAAGGATCGGGCAGGATAACCGGGCCTTTGTACAGGCCTGCCTCGATGGGGACCGGTTTTGCGATGGCGTAACCTTGCGCATAATCAATGCCGATAGCGCGTGCAGCTTCCAGGGTTACCTCATCCTCTACGAATTCTGCAATGGTTTTGATATTCATTACATGGCCAATCTGGTTGATTGCCATCACCATGGCTTTGTCAATATCGTCCTTGATCATGTTTTTCACGAAACAACCATCGAGCTTCAGGTAGTCAACTGCAAGATTTTTCAGATAACCGAAAGAGCTCAGACCGCTACCGAAATCATCCAGTGCGAACTGGCAACCCATTTCCCGCAAGGTAGTGATAAATTTTGTGGCATTGCTGAGATTGGCGATGATGGCTGTTTCTGTTATTTCGAAACAGAGCATACTTGGCCGCAAGCGGCTGTTCTTCATCTGGGATATGATGAACTCCAGAAACCGTTCGTCGGACAATGACTGACCGGAAAGGTTGATGCAGCAAGTTCCGATCTTGTCTGACAGATTGTTACCCAGGTTCAGCAAGGTGAAGGTGTTCTCGACAACCCAGCGATCGATGGATGGCATCAGATTGTATCGTTCAGCCGATGGCAAAAACGAACCGGGGCCTACCAGTTCATTACTTTCATCCAGCATGCGTAACAGGACTTCACCATGAACTTTCCCTACCATATCGCCGTTTAGCTGTGCAATCGGCTGGAAGTACAGTCGGAAACGGTTGTTTTCCAGTACACTCTGAATCCTTTGTACCCACTGCATCTGACCATGACGTTCAGCCAGTGCCGTGTCATCAGGCTGGAAGATATGCACTCTGTTCCGACCGCTTTCCTTGGCAACATAACAGGCGGAATCAGCGGCACTCAATACATCTGACAGGGTGCCGCTTTCGTTGGTAATCGGTACCATGCCGATACTCACGCCAATACGAAAAGATTTGTCGTCCCAGGCAAAACGGAAGTTTTCAACGATCTGTCGCAGGTTTTCAGCTGGTTCGCGGGCATTTTCAACCGAGCAACCTTCCAGCAGGATACCGAACTCATCACCACCCAGCCTGGCAAGAGTATCGGATTCTCTCATTTCCTCCCGCAATTTAATCGTCAGTTGCTTCAGGAGTTCATCGCCTGCTATGTGACCACAGGTATCATTGACAACCTTGAACTGATCAAGATCCAGATAGCACAGCGCATGCCTGCTGCCCTCGTTCCTGGCATTCTCTACCGCTGCCATGACCCGGGTTTCGAATTCACGTCGATTGATAAGGCCTGTCAGTGCATCGTGCATGGCCTGGTGAGACATCTGCTTGGCAAGACCACGCAACTCGGTAACATCATGGAATACGAGAACCACGCCGATGAGCCTACCGGAGGAGTCATTGATCGGAGCGGCATTAACCTCGATGGACAGTTGCTGGTTTCTGTACCGGTGTGCAAGCAGCAGATGGCCGGCCAGAGTGATACTACGGCCTTCATTCAGGCAACTCCTGACCGGATTCGACGGTACCTCCTGGGATTTCTCGTCAATGAGTTTCAGTGCCTTGGTGATATCCTGGCCTCGCGTCTCTTCCAGGGACCAGCCGGTTGCCAGTTCGGCGACAGGGTTCATGTATTCGATTGCACCATTGATATCGGTTGTGATTACGCCATCACCAATGGAACCAAGGGTTACCTGGGCGCGTTCCTGCTCCTGATAGAGTGCTTCTTCTGCCTTTTTGAGGGCGGTTATGTCACGCATCGTGCCTTCGATGCCTGAAATATCACCGTTGTCGTCGTATTTGTAGTGAGAATTTACGGAAATCCAGATAGCGGTGCCTTCCCTGTGTTTCAGGCGAGTCTCGTAGTGCTGCAACCGGCCGTAATTGGCGTCCAGTTTTTGAGTCAACTCCCTGTGATCGCTGATATGAAGGTACAGATCCTGAATCCTGGTATCTAGAAGCTCATCTATGGTGTAACCGAGCATCTGTCGCACGGATGGCGTGATCATGATAATCCTGCCATCTTCATTAATCTGGAAGATGATATCCTGCAGGCTATTGAAGATAGCGCTCAGTTTTTGTTCCGATGAACGGATACGTTCCTCTGCGCGCTGTCTTTCCCGTACTTCATCCTGCAGCGCACGATTGATCTTCTCGGAGTAGACCTTGGATTTCTCGGCCGATTCCCGCGCGGCTACCAGTTTGCGTATCAGCTCCGTGTTATGAGACCCGAGACTGAACGACTTTGTGAGTATGGTTCTGATCTGGCGTGATGAGAGCCACATCATGCAGCCAAAGAGTATCGACAAAATACCCAGGGTAATCTGGATATTGTCTCCCTGGTGTATCTGCCAGGCCGAGTAGGGTAGTAACGCCGGTACCATGAAAGCAGCAAAAGTGGGGGGAGATGATTGCATGGAGATATAGGCGGTAAGCGTGACCCCAATCAGCACAAAGAGAACGAAGATCTCCTGTGTGTAGTCACCATACAGAACCGGAAAGATCCCCAGGCTTCCCCAGCATATCCCGGTAACCATCGAGCCGATAATATAGTGCATACCCCAGATGTTGATATTGTCCTTGGCAGCTTTGGCGGTACTGCTGGAAACCATGAGTGAGCGGCTGCCAACGGTCACTATGAGTGCGATCGTCCAGGCCAGAAGTACAGCGGGAGGTGCGAAGCGCCAGAAAACCGTACATACTACGACGGCGATCAGCATACTCACCAGCAACTCGGTTTGTGCCTGTTGATAGAATAGCTGGATCTGGTTCGCGCGAAATTGCCAGCGCGTCAGAGAGGGCGTCGTAGAGGCATTTTGTGCGCCGTTTCCTTCTACATCATATTTTTCCAGGATGTCACTGGATGGCCCTGATGAATACTCGTCATTCATGACGCAAAAATTGTCCTGTTCGTCGTCGTTGTTAACTCTTCGGTAAAAATCGGGCAAATTATCCCAAACTTTAGGTAATTCTTGGTCTTAGCCCACAGTTGAGTGCGGGAATTTAGCTGTGTATACGTGGAATTTGGTCTGCGGAAAGGGCAGGAACCCGAAGTGTGCTGTCGCGGAGTGATGTAGCTTGTTGATAGTCAATCTATTCCTGTGAAATCCTTCGTGGTTCAGGCTATGTGCCTTTAAGTCGACCTGAACGTGTCTGCTGCCGCATGACCCGGGTGTTATCCAGGGCATGTGTCAGTATTAATGATGGCCGGTTGATTGCCATACTGTGAGGCGCGCTATTTCGGAAAGTGGTGGTTCATGGTGTAATATGTGATGGAAATTGCTGAAAATACAGTTGGATGCCTTTACTTAATCCGTATTTCTCACCACGATGAGGAGTCCGCGCTTGATCCTTGAATCTACCCTGTATTCTCTTCCGGCCGCTAACGGCATCCTCGCTCGACTCTGGCCTCCTGCTTCGTCCTGACTCCCTGCAGTCGTGCCTCCAGCGGCATTTGTACTTCCCTGTATATCTTCGGAAATACAGTGCGTACACCGCTTGTTCAGAAAATGCTTTTTTGAATCCAGTTCTCTGCGCGATCATCTCGCACAGCGGTGAGAAATACGGGTTAAGCGTGCGGTATAGATACTTTCCGCGCCTTTGTACCTTGGGGAATGCTGGTAGCGGGGCA
>JARFQV010000145.1 GCA_029287615.1 Pseudomonadota bacterium | reverse complement strand
GACAGGAGTTGCCCCACCTTCATGGCGGCGCCACGCAGTTCCGACAATTTTTCGGCAACGCGTCTGGCGTTAGCGGGCGTCAACATCAGGTCTGTCGCGCGGGGCAGCTTGCCCCTGGACACCTGACGCACACCCTCTGCGAGCATCCCGCCAGCGACCCTGCCGGCAAGCCCGCCGAGGTGCGCCAGTCGCTCGAATCGGCTGCGAGGTACCGGTGAGGCAGGGATTCTGGTCTTGATCATGATGGTTCTCCTATTGACTGGTCTGGCGTAGCAGCATCACTCGTCCCGGTAGCAGCAGATTCACGGCGAACAGGTTTCCTGTCCTGAACGTAGATAATTGTACAACAGTTGTACAACAACCGCAAAATATTGTATAACATACGTTCTGGTACCAAATTCTGGTGCCGGTATTTTTTCACCATCGTTTTTGTGGTTTATTTACAAGGAGAAAATCATGACCAAGCTTGTCAAGCCCGGATTGCGTAGTGGCATTGTCATCTCACTGGCTGCTGCGGCTATGATCGCACCTCAAATCACCATGGCCGGACCTGGTTGTATGAACAATCAGCGCATGGTCCAGGGCTACTATCCGTACCGTCCCATGGGGCCGCAGATGGCCTATGGGCAGATGGCTCCATCTCCGTATTACCCGGTTCCGCACGCGGCGATGATGGCCTCACCCTACAATCAGCCAATGACCGCTCAGCAGATCAGGCCCGCCGTAAACGGTAAACCGGCCATGCCTTCGGTGGTCACCGCGAATGCTGAAAAGTCCAGCCGGGTAGCCGCGGGCAGCAAGGACATGCCATCCGTTGAGTCCGTCACCGTGCGCATCAACGGCATGCGTTTCGAGCCAGCGAACATTACTGTCAAACCGGGTACCACCGTGACCTGGCTACAGGGAAGCCAAATGCCGCATACCATAAGCGGTGATGCCGAGGGGCTGCGCTCGAATACCCTCTATCAGGGTCAAAAGTACAGCCATACCTTCAACGCAACAGGCAGTTACAAGTACTTCTGTGATCTGCACCCATCCATGACGGGCAGTGTGGTTGTGCAAGAGGCAGATAGCTGAGCGGGTACGGTGTCTGGAGACATAACGCCCTTCGGGGCGTTTTGTTACCGTCTTCGGCCTGACCAGTTCCAATCGGCGACATGCAGCCGACCTTTTCGTGCGGAAACACTGGCCCCGCTTCGACGCGGTTGACTGACAGGCGGTGTGTACCCGGCCGGGGCCTCACCGGGAAAATTCATGAAGATCGTAATCGCAGGCGGATCAGGTGGAATTGGCAATGCCTTTATCGAGGCACTGGCGAGACGACCCGGGATCCGGCAAATTATCGCGACCTGCAATCGCAGCCCGGCCGCGGCCAGCCACAGCAAGGTCAGGTGGTATCGCCTGGACCTTACCGATGAAGCAGCGGTTCGGGACTGGGCGGCGCAACTGGGGGAGATCGACTGGCTGGTCAACGCCGCCGGCATACTGCACACAACGGGGCAGGGTCCTGAAAAGACCATTCGGCAGATCGATCCCGCCTTCTTTCTGGAGAGCATGAGCACCAATGCCTTGCCCGCCCTCTTGCTGGCCAAGCATCTGCACGGCAAGTTCCGGCATGGGCGCCCGGCTGTATTTGCGACCGTCTCCGCAAGGGTAGGCAGCATCGGGGATAACCGTCTGGGTGGCTGGTTCAGTTATCGTGCTTCAAAGGCAGCGCTCAACATGTGCCTCAAGACCCTCGCCATAGAATGGCGGCGGACACTGCCCAATGTTGCCGTGGTTGCCTTGCATCCGGGTACAACGGATACTGCCTTGTCAAAACCTTTTCAGCGTAACGTACCGCAGGGGCAACTGTTCTCACCGGAATATAGTGTCAGTTGCATGCTGAGAGTGCTGGATACCCTGAGGCCGGCGGATTCAGGAGAATTCATTGCCTTCGATGGAGAGCGGTTGCCTTGGTGACCGGGCCTGAAATCCAGTCGCGGCAGGGTTACTGCCTTGTTTTTCGGGTCTTTGGCTACCGGACCACCGGTAGGCCGGCATCCAGCCACTTCGTCATGCCTCCGCGCACGATGTGCACATCCGCGAAGCCCCCTTCCGCGAGCAGTCGCGCCGCCTTCGCAGATCGCTTGTCCGTCCGGCAGACGACTGCTACCGGTCGTTCAAGGTAATCGCCGATCTCGTCCATGCGCTGTTGCAGTTCCTCAACCGGTATATTCAAGGCGCCGACGATATGTCCCTGCTCGCCGAAAAAGTCTTCCGCCGTGCGTACGTCAAGTACCAGCAAATCCTTTTCGGTGTTGAGCAGCTTCCTGAAATCTTCCGTTTTCAGCATCGGTCCACGACGTAGTGTGCCAATCAGGCGCGGCAAAAAGGCCACCGCGGCCAGCAGGGCCAGCGCCATCAATCCTTTCTGAATCATGTCTTCGCCACCGGCGACAGCTTCCCGTCCTGCGTAGCCCAGGTAGGTGTAGGCAATGGTGCCTGGCAACATGAAGATGTAGCTCGCGATGATGTAGGGAAGCAACCGCAGGCGCGTGAGGCCCAGCGCATAGTTCAGCAGGTTGAATGGAAACAGCGGCACCAGGCGCACGAAGGCGACAAACCGCCAGCCCTCGCTTTCCACGCCCTTGATCAGCTGTTGTACGCGCCTGCCGGCTTTATCCGCCACCCAGTCCGAGGCCAGGTAACGTGCGATCAGAAACGCAAGCGTCGCACCCAGCGTGGCACCGGTCAGGTTATAGAAGGTGCCCAGCACGGGACCAAACAGTGCGCCGCCGGCAAGCGTAAGGACCGACCCGGGCACAAACAGCACCGCGACCAGTGCGTAAATCAGCATGAACAGAAGGGGTGCGATAGCCCCGGCATCCCGCACCCAGGCCTCAATCGCTGCATCGTCAATCTGGTCACGGTAACTCACTGCCAGGGCGATTCCGGCAGCGAGACCGAGGACCAGCAAGATCCGGATGATCCGGTTAGCATTCATGCTTCTGCTCCCACTGCCGACGGTTGATGGCATAGTCCTGCACCTTCCCGACAAAGGGAATCGCCAGCATGCCCGGCAGCCAGCTGCACCACCTGTCCTCGCAGAAGGTATGGATGCCGATCGTCATGGTTTCGTGTCCGCCGCGCGGCTGGGCCCGATAGGTACCGAACAGCCGGTCCCACCAGGGCAGGTTGAAGCCGAAGTTGCTGTTGGTCTCGTCGTCTGCAACGGAGTGGTGTACGCGGTGCATGTCCGGCGTGACCACAAGCAGCCGCAGGAGGCTGTCAAGGTGAGGGGGGATGCGGACGTTGCTGTGATTGAACATGGCAGTCGCATTCAGGACCACTTCAAAGATCACGATTGCCACAACAGGTGGACCCAGCAGCATGATGACGGCGAATTTGATGAGCATGGACAGCAGGATCTCCAGGGTATGAAAGCGTGCCCCGGTGGTTACATCAAAATCCAGATCCGCGTGATGTACCCGGTGCAGACGCCACAGCACCGGTATGGCATGGACCATCACATGCTGGAGCCAGATAAAAAAATCCATGGCGGCAACCGATAGGAGAACAGCTAACCAGAGCGGGGTATCGAAATAGTTGAACAGCCCCCAACCCTGCTCGGCGGCAAACACGGCCATGCCCACCGCGGCCGCCGGAAATACCAGCCGCAATACGAAACTGTTGAAAAACACCAGGCCAAGGTTGTTGATCCAGCGGACGGCCTTTGAGGTCCGTAACCGGCGACGCGGGCTGATCAGTTCCCACAGCGCCATTACCCCGAAGACACCAAAGAAGAATCCGAGCCGGATGGGCAGTTCATTGGCCAGGATGAACTCACTCAGTCTCATGAAGACTGGTCCTCCGAAAACGCAGATTGCCCCCCAAAGGCCAGCTGCTATAATGATTTCTGGATATACTTATCAATAGATCAATTGATTAGAATACTAGTTGATTCGAGGGACATGTCAAGCCGCGGCTTCAAACACGATTTATTCGCTCAGTTCGCCCGCGTTGGGAAGGCGTTGAGCAATGGTAACCGACTGGAATTGCTTGAATATATCGCTCAGGCAGAGCGTAGTGTGGACGAGTTGGCGAAAGTGTCCGGGCTGACGATGGCCAACACCTCGCAGCATCTGCAACAGCTGCGCCTGGCCGGTCTGGTGAGTTGCCGGAAGGAGGGGCTGAAGGTGTTCTACACCCTCAGTGGATACGATGTGATTGGCCTGCTCGATGCCCTGCGCGGTGTCGCAGAGCGACATGTTGCGGATGTGGAAAGGCTGATCAACGCTTATCTGACCGTCAAGGATAATCTGGAACCCGTACCAGCCGCAGAATTGCTGCATCGTGCACGTGAAGGGCTTGTGACGGTGTTGGATGTGCGGCCAGTGGAAGAGTATGCCGCCGGTCATCTGCCCGGTGCGATTAATATCCCGCTCCCCGAACTCGAGGCCCGGCTGGATAGACTGGACCTGCACAAGGAAGTCGTTGCCTACTGTCGGGGACCGCATTGCATCCTTGCCTTCGACGCGGTGGAGCGCCTGCGCAAACTGGGTCGCGACGCACGGCGCCTGGAGGGTGGTTTTCCGGAATGGCAACACGCCGGTCTGCCGGTCGAGGATGCCGGCGAGTCTCACTGACGGGCGATCGTTACCGGTCTGCAACCAGCCAGTATCCATTTGGATGGGATGGTAGTCGGCACTGGTGCGCTATCCCGGGATGATCTCCGGCTGGCGAAGGCGTGGTTGAAGGCGTTCATCGGTTCCGGCCATGCTGACATTGTTCGACTGCATCCACCACCGCCGTTACAATGCAAGCCTTCTTTTTTATCCTTGATCGCTGATCATGCACCGACACAACGGCCAGTTCATCCCGGGTATCAAGCTTGTGGTTATCTGGCTGTTTCTTGCGGCGTGCAATCCCGGCAATGATGAACAGCAGCCCATAGAAAACCAAGCCATAGAAAACCAACCCGTTGAATCAGTGGGTACGGATAGCCCGGATGTCATTCGCCGGACCATACCCTTCATTACGTTGCGTAACAGGACCGGTAGTGCCGCCGCCGGTGAGCATTTCGGGAATGAAAGAAACTCGGTGCATACAGGCTACTGTGACGTTTCCTGGACACCGATTCCCATGATGGAAACCATCGCCAATAATGTTCCCTTCTATATACCGTTTGGAAAGTTGCAGCTGGAAGCAGTGTACGAGGTTGACGAGCAGAATTTCTGGCGCAAACCCAGGTCTACCACGGTCAATGACAATCCGCTGCTTTATATACACGGATACAATATAGGCTTTGAGAAAGGCTGCAGCAGGGCTGCCGTGTTTCAGGAAACGCTTCGTCTGGCGGGCCGCTTTCTGCTCTTCAGCTGGCCATCGGATGATGCGGTGTTGAATTACACCCATGACGAGTCAGATATCTACTGGAGTATTCCCTATATCGAGCAGACACTGTGGCGCATGCTCGGGTTATTCGGGGCTGGCAGCGTCGATGTCGTCGCCCACAGCATGGGCACCCGTGGTGTGTTCCTGGCACTCGTCCTGATGAGTGGTCGGCATGGCGTTGAAACACCCCTGCTGAACCATCTGGTGCTGCTCGCGGCAGATATCGATGCTGGCATCTTCAGACAATACCTCGAGGTTATTCGTCCGCTGGTGCGCCGCATAACGATATATGTATCAGATAACGATAGTGCACTTACCCTGTCGGAGGAGGTGCATGGCTATCCGCGCCTGGGCGGACCCGGGCCACATTTGCGGGGTCTGGACGGGATCGAGATCATAGATGTATCCCCGGCCGGCAGGCGCCGCGCATCCGGACATCTTTATCATTTGTACAACAAAAAGGTGTTGAATGATCTGGATCAGCTGTTGAACGAGAACAGGCCAGCCTCCAGCCGCTCAGGTCTGCAGCCAGACCGGCAAACGGGCATGAATTACTGGAAGCTGATTCCGCCGGGGGCAGACTGATATCTGAAGCCATTCGGTCTTCCCGTTGGCATGGGCTAGTCCTTGCAGCCAAACAGATGCTTGTCGCGAATGAGTTTGGCAACGGTCTCAGGCACCATATCCGTCCAGTCCGACTCACCCCGGTGGATTTTTTCCAGCACATCATGAGAGAAGATGGACAGGTGCCGGCTGTTAATATCCTGTAATTCACGGATATAACCGTTCTCCAGCAAATGCAGATACAGATGTTGCAGGTTTTGATTCACCCGCAGATCATGTACCGAGACAAGTTCACCGGATTCCCTGTCCAGGCATGGACAAACATAGAGTCGCATGTCGTTCTTGAACAGGCGGCCAAATGACTCCAGGATGCCGCCATCCAGATCTTCGTAATACTCCTCGTTGAATATCTGCAGCAATGTAGGTACGCCCAGCGCGATACCAATCGGCATTTGTGTGAATTCCGAAAGATACTGGCCAAGCCGGTAAAACTCACCATAGTCGGAAATCATGACGTGCTTGCCCAGGGCGCAGAGTATCTCCACTCGGTCCAGAAAGTCCTGAGCGTTAATTTCATCACCCTGTGCGAGATTGTGCAGCGTCATTTCGCTGAGCACGACAATATCGTCTGCAAGTAAACCGGTATCCTGGCAAAAGGCCTTGTACGATCTATCCAGCAATGACAGGGTAAGCCGGGTCGGCGGCCGGAAGCGGCTACGCTCAACGAGCACGGCCTTCTTGTACAGTACATCCGAGGGCTGTACGACCTTTCCGTCGTTCTGGAACATGGCTGCCTTGGAGAGCCCTTGCTGGACCAGACGTAGTGCCATCAGCCGGTTATCCACCCTGGTGAAGGCGGGGCCGGAAAAGTCAATCATGTCAAGTGTCAGTACGTCGGTACTGAGTTGATCAAGCAATGACAGGAGAAGTTCATCGGGAGACTCATGGAGATAGAGAGCGGCATAGATCAGGTTGATTCCCAGTAAACCAAGGGTTTCCTGGTCCTGTATGTTTTCCTGTCCCTTCAACTGCACATGGAGGTCGATTTGTGAGGCGCCTTCCCCCGGAGTGCGCTGGAAACGGATACCCAGCCAGCCATGACCATTCCGGTTCTGACTGAAGCTGCGTGTCGCGACAGTATTGGCAAAGGCAAAAAATGCACATGTGCTGCCCTTCAGTTCTCCCAGTCGTTGATTTAGCAGTTTGTATTCATGGGTCAACATGGACTGAAGCCGCTCGCGGCTGACATATCGCGAGCAGGCACCATATATAGAGTCGCTGAATTTCATGTCATAGGCCGACATGGCCTTGGCGATGGTGCCCGCAGCACCGCCCACCTGAAAAAACCAGCGAGCGGTTTCCTGGCCCGCACCGATTTCCGCTATGGTTCCATATACGGCATCATCCAGATTGATCACCAGGGCTTTCTGGTGGGTGTCGAAGGTGCAGTGCTGTACCATGCGGATTCCTCTACAATTCGCTGCCTGGAGCGGTAAGCCCTGATAAAATAGTCAACGCAGAACAATCCGGCAAGAGGGCAAGGAAAAGGGGACAAATTTATTTTATCATTGTTTTGCGAAATATCATTCAGTCAACGAAAAATAAATCTGTCCCCTTTTCCGCAAGGAGTTATTGTGAGTAGAAGTGAGAAAAGCAGTGTTGAGGAGGTTGTTCAGACGGGATATGACAAGATCATCCTCGATGAATTTCAACAATACCAGCAAAGCCGGAACTTCATCGACTTCATGCAAGCGGTGAAATCGGCCAGTGAGTACAGTCGACCCCTGCCACAGGAAATGATTGACATTCTTGACGGTATATTCGACGGGATATTGAAGTCGAAGGGTGAGAGGGCTTTCGAGGAACTCTCGGGATTGTCCGGTGGAAAAGAACAGAAAAAGGACTACAGGGAACTGATACACAGAACCACTCTATACCAATGGATGTCATCGATGTGGATACTGTTGACCAATTACAAGAAACTTACGATTGAGGAGGCGGCCCACCTCGTATGGGCGCGAGATCATGAAAGTAACAGACATGTGCCGGACACCCTGACACTCAAGAAATACTATTGCAGGGGGAAGTGGCAGGGTCGTCTTGATGATGAAACTTCACCTCTGGTCAAGAAGGTGCTTCTGTCAAACCATTCGAAGTTTATCGGATCCTTTCCGGAAGAGTCAGTAGCCAGGATAATCGGTGCCATGAGACCAGACGCAGGGGAAGACAGGGTCGTACACGATTGAGTATCATTAATAATATCCAGTTAGCGGTGATCAGTTCCGGTAATCTGCCGCTGTCAAAAGCCAACCAGTAGTCATTTCACCCGTCTATAACGTGCTCGCGCCCTGCTCCAGGTCGGTGCGCCTGGTATGCGTTTCGCGTCCCTTTTTGGTATGCCATCCAGCCGGTAACCGGATCCGCGTTAGTTCAAGAAAAGCATGGCCATGGGCCTTCCGGCAGGATTCGCAGGATCCGGTTTCTGCTTCGGTGCGAGATGCGGCGGGATGTCCCGATGTCTTAGTGGTGGATCAACTGATCCAGGCAAATGACCTCTGTATAGATATTGCACAACATATACTTGACAAAAGTTGTACAATGGTTATTATGAAACCACCTGCAGACGAGCGGGATGTGTATCAGATTTCAGGCAAATTGGAAAAATATCCATTAAATTAATTTGTTGCGATATTTTTTGTTGATCGGGACTTGACCTGAAATCTATACAGAACATATACAAACAAATGCCAGGAGATTTGAAATGATGACAAGACAATACAATCAGACCAAGCGCAACAACATTGTGGGTGCCACGATCATTGGGTTTGTGATGATGCTGATCATGGCCGTTCCGCCCGCAGCGGTGTCTTCGGATAAGAACAGCAGGATTCCCAAGATATCGGAAATTTTGCATAACAATGGTTTTCAGACGCTGCTATTTGCCCTGGATGCAACAAGCTTGACGGCCGTGCTGGACGAGAACAAGGTGGTATTGTTTGCGCCTACCGACGATGTTTTCCAGGCAACCGCTGATGCCCTGGGTTGTCAGGATGTGGAAGAGCTGGCTACACGGTTGTTGAACACCCCGGTGGGTGACACCAACGCCCTTGCCTACGTACTCACCTACCATGCCTCACTTGGTCGTTACAAGAACGACTATGACGTGCTGAGTGCGGGCGAGCTGCAAATGGTCAGTGGTGACACTGTTACAGCGGGTGTCAACGCAAATGGCTTGTATGTAAAGGGCATTGTGAACGAAACAGCCTCTGCTGTAACCACCGAAATTTTCAGGGCAAAGAGAACATCCGCGGTATATGGAATCGATCAGATCCTGTTACCAATCGATCCGACAGGTATTTGTGACTGAACGAATATAGCAGACTGGCAGGGAAGCCAGTCCGTGATTGCGGGATGCGTCTGAATGCTTATTTGTTTGTCAGACCGGAAATTCATCTTCTCTTTTGTAATGAGTTAAACAGACTAGACAATGGAATTGCTGTATATATACCGTCCGGGCAGTTGTCACAGTGAACCAATCGATGATTTCATGGAAGATAGGCGGGGCGAGAGGTAGAACCCGCTTCAGTTACTACACGCCGACAACCCCGCGGGTCAATCGATATTTTGTTGTATCGGATAGTCTTTCCAGCCATCCCCTGGTATCCGGTTATTCTTCCCGGTCATGTCGCTGGCAGTGATGTCATGGTGCCTGTTCGGGAGCAGTGACCGGCCGGAATCTGGCGACAACCTTGCGCGATTCAGGATCGACCAGTTCTATCAGCAGATCGGCCGGTTCTGCGTCGAAATGCCGCAGATTCAGCTTCTCGCTGATTGGTCCGGATTTCACCGCCTGGTGGACGATCTCGCTTCTGGCAAGGTCGACCGCAACCATGGTCAATGATGAGTCCGGTGCGGATGAGTACTCCAGGGTTGCAGTGAGGTCTCCGGAGACCGGCAGTGCCTTCGAACCATCCGGAAATCCGGAACTCGGCATTGGTGGCGGCGGGTTATGGGTAATCCGCGATCCGGGCTCGGGTGCTGACGGGGTCATGGTCTTCATGCCGCCCCTTTTCCTGAAAACTTCACGCCGTTCTTCCATGTCGAGTTTTTCCAGTTCCTCCGGGGACATGCCAAAGGTCGACTGGTAGGTCTCTTCCCGCTTTTTCAGTAAATTCTTGCGAAGTGACTCGCTGTATGCCTTCCTTTCCTCCCGGGTGCCGGTCATCAGTTTGTCAACATCCACTCCCAGGGGCATGCCCATGTTCTTCATCATGTCGCTGGCCATTCGTCTGGCCTCGCCGACGGGCGCATCCTCGTCGGATGCCGGTGATTCAGGCGGTGTTACCGCCCGTGAGATACCCGCTGACGTGCCGGCTGTGCCGCAAGCCGGCCAGGCCTTCCGGCAGGAGTCGGAGCATTCGGGTGAGTTACGTTCCACTATGGCGCGGTTCGCACAACTGCAATCGCAAGGCAGGCGGTGGCTCGTACCGGCGGATGACGCGCCGGTCGGCGTACCGGCACCGCGCCCCGGTGGCGCGCCACTGCCGTCCCCCTGCGTAGCGGTGGAATCCCCGTCACGCCGGTTGGGACCATACTGATTGTAGAGTCTTTCGCCTTCGGTCTGCCTGCTGACGATGCTCGTGTCCGCCCGGTAGAGATAGGCAAAGGGCTTGATGATCTCCCCCGAGATCGTGAACCGGCGCTCGCACCGACGCTGTCCGGACATTGCCCGCGCCATGAATTCGTGCGGACTCGAGGTGCCTTCGCAAACGTTACCCGCTACCCTGGCATGGAAAGTGTGGCGGGAGTTCTCCAGTACAGTCACCTTCACGTCTTCCTCGCCTTCGGAGAAAAAGGCACGACGGGTTTCGTGATCAATGCCGTGAACGAAGGACCTGAAGGTTCCCGTAACACCCTCGGGAAGCGGGTCGGCTACGATTACCGTGAACTCGCGTATGACCTCGATCTTTTCTTCAATCGGACTGCCGCCCACCGGGGTGACGTTCGCTTCGGCGAGCCGAAAGGTTCTGAGGTCCATGGTCTCCACACCGGCCGATTTGGCGAATTTCTGTTGCATCTGCGTGGTGAATTCGCGTATTTCGGCCAGGTCTCTCGACAGGGAATCGCTGAAAACCAGACCGTCATCATCCACGTAACCGGTGCTGGGCGGGGCGATGATGTTGGTGGAGAGTGCAGTCGGACCGGCAGAGGCAACCGCGCGTTTCCGTTTCGAGGACCGGCTGCCGTCCGCGCCACCCTGGTTGACGTCCCGGCCCTCGATCATCAGTCCCGAAACCTCCAGTCCGGCCGCGATCTGCATGAAAACCGGGGGCAGATTTTCCAGTTCCTCCAGGCTGGGTTCGGTAGGTACCAGGGAGAGGGCATATTTGTTGGTAATGGTCCATTGCGGATCGTCCCCGTCCTTCGCATCCGCTGAACCCGCGGGTTCCGAAGGCTTCTGTTTATCCACCGGATCCAGATATGGATCGGAGCCGGCTGGATCCCGTTCCGTCTTCGGGTCGGCACCGGTGAATCCGGGTTCAACCAGGATACCGTTCCAGTAACGGGTCGCGGCTGCATCGGGATCAAGGCTGCCAGCGGGGACGCTGGTGACCGGTTCGAGTAGGCATTCCAGCTTGCCCCGGGGAATGCGATTTTTGCGTACGGCATGACCGCAGTTGAACCCGGTCCGGTCATTCGTATAAGCATATCCCATATGCAGGTCATCGACATGCCTGCGCGTGGTATAGGCTGCCAGCTTGACCGATGCGAGCTGTGTACCGACCAGCCCTTTCACGGTGACCGAGATGCACTTGCCGGACATCGCCTTCAAGACTACCCTGGTGATGGCGTAGGGCTGCTCGGGTGAAACGGTCAGTTCGATACAGCCGCCAAAGGCCTGCTTGATCCACCCCGTTTCGGAGAAATGGTGCCCTACACCCCGTTTCTCCCAGGCACCGAGAAAATGCGTGAGGAAGCCCGGAAAGACACGATACAGGGGGGTCCGTACCTTGGGGTCGTCCAGCAGATTCCGGTCGAGCCACCTGAGCCAGTCTTCCTTGTCGTCGGCGTACACAGGGGCCGGCCTGAGCTGATAGTCCTGAAGGAATCGCACATCGCCGTTGCGATAGCGGTCGGCGATATGCAGCCAGAAGGAACTGGTCCGGTAGGGGATATGTTTTTGACTCTCCGGGTATTGTGTATACAGGGGCTGGTGATAGGGGCGCAGTCCCGCCATTGCTTCGTAATGGAAGGGATTCGAAGCAGGAAAGCGTCGTGGAAAGCGCTGGCGGGCGTAGTAGATGCCAAAGGTGTCCGCGTGGGCCTCGTTGATCCATCTGGGACGCAGACATTCTCCCCGGCGATGCCGGTTTTTCTTTCTGGCTTCCGGGAGTATGGCCTGAACGGTATGGTAGAGTTCGTGCGCGGCAAGATAGGCGGTGAAAGACGGAGGCTCTTTGAAGATAGCTGAGGGATCCACCGTCATCCTCACGAGCGCACCGGTCTTGCATCCCTCGAAGCCACCGACTGTATATACCTTGGCAGTCGCATCGCTGATCGGAGCGGCATAGATACGTACTTTCCTGGCATCGGTTTCGAGATCGTTGATGACCGGTCCGAACGAGTCCGGTGACTGGAAGCGAAGCAGTTCGAGTTCCCCGGCGGCCAGGCGCAGGTTGCCCTCATAGGTCGCCTCGTCGTCGGTCAGGAGGCATGTTCTGTTCTCCGGAACCATCTGGTCCTTGCAGTAACAGGACGTGTCCTGCGGATCAGGGTTGATCGGGCCACCGTGGGGGCCGCAGAGTATATCGAATTGATTGGGCCGCCAGTTCTCGATGTTGCCCTCGATATCAGGAAAGGTCGGCAGGGTGAATTCCGCGCAAGCAAGGGTGGAAATCGATGACAGGGTCAGCAGTGAGCCAAGCCCCAATGCGAGTGACTTGCCGATGGTCTTCAAGGCAGGCCTCCGCTGCGATAGGCCTCGAGCAGCCTCCCGATCCGGGCCGAATAGACGGAGACAACCTCCTTCGCTGGCTCCGGTACCGAGGCCAGATCGAGTTCGTGCCTGAGTGCCGCCAGGCGTTGCTCATCTTCCGCGTTCAGGGGTACGGTCGGTGAGGTGGCGATATCCTCGCGAATGCGGTTGATGTCCCGCACGTCCCTGGTTGTAGATGCCTCGTAGGCAAACAGTACCAGCGGAAGCTCTCCCAGGAACTGGTAGATCGCCAGTTCGCGGGGATAGCCCAGGGTGACCAGGTAGTCGGCGAAGGCGGCATCGTCTGACGCGTCCAGCAGCCATTCGATGACCGCCCCGGTGAGGGGTGGACCCGCCGGTGTTTCACTTCGAGGAGAGGCGTGTGATGCCAGCCATTCGGCACCGGAGATCGCTCGTTCCGCCATCTCTGCATCCAGACTGGGCGTCTTCGGGGTGGTACCCAGCAGGAGGAAACACACGCCAAGGATCAGGACGATATTGAACGGTTTGCAGGGATTATTCGGGTATTGTCTGACCATGAGTCGCATCACCTCAATGGATCTTTCCCGCTTCGCGGTAACCGGGGCCGCACCGGTTCGGTAACAAGCCGGGTGTTCACTAACGGGGAAAAACGGTGTGTTTTTATTTGATCATCCTCGAACGAATTCGCATTATCAAGTGCGCCGTCGGGCATTACCCTCCCATTTCCCGTCGTGGTTGATACCGGGCAGGTTGCCTGTAAACGGATAATGGCTGCTTGCAACGCGAAGCCCGGACAGATTTCGGGTAGTCGATAATAAAAAAGCCACGCTCAGGGAGCGTGGCTTTTCCATCGCGGGATTGCCTCTTACTTGCTTTGACGACGGCGTGCTGCACCCATACCGGCGAGGCCGAGTCCGAGCAACGCAAGCGTAGTCGGTTCCGGAATGGCGCTGGGCGGGATCGGTGATCTCGTGAAGTCGATCTTGCTGATGTAGAGTTCGCAGTTATTGTAGCTGCCGCCACAGGACTGGTTCGGGTCGAAACCCACATCGAACGAGGTGCCGGCACCCAGATTGAGTCCCACACTGATCAGTGAATCCTGCAGGTAGCCACCATTGTTGATCGTGGTCGGGGATCCACCGCCCGTGCCTGTCAGTACCGAATCATTCAACAGGCTTTTGTCACCGTCGTGATTGTTGTTGACCCAGATGCTGTTGATGATCACGTCGTCATCGAATACGAAGTGAACCCTCTCGGGTGTGCCACTATGATAGCTGATGTTATCGTCACTGCTCGGGTCGCACAGGTTGCTGCCGCTGTTCGCGAAGGCCTGGTTGGCATTCACTACATTGTTCAGCGCACCGCACGCGCCCAGTCCGGCGTTATTGGAATCCAGGTAGGCATACGAGTTGGCACCGTTGGTGGCCGTGATTTCCAGGAAGGCTTCGAGCGGATTGGTCGTATGGGTGCCGTCGGCCCTGAACATCAGGGGGTTCCAGGCGCTTTCACCGAGACTGCCATCGGCCAGACCCTTGAAGTCGATCATGATGGCTTGTGCCGACCCGGATATCGCCAGCAGGCTGGCAGCGATTACTAAGCATTTAGTTTTGTTCATTATTATTCTCCAATCAAGCAGGCACTTTACTTAAGGCATCAATCATGCCATTGGCGTTAACTTGTTGTTTCTATTGTGATATGAGGTGTCTCCTGAATATGCGGGTTCAAATAGGCGTAAAATTTTCTGACAGCAGCGAACCCTTGCTTTTCTCTCACGGGCGGGAGATCGTCTCCGCAAGGACCCTGCTGTTGTGGATACAGTCATTCATGGCAATGCCCCGGTAGGCATTGCAGTTCAGGTGCAGGCCCGGATAGCGAGCAGCGTGTTTAAACAGTTCCTCCATGGCTCGCAGATGACCCACGGGATAGTTCGGGATGCCGTTCTCCCAGCGTTTGATGAACACCACGTCCGGATCGCTGGTCACACCCATGGTCAACCGGACACCTTCACGGGCAGTCTCAACCAGCCCGTCCTCATCCTGCTGTACCAGGTCCGGATTGCGCTGACCGCCGAGCATTACCCGCAGTGACTTGCCACCGGCCGGGGCCCGGTCGGGGAAGATACTGCTGTCCCAGAGCACACCCAGAATCGGCAGTCTGGCAGCGGTGGTGGTGAGCAGTCCGAAGCCCTCGAGCGGGTGATCCAGATGACGGTAGCCGAATCCGACCACGGCAATGGGGGAGTAGTCGATTGCGGACAACCGGGCCGCCAGTTCCGCATCCAGGTCCTGCAGCATCCGGGCCCCCGCCGGTGCCGTGGCTGAAACGACCACCTGGTCAACCCGGTCCTCCCCCGCGGATGAGAGTACCCGGTATCCGGCGCCATCTGTCCGGATACCATGCACCGGTGCATCCAGACGCCAGTCCGCTGTCAGGGTCTTCTGCAGGTGCTCGATGAAGCGTCCCACCCCGCCCTTGAAACTCATGAGGATTCCACCGGGGCCGGCCTGACGCTTGCGGCGTGCGATCATGCCGCGGAACAGGCCGCCGTGCTCCCGCTCCAGGCGAACCACCAGGGGAAAGGCCGCGTTTACCGAGACGCGGTCCGGCGTGGTGGCATAGATTCCGGCCGTCATCGCGTCCAGGAACACATCGGTAAAGGCCTTGCCGACACGCCGGTACCCAAAGTCCTGCAGGGTTTCGTCGCTTTCATCGCGCTTGCCGGGGATGAACACCTCGGCGGCCACGCGCATTTTCTGGGGCAGGCTCAGCAGGCGGGAGGAGAGAAAGGCCGGCGGCGTCTCCGGCAGGCGGTGCAGCCGGTCAGTGAAGATGAATCGCCTGCGCGCGAGGTCCGAGCTGGGCAGCAGCAGGTGTTCGGCCCCGGCCTCCTTCACCAGGTCCAGCCCGTCCGGCTTGCTGGTGAGAAAACCGTTGCCACCCGCCTCGAAGCGGAAACCATCGCGTTCAACCGTGTGCATGGTCCCGCCCGGTTCGGGATTGGCGTCGAAGATCAGCAACTCCAGGTCGGGCCGTGCCTGTTGCAGGTAAAAGGCGGTACTCAGACCGCTGATGCCAGCCCCGATGATGGCAATACGCATGTTATCTCCCCTCTGTATCTACAGCGGGATGGTACCGCCTTATCAGTCGGGCTTGCTAGGGCCTGTTAACACTACGCAAATCGCCGCGTTGCCGCCTGCAATCAGGCCAGGCACCAACAGTAGGCGCTTTAGGCGAGGCGCGAGGAGAGAAATTTAGTGTGCTAAATGAGCGACGAGCAACGCCGCATGGCCTGAT
>JARFQV010000109.1 GCA_029287615.1 Pseudomonadota bacterium | reverse complement strand
ATTTGCCGTGGGTTGCGTGCTGGGTGCCGGGATTGCCAATGGACTGATGGACGGCAGTATTACCGCGACGACTTATGGATATACCATGGCGGTCTGGCTGGTGATCGTGCTGTTGCTGTTTGCCTATCCGCTGCTTGCCTTTCGCAAGCCACTGGGTGAGTTGAAAAAGCAGACGACACTGGCCTGCAGCGCACAGGCGACTCGCCAGCACCGTGCGGCCGAACGCGAATTGCTTGGCAAGAATATCAGTGCCGCAGGGGATGCCGAGCCGGACAAAGCCAGCGAGATTCCGGATCCCTCCAAGACCTTCGCCGCATCACAGAAGCTGTCCGGACTGGTCTTCAGCCGCCATGGACTGATGCCGGTCTCGGTCGCTGCAGTGCTTCCCCTGATTGCCGCAGGTGCCACCACAATCCCGCTCAAGGACATCATCAAGGTCGCCAAGCGCCTGCTGCTTCTCTAGCCCGGATTTTCCGCAGTGGCTGGATGATGCTCCCTGTCCTGTCTGGCGGCCCCGGGGTTTACTGATATATCATGCGCACCGCTATGAAACAAGAAAACAAGGGTATGCTTGGCCGCCTCCTGCGCGAGCCGCTCTTTCATTTCCTGATCCTGGGCGCAGGGCTTTTTGCCCTTTATGCCAACGTGAATAATGATACCGTCGAGCCTCCTGACCGTATTGTTGTAGACGAGGGTGAGATCCAGCGGCTCTCGGAGCAGTTCCGGCGCACCTGGATGCGTCCGCCGACCCGGCAGGAGCTGAAGGGACTGGCTGATGAATTCGTGAACGAGGAAATACTCTATCGCGAGGCGCTGGCACTCGGTCTTGACCAGGATGACCTCATCGTACGGCGGCGCATGCGCCAGAAGATGGAGTTCATCAACGAAAATCTGCTCGAGCAGGCTGCCCCGGGTGATGCTGAACTGCAAAGCTACCTGGATGCCCATCCCGAGAAGTTCGGCATACCCGAGCAGCTGAGTTTTCAGCAGGTCTATCTGAGCACAAAAGATAATCCGGAAGATGCGCAGGACCGGGCGGAGGAACTGCTGGCGCGCCTGGAAGTCGATCCTGCCCTGGATCCGCAGGCCGTTGGGGACCCGACATTGTTGCCGCCGGGTCTTTCGGAGGTATCCGCCCGTGATATTACCGGCGTCTTCGGCAGCTACCTGGCGGAAGCCATCGCCACAGCGCCGCTGAATCGCTGGAGCGGTCCCTACCTGTCACAATATGGCTTGCATGTGGTGCGTGTTACCAGCCGTGCACCGGGCAGGTCGCCGGCACTGGCAGAGGTGCGCAAGGCCGTGGAGAGGGAGTGGACCGCGGAAAAACGCAGGGAGGCCAACGAACGTTTTCTCCGGGCGTTGCGCGAGCGTTATCAGATCGAGGTCCGGCTGCCGGACGAATCGACGGGTGACACCGTAGCGGTGCATTCCCCATGAGATTGCCAGGGATACTGGCCGCCGCCCTGCTGTTGTTGCCTCTCATAGCCCTGGACGGGCAGGCTCACGAGGTACGCCCGGGTTATCTGGACATCCGGGAAGTCGGAAAAGATGTCTATGACCTGTTATGGAAGGTTCCGGCGAAGGGGGACAAGCGGCTGGGCCTGTATGTACGCCTGCCCGCCAACTGCACGGGAACCGAACCGTACACGCGTTTCGCCGGCGGGGCCTACATCGAGCGCTGGCGGGCGGTCTGCGAAGGGGGACTGGTCGAGCGGACCGTTTCCATCGATGGCCTGTCAACAACCCGTACCGATGTGCTGGTCCGCCTGGTACGGGAGGATGCCAGCTCACAGACCGTGCGGCTCACCCCCGATGCACCTGAATTCACCGTCGCCTCGGTGGCCAGCACCTGGCAGGTCGTGAAGACCTATTTCCTGCTGGGTGTCGAGCACATCCTGCTTGGCATCGACCATCTACTGTTTGTGCTGGCCCTGTTATTTCTGGTCGGCAGCTGGTTGCGACTGGTGGGTACCGTAACGGCGTTTACCGTCGCACACAGTCTGACACTGGCGGCAGCCACGCTGGGATGGTTGCGCGTTCCACAGGCACCTGTGGAGGCGGCTATCGCACTCAGCATTGTATTTGTCGCCACCGAGGTACTGCATGCCCGGCAGGGAAAACCCGGACTCGCCGTCCGCCAGCCGTGGGTGGTGGCCTTCCTTTTCGGTCTGCTGCACGGATTGGGATTCGCGGGGGCGCTGCGGGAGATCGGCTTACCGGAGCATGCCATCCCGCTGGCGCTGGCGTTCTTCAACATCGGTGTCGAGGCAGGGCAGCTTTTGTTTGTCGCAGCCGTTTTTCTGCTTTTCTGGATGTTCCGGCAGATTCGCGCAGGGCTGGAGGGAGGTACACAAGGCGGCAATACGTGGCAACTGGTCAGCAGTGTGTCCACTCCAGTGGCGTACCTGATCGGGCCGCTTGCGGCCTTCTGGGTATTCGAGCGCACCTACGGTTTCTGGACCTGATCGTTATCGCGTGAATGAGACGTCGATCATCGCATTTGCACCACTGCCGTGGGTTGGTACTGCTGATTTGCGGTTTCTCCTGGATAGCAGGGCATGCCGCAGATTTCCGCATCAGGGATGTAGAGGGACTGATTGATCTGACGCTTGCCTACGGGGCTGCATACCGGTTCCGTAACGCGGACAAGCGTATCGTGGCGATCGCCAATGGCGGCAAGGCAGAGAATGCCAACCGGGATGACGGGGATCTCAACTACAAGGAAGGCATTGTTTCCAACGCGGTTCGTGCAAATGCCGACCTTACCCTCTCCTGGAAACAGTTCGGTGCCTATGTCCGTGGTTTTGCCATGTATGACCGGGAAAACCAGGACAAGGACAGGGCCCGTACTCCGCTGAGTTCGAATGCCAGGGATATTATCGGCAAGAATGCCGATCTGCTCGATCATTATGTCTCGATGCGGGCCACTGCCTGGGGAGTCCCCATGATCTTCCGGCTGGGCGACCAGGTGGTGAACTGGGGGGAGAGCAGTTTTATCCGTGACGGCGTGGATATCATCAATCCACTGAATCTGGCCAATCTCGGGCAACCGGTCGTGCCGGGACGTGATCTCCTGATACCCCAGGGGATGTTCTGGGGGGCGGCCAACCTGACGGAACATGTTGCTGTTGAGGGGTATTATCAGTACGAGTGGAAAAAGGTGGAATTGCCCCCGGTGGGGAGCTTTTTCTCCACTAATGACCTGGCAGGCAGTGATGGAATCAACTTCGCCATGCTCGGGGCGGGCCGGTATTCAGATCTGGGAACGGATCTGGATGCCGCCTTTGCGCTGCCACCTGGTACGCTTGGTTTCGACCCGAATTTTTACAAGCTCCCCGGGTCCGGCATCGGGAATGCCGATGATCACGGCCAGTTTGGACTGACTATATCGACCATTCTGCCAGATGCCAACTCGACCCGAATTTCGGCGCACGTGGTGCGTTATCACAGCCGTCTGCCGATCATCAGCGGGCGTACGGCCAGCCAGGCGGCCATTGACCAGACCTCCCAGGAAAATGTCGATGAACTGGCAGCCCGTCTGGCGCCCGTTTACGAGGGGACCGGATTAACACCGGAGGAAGCGGCCGATGCGGCCACCGAGACAGCCGGGGCACTCACCACGAGCCAGTACGCCAACCAGGCCAGTTACCGTGTGGAGTATCCGGAGGATATCACCATGTTCGGGCTGAGTTTCAGTACTGCCACCATCAGGCGCGGCCTGTTGCTATCCGGTGAGCTCTCCCATCACCGGGATTATCCCTTTCAGATCAGCCTCACACAGATTTTCGGGGGGGTGCTTTCACCGATGGAGTTCGAGGGCGGGGCAGGCAGCAGCGATCTGGGTGAATTCGGGGCCAATCAAAACGTAAGGGGCTATATCAAGCTCAACCGTTCCCAGGCAACGCTCGGTGTGACCCAGCTAATCGGTCCGCGGCTGGGCGCCGCACAAACCGCACTCAACGGAGATGTCGCCTGGGCCCACATACACGATATGCCGGGTAGTGACGATCTGCCCCTGCAGGGTAGTGAAACACCGACCTCGAATTCCTGGGGATACCGAATCGGAGGATTGATGACCTACAACGGCGTCCTTGGCGGTCTGACCCTGTCTCCCCGCGTGCTCTGGACACATGATGTCGGAGGCGTGACCCCTGCGCCGGTCGGGACCTTTCTGGAGGGGCGGAAAAGTTTCACCGTCGGGATGGGACTTGGCTATATCAACCGCTGGACGGCCAGTATGAGCTACACCAGTTTCATGGGGGCGGGTAGCGCCAACCTGACCCGCGACCGGGACTTGCTGCGCTTCCGGGTGAGTTATACATTCTAGAAATGTGGATCCGATTCCTCTTCCTGTTGCTGTGCACCGGTGCTTGCCTGGCTGGAGAGACTCCCGGAGAGACTCGTCCGGGGGGTACCGAACGGACGCCCCTGGGGGCTGAACGGAGCGGTAATGCCGACGGGACGATCCCTGAGTGGGCCGGGGGAATCACTGAACCGCCCGCAGACTATGTACCCGGCGCTCATTATGCCGATCCCTTTTCCGACGATCCTGTTCTGTTCAGCATAACCGCGGGAAACCTGGATACCTATGCCGACCGGCTGAGTGAGGGGCAAATGGCCCTCTTGCGTGCCTACCCGGATACCTGGCGTATGAATGTGTACCCGACGCGGCGTTCCGCTTCCTATCCGAAGTGGGTGTACGAGGCCGTGGAGGCGAATGCGGCGACCGCAAGGGTCATCATGGAAGGCAAGGGAGGTGTCTCCGGGGCCAACGTCAGTTCACCGTTTCCGGTTCCCGAAAGCGGTGTCGAGGTGGTGTGGAATCACAACCTGCGCTGGCGTGGCATCCGGGTCAAGCGCAGTTTCGGTCAGGCCGCCGTCACTCGCAAGGGAAACTATACGGTCACACTGACCCTGCAGGAAATCCTGTTTCCCTACGGGGTGCATCCCGGCAACCCCATCAGGGAAAAATTCCCCAATATACTGATGGCCGTCAAGGGAAAATTCATTCAACCGGAACTCATTGCCGGTGACGGTTCCCTGGTGATCGAACCGATTGACCGGACGCAGAACCCACGCAAGTCCTGGTCCTACAACAGTGCCCTGCGCAGGATCCTGCGTGCGCCCTATATCGCCAACGCCTATCCGGCCATTCATACCGAAAACCTGCGTACCGTAGATGAGTTCGATATGTTCAACGGTTCGCCCGCGAATTACGACTGGAAGCTGCTGGGCAAACGCGAACTCTATATTCCCTACAACGCCTACCGCATTCAGTCCGATGAGCTGGGCTATGATGACATTATTCAGACGCACCATATCGACCCGGAACTGGCTCGCTATGAACTGCACAGGGTCTGGGTGGTGGAGGGTACGCTCAAACCGGATATGAAACACATCTATAAGCGCCGGGTGTTCTATCTGGACGAGGACAGCTGGCAGGTTTCGGTCGCTGACAATTACGACATGGACGGTAACCTGTGGCGTACCTCCGAAGCGCATGGGCTGAATTACTACAATGTTCCGGTGCACTGGAGTGCGCTCGAGGTGTACCACGATCTGGGGAAGCAGCGCTATCT
>JARFQV010000054.1 GCA_029287615.1 Pseudomonadota bacterium | reverse complement strand
GATGTGTATAAGAGACAGCCATTCGCAATTCCCTGTTTCGCAACCAGGATTCCCGCACCCGCCTGGTACTGATGAGCCACGAATAATTCCCCCTCAGAAACCGGGATTTGGAATGGATCGCCATCGAACCGGAGTACCGGGACATGCTGGTGCATGAAATCGCGCATGATCAGCAGGTCTATGAACAGTTCCCCTTCGAAAACGACTGGGATGGCGCTCCGGGAGAAATTCCAAGCCAAGAAGATCTACAAGTCCTAGGTTTGCTCGCAACGCCCGCTGCGGGTGATAACCCTGGTTCGCGAACCGATAGCCAACAATATTTCCATGTTCTTCCAGATCATTGACCACTATCTCGCAGCGGATGCCGAAGTCTCGAATCATGATATCGATGAGCTGATCGACATCTTTCTGGAAAACTACATGCATTCGAGGCCATTGACCTGGCTTGATGCAGAAATCAAGACCAACTTCAGCATTGATGTTTACCAGCACTCTTTTCCGACAGACCGGGGCTACACCGTAATCTCCCGGGGAAGAGTCAGCCTGCTCATACTCAGATGCGAACTGGACGACCGGGTGAAGGCGCAGGCCATAGCAGATTTTCTAGACCTTGATAAATTCGATATAGTTCGCAGCAACGTCGCGAGCGAAAAGGATTATGCCAGTCAATATGCGGAGTTCAGACAGCGCATCAAAATCCCGCCTGCCCTGCTTGACCAGATGTACAACTCAAAATTTGCCCGACATTTCTATTCCAGCGAGGAACGTGAAAAATTTCACGCTCACTGGTCCGGCGAGAATTCCATTCAATGAACGGGTCCTGCAAACCCGCCTGGCCTGCATATGTGGCGCACGTGCGTCTCGTGACACACGATTGCCCGGTCACCATCCACCTTGCAATGATAAGCGCTACAGACATTCGCTGCAGTGTATCCGCGAATGCGGTTGCCAATTGGCTTGCAATTATATAGCCTGTTTATAAAGTCAAAAAGCAGTTAAATCAGCAGACAGTATTTGCCGGAATATCTGTTTCTGACCACCATCACGAAAGCTGACACCGGAATGGCAATGAGCGTACTCTATATTCGTTCGGGTAAAAGACGGGGCTGTCATATATCCCAATAAGGCACCCTTTAACACCGTGACCTTGCACGCCGTAGCGTCTCGTGACTGAATAGGCGATAGTTTATTTTTTGTCTTTGCACATAATCTTAAGGTCTATCGATGAAACGAGTACTTGTCACAGGTGGAGCCGGATTCCTGGGGCGGCATCTGTGCCAGCATCTTCTAATGACTGGCCATGAGGTCATCTGCGTTGACAATTTTTTTACCGGAACAAAGCGAAACATTGTCGAACTGCTGGATAACCCGTATTTCGAAATTATCAGGCATGACATCTGTTTCCCCCTTTATATCGAAGTGGACGAAATATACAACCTTGCTTGTCCTGCCAGCCCCATTCACTACCAGCACGATCCGGTACAGACAACCAAGACCAGCGTGCATGGTGCTATCAACATGCTTGGGCTTGCCAAGCGGATCAAGGCAAAAATCTTCCAGGCCTCCACAAGCGAGGTATATGGAGATCCGAATGTGCACCCTCAGCGTGAGGACTATTGGGGGAATGTGAACCAGATTGGCCCACGTTCATGCTACGACGAGGGGAAGCGCTGTGCTGAAACACTGTTTTTTGATTACTTTCGTCAGCACAACCTGAAAATCAAGATAGCGAGAATTTTCAACACCTATGGTCCATTCATGCAGTTGAACGACGGACGGGTAGTCTCGAATTTTATCGTACAGGCACTGAAAAACGACCCCATTACCATCTACGGAGACGGTGATCAGACGCGTTCATTCTGCTACGTTGAAGATTTGATTGAGGGATTAGTCAGGATGATGGACACGTCTGATGACATAACAGGTCCTGTAAACTTGGGAAATCCGGGAGAATTCACGATTCGTGAACTGGCCGAGAAAGTGATCGACATGACCGGTTCGCGGTCGAAGCTGGTTTTTCAAACATTACCCAGCGACGATCCCAGACAGCGTTGCCCGGACATCAGTCTGGCCAGGCATTGGCTGGATTGGGAGCCAAGGATCCGGCTTGAAGAGGGACTGGTGAATACAATTAGTTATTTTGACACTATTCTGAAAGAAATACCCCAAGGCTAATGGCCCCGTCAAAGTTCACATAGACATTTTATTTCGCACAAGAGCACATTCTGTGCCCGGTCATTCAACATGCAAATAACTTCTATTGGGATACACCTATCATATTTCGGTCCCTATCAGAGAATATGAAGCGTGCGATAGCCCCGCTATGATGCGCATACAGTCATGCAATATGCCAGCTGTACATTTAAAATATTTTATTATGAGTACTAATGATCCTCTTCATGCATTCACATGCATGATTGTCGACACCCGTTCTCTCAGGGCACTTTCCTTATGCTAACCAATCCATATCATTTAAACGGCAAACCGCGCTCCCTTGCGTCGATAGTAAACAGTTTTCCGTCCATTGTACTTTGCCTGATTATGTTACTGGGCAGTCCAGCGGCATGGGCTGTTACAGTTACGTCTGCCCCGATATTAACCATGGATCCCAATGGAACAACTCCGCTTGCGGGTATTGTACGCCTCAGCACAGATCTGCCCGCAAGGGCCACTCTTGAGGTCAGTGATGGGAAAGAAAGTCGAACGATTGAATTCGCAGAATTCAAGACAGATTTATCGTTACCAATTCTGGGCCTCAAGCCGGATAAAACGTACACAGTCAAGCTGAAACTTACTGGTCAAAACAACCAGCAGCTGAACGTATCACCCGCCCTGCAAGCCAGGACAGATCCACTGCCAGACGACTTTCCTGATATCAAGGTGCTCGTCAGCAAGCCTGACCTCATGGAACCTGGATACACCATGATGGCAAGATTTATTCGTGCAGGCGGTGACCGTGAAATTACCCTTGCAGGATTCGGCATCGGTTTAAGCAAACAGACCTTATCGGACTGGGCATGTTGGGCAGTAGGCTGGGCAATGGAATGCAAACCTGACACTGCCGCCACCTATACAATCATAGTGGATGATGCTGGCGACGTAGTCTGGTATTCAACGCTGGGAGATATAACCAACTATCAGCTTGAAGACGGAACATTGTTGTACTGGACTGACTCAGACGTCATCGTGATCGATTTGTTGGGTAATGAATTACGGCGTATCACGCTGGATGATCCGGGGACCGGGCTTACGCATGATCTCTTTCCGACTACCATACAGACATTTCTCAGCGCCACGATCCAACAGGCAGAAATCAAGGACTTTCCAACCTCAGATACTGACCCGAATGCCAGCAGAAAAGACGCCACAGTAGAAGACAACCCGATAGTGGAATTCGACGCGGAAGGAAATCTCCTGAATATCTGGCCACTGGTACAGATGCTCGATACCACCCGAATCGGATATAACTCACTCGACGTACGCCCGCTTCCCGAAGCCCTTGGTTATGACTGGGTACATTTTAATTCCGTTATTCACGATCCACGTGACGATTCGATTATCATCTCACTCCGGCATCAGGATGCACTGGTGAAATTTTCACGGTCAACGGGTAATTTGAAATGGATTCTGGGGCCACACGCCAATTGGTCAGCGGAGTTCCAGCCTTTTCTACTCACCCCGGCCGGGGAACCCTTTGAGTGGCTATATCACCAACATGCCCCGACCATAACACCCTCTGGAACAATACTGGTGTTCGACAATGGTAACTTCCGGGCAAGCCCTTTCGATGGAAACAAAAAGATTCCCAACAGACAGAACTATAGCAGGGCTGTTGAATACGCAGTTGATGAAGACAACATGCAAGTACGGCAAGTTTGGGAATATGGAAAAAATATTGCAAAACCCCTGTATGCCGGACACATTTCAGATGCAAACTGGATGAATACAACCGGCAATGTTCTGATCACGTTTGGCGGAACCAGTTTTACCGGTGGCACACGCAATGCCGACCTGGGCCTGGGCGCGGTCTCTACAAGGATCATTGAGG
>JARFQV010000027.1 GCA_029287615.1 Pseudomonadota bacterium | reverse complement strand
CGAGCATCTCCCCGAGGATGACCGACTCGGTGAAGCTCTTTGAGCCAACGGTTATTGCAATGGGTTCTTCGGTGCCGTGAAGGGAGCGGATTGGTGATACTGCACACAGTACTAGTAACAGCAATACCGTAAATCGACTCAGATTCATCCTAGCACCTTTGCAAATCGCTCCATCGGTTCGCGCTGGGCGGTGATGAATTGTTCAACAAACGGCTCGGCGGGATTCTGGGCAAGTATCTTTAAGGGCCCAGTCTGTACGATGTGGCCGTCTCGCATCAGCACGAGGGTGTGTCCAAAAAATGCTGCTTCCGCGATGTCATGAGTCACCATAATGACGGTCTTGCCAAGTTGTGCGAAGATAGATTTGAGCTCGCGTTGCAACTCATAACGAATCATTGGATCCAGTGCACCCAGTGGTTCATCCAGCAACAACAGCTCAGGATCGAGCATCAGGGCACGCATCAGGCTGACACGTTGGCGCTGCCCGCCAGAGAGTTCAGCCGGAAAACGGCTCATCAGTTTCAGAGGCAGACGCACCAGTTGAGCCAGTTCGGTAAGTCGTTGGGCTATCCAGTCGGCATCTCGGCGGAGATACCGCGCCATGACAATCACATTGTCATGCACTGTGAGATGGGGAAACAGACCGCCCTCCTGAATGACATAGCCAATGCGTTGCCGCATCTGTAGCAAATTGGCCGGTGACAACACCGTCCCCTCGAGGGTGATGATGCCGGAGTTGGGCTGACTGAGTCCGACAATAAGGCGCAGCAAGGTGGACTTTCCACAGCCGCTCGGACCAATGAGCACCGTGGTCTCGCCAGTTGTAACCTGGAGATCGGTCGGCGCCAAGGCTATGGTATCGTTGTAGCGTTTAGAGACGCGGGAGAGTGTTAGCATTGAGATAGTGTCTTGGATTTACGCATGGCACTCAAGCAATCCGCGTATAATGCTGTATTCGGAATAACCGCTAATGTAATCCTGTTAAATTACAGAAGGATAAGCATGCCGAAAAGACACAGAATACAATTTCCGAAATCAGGCGTTTCCGGACTGAATCAGGACGAGGCTTATTTTTTGTAAGGATCAGGTTGTCGAAGAAAAATTCGATTTCACGATTACGATGAAATTTATCAAGTACAAGGTCTATATGAGCAAGTCTTTTACGATCGTCTGAAATGTACATCTCCATCAATAGTAGCGACTATCCTCGAATCCGCCGTCAGGCAGTCTCAGGATAACGTTACGGAGTTACGAGTTCTGGATTTGGGCGCAGGAAACGGTATGTTGGGTGAGGAGTTAAAAAAGCATGGTGTATCACGTTTAATAGGAGTGGTTATAATCCCAGAGGCTTATCAAGCGACGGTCCGTGATAGGCCTGGTTTGTATGACGCATACTATGTCGAGGATTTCACCACCCTAGACGATGAAGTGACAGAAGATATTGCATCATGACAACGTGACTGCATGGTCACTGTTGCTGCCTTGGGTTTCGGGGATATTCCGACCAATGCATTTATTGAGGCGTTTAATATTATTTCTACTGAGGGATGGGTGGCATTTAACATCAAGGAAACATTTTTCGACAAAAGTGATAAAACAGGATTTTCATCGATGATCTGTGAGTAGATTTTCTCAGAATATCTTACGATATATCACATCGAACGCTACAGACATTGGCTCTCTATTGAAGGTGAGCCACTATATTATTTCGCGATTGCTGGACGTAAAAATGCTGATGTCCCATCCGAGTTTTTAGCTTCGATTGGTATCACGACACAACAAAATCGCGAAGTTTTTATCGATCTCCTGTACAACAACAAGGTTCTGGCCAGTGTGATCAGACTTAACCTGCTTGGCCATATATGGTGGCGGGATGGGAAAGGCACATGCTGCTTTTCAAGCCTTGACAGATTACCAGAGAGCGGCAAGTTCAAGGGGCATGATTCGGATATCCCAGGAATAAGAAAACCCCGCCACGGTGGGCGGGGTCGTGCACTGGAGTGTCCAGATGAGAGGAGGAGCTTCTCAATGGACATATAAGGGTATCGACATTATTCCAGCATACTGAATCGGTTACAGGGAGAATCTGTCCGATGATTCGGGCTCCCATACCAGAAAATACAGATCAAGAATTAAGCTATCGCCTGACATTTTAGATTTCTAACTCTTTGTCGATATTACTAATATTCAACTGGATAACCGATTCAATGCGATTACCTACCCCAATTTACAACGCTATTCCTGCCATCTATTTCGTCATGGGCATTGCGACTTGGTATTTTGCCGTTGAAGCAATCGTGCTTGAGAAAGGAATGTGGATTGCTGCTTTTCTCGCAGTTGCCGCCATAGCATTGATTGCCTATGGATTTCATATAAGGCACCTGAGGGGAAAGAGTAAAGCAACAGGCACTTGATAATTAAACACCCAGCAGCAAAATGGGTGTTCAATCCTGTGATCGACAGATTAGTAACCAGAACTCCACGTAGCAAATCACACATCACCATTCGCCCAGTCCACTCTTGTTGGGCCTATTTCTCTAGTTACATCCTACCAGCCATGCGGTACGTCCGTGTATATCGCGAATTTACTCGACCGGCATCAATACACTGCCTCTGATTAAAAAATATATGACTATATTCATATTCTAGGCCGCCTATAGGGAAATGCAGCCATGAATCTTAACGACATGCATGTATACGGCGGCTATCCCGGGCCGGGATTGCTTGCACAGGCACACCTTGCGGATAGGGAACGGGGCAGGCGTGAGCGCGAAGCAGCAGAGAATCGCCAGTTACTCGAACTCGGGGAAATCGTCCTGCACCAGCCGAACGATTTCGCGGATTGAGCCTGTTTCCGACAGGGGGCTGGATCGGCCAGTCGGGCTATCGATCCTTGGCAACCACCGCAGAACTCCACCACCAGCAAACTGAACGGGGCGCACCGGCTGGTGTTCCCCGTTTTCGTTTCCCGACATACTGTCAGTAAGCCAGCCTGGTCAGTCTCATGCGAAGCGGCATCGCAACGCTACGCCCGCTTCTCGTTATCAACCGCCTTGTCCATGATCTGCTTGTACAGATGCGCCAGCTGGATAAACATATGCTGGCATTCGGGTATTTCCTCGACATGGCGGATATTGCGCTGGGCGTCCTGTATGACCTCCTCGAGAAACATCCTGTCGTACTCGCCCAGCCTGCGCCCCTGGTCGACCTGCTCCTTGATCTTCATGATGCGCGGCAAACGCTGTGCCTTGAAACGCTGCATCAGCGTCACCATCATACCTTCCTGTTGCGTTGAGTTTGTCATGAGCATGATCCCTGATGTTGCGTAACACTCCCATTACGTCATTTCAGCCCCTCAGACAGGGAAGAGTGAGCCCGTGTGAAGCTGGAACTCGGGTTTCGGCAGGAGTTCACTGCGCGGGAAACGGACCAGCGCCGCCACCCGCGGCTCCCGGCTTGTAACGAGAATCTTCGCGATATCGAGTTCGTATGCCGGCTCTTTCGATTCCGGATTCACCTTCACACCCATATGGGTCAGGCGCAGACGCTGGAATCCTGCACTGACATATCCGGCTGGATTGCGCAGCACGGCCAGGATAAAGACAAGCTGGTCCTCGAGTGTTTGCGGTAGCGGATTCGCGTTCCCCGTACTGCACGCCAGGGCTTCCATCTGCTTCTCCAGACCGCTCTGCTGCTCCACCGTTGCTCCCTGCCGTACTGCCTCGCGCAGCTGGTTGCGCAACATGACCAGCTGTTTCTTGCGCTCCATTTCGCACGCCCTGGCATCGGCAAGCTGCTGCCGGATCGTTTTCAGAATGCTGTTGAATATGCAGCACTTGAGCGCACGACGTGCATCTTCCTCGCTGACACCCGGCGAGTACACCTGGTGCTGCATGAAACTGACCGTGGTCTGCATCACCTCCCTGTACACCGCGTCACCCACCAGCGATACGCCAAACTTCTGGCGTTCTTCCATGCGCATGCACACCAGCGCACAGCACTCCTTTGCCTGGGGATGCGCGTCAAACAGCGCCCTGACATCCCGGCTCTCGCTGAACACCTCCTGCATGTGACGGGGACTGACGAAGAAGGCCTTGACCCGCGGATCCGAGCTGAAGGCCATACGGGAACACAGAAATGAACCCGGCATGCGTTCCACCAGGTTGTCTATATAGAGAAAAGTGTCAGCAACCGGACCCTGCAGGCGTCGTCTGTAGCCCGGAATGACGCGCAGGCGACGGGACGTTTCATCCACCACATGCTCTACTGCCCGGCTCAGAAGGCCACTCTCCTGCTGGTGAGTTTCGGCCTGTTCATGCCAGTCACTGAAATTACCGCTGAAGCGCCTGAAGGCATACTGCAGGAATGCCGTCATCATCTCAGTTCACCTCCCCTTACTGTTAATTGTAGTAAGAGATCTTATCTCTTCAATAATCCGCCCGCCGGCAGTTGCACTGTGCAGGTTGCCAGTATGCGCACAACTACCCCCGCCCGGATCCCGGTGGCATTCGCTCTGTCCGTATGCTAGGTTTCCAGTCGGTCTTTGCGGCCGGTTCATTCAGACAGGATTTTCATCTGGCATCACGGTAAGCGGTGTATAATAGGCTCACATCCACGCTCCTGGCAGCTGTCCTGATCCTGGGTCAGCTTGCTTTTGTGCAGCATGCGCTCGATCTGCAAAGCCACGCGGATGATGAGCCCTGCGAGCTGTGCCTGATCAGTGCCGGCCTTGATCAGGCGCTGGGGCCAGAGCGTGCATCTGTCGAGCCTCAACCACACCATAGCCTCGCCTGTACATTGCAGGAAGGCACCGATCTCCGGTCCGTCACGCCGGCCTTCCTGGCCAGGGCGCCTCCTCTCGAACTCCTCCCGATCTAGACACCCCGTGTAGTTACCCAGGTGTGGATGGGCAACGGCCTGTGCCTGCCTGCTTCCGCATTGTTCGTATGAAGAGGAGGACGTTATGCGTCTTGTGTCTGTAGGTATTGTGATTGTGCTTGCGTGGCTGCCCCACTCCGCCGGAGCCACCGACAGTGAAGAGCTGGAGTTGATCCGGCAACAGATCGAATCGCTGCGCAACGAGTATGAATCCCGGATCCGGGCACTGGAGCAGAATCTCGAGCAGGCCGAGACCCGGGCACGCGAGGCCGAAACCGAACGTGCTGCGCAGCAGGCCGAACCCGCCAGTGCCGAACCGTCGCTGGCCAGTACCCTGCGGGAAAAAACCAATGCCTTCAATCCTGCGATCTCGCTGATTCTGCAGGGTTCTATGAACAGCTATTCCGAGGATCCCGGGAACTACGGCATGCCGGGCTTCCAGCTTGGCGGCGAATCGGGACTGGCCCGGGAAGGCATGACCCTGGACGAGACCGAGCTGATGGCCTCGGCCAGTGTGGACCAGCTGTTCTATGCCGAAACCACCATTGCCCTGCATGATGACGAGGAAAACGGCACAGAGGTGGATGTCGAGGAGGCCTTCT
>JARFQV010000025.1 GCA_029287615.1 Pseudomonadota bacterium | reverse complement strand
AGACTGGAATTGACCCGCTCCCTCAATTCCTTGCCAGGCTTGAAATGCGGAACATATTTGGGAGCGAGCGCCACCGAGTCACCGGTCTTCGGATTCCTGCCAATCCGCGGCGGGCGATAATGAAGGGAGAAACTACCGAATCCGCGAATCTCGATTCGCTGTCCTGTAGCGAGTGACTGGCTCATTTGCTCCAGCAAGCCCTTGACAGCAAGTTCGACATCCTTCTGGTTAAGGTGGCTGTTCTTGGCGGCAAGCAATTCGATCAGTTCGGATTTTGTCATCGCAGTTACCCCGTTTTCATCGTATATCGTTGGGACTGTGGCTAATTGTCATTGTTTTCCAGCTGTTTTTTCAGCACATCGCCCAGATTGGTCGTGGCCTCGGATGAATCGGCGCTGTAGTCTTCCATCATCGCAGCCTCTTCATCAGAATCCTTGGCCTTGATAGACAGACTGATGGTGCGGTTCTTCCGGTCCACACCGATAAACTTTGCCTCTATTTCTTCCCCGGGACTCAGAACCGACCGGGCATCCTCAATCCGGTCGCGGGAAAGTTCAGAGGCCCGCAGTACGCCTTCCACACCATCGCCCAGATCTATTGCTGCAGCTTTTGCATCGACCTCTCTGACAACACCTTTAACGACACTGCCCTTGCTGTGCTCCGCAACGAAGTTGGAAAAGGGGTCCTTGTCGAGCTGTTTGATGCCAAGGGAAATTCTTTCGCGCTCGGGATCCACGGTCAGGACTACCGCCTCTACTTCTTCACCCTTGGTGTAATTACGCACTGCCTCCTCACCGGGCATGTTCCAGGAAATATCCGACAGGTGTATCAGGCCATCGATACCACCATCCAGCCCGATGAAAATACCGAAATCGGTAATCGACTTGATCGTACCCTTGACATGGTCGTTCTTGTTGTAGGTGGCTGCGAATTCATCCCACGGATTCGGGTGACACTGTTTCATGCCCAGCGAAATACGGCGTCTTTCCTCATCGATATCCAGCACAACCACTTCCACCTCCTGGCTGATGTGCAGGATCTTGGATGGATTGACGTTCTTGTTGGTCCAGTCCATCTCGGAAACATGTACCAGACCTTCCACACCTTCCTCGATTTCGACGAAACAGCCATAATCGGCGATGTTGGTGACCTTGCCGAACAGGCGGGTGTTTTCCGGATAACGCCTTTCCAGGTCTGCCCAGGGGTCCTGTCCCAGCTGCTTGAGACCCAGTGACACACGATTGCGTTCGCGATCGAATTTGAGCACCTTGACTTCGATTTCATCACCGACATTGACAATCTCCGAAGGATGCTTGACGCGCTTCCATGCCATATCAGTGATATGCAGAAGACCGTCTATGCCGCCCAGGTCCACGAAAACGCCGTAGTCAGTGAGATTCTTGACGATACCCTTGACCATCATGCCTTCCTGCAGGCTTTCCAGCAGGGCCTCGCGCTCGGCACTGAACTCGGATTCCACGACGGCACGACGCGATACCACAACATTGTTGCGGCGCTGATCCAGCTTGATGACCTTGAATTCCAGTTCCTTTCCTTCCAGGTAGGAGGTGTCCCTGACCGGACGTACATCGACGAGTGAACCGGGCAAAAAGGCACGAATATCCTCGATATCAACGGTAAAACCACCCTTGACCTTGCCATTGATGATTCCCTTGACGATCTCGTCCTTCTCGAAGGAATCCTCCAGTCGCCGCCAGACCTGTTCCCGCTTTGCCTTTTCCCGCGACAGTCGCGTCTCACCAAATCCGTCCTCGATAGCCTCGAGTGAAACCTCTACATCATCACCGACCTGCACCTCCAGATCGCCCTGCGAATTGCGAAACTGTGCAATAGGGATAATACCCTCGGATTTCAGGCCGGCATTGACGACAACCACATCATTCAGAATGTCCATTACCGTTGCATGGACAATGGCTCCTCGACGCATTTCCTGGTTGGCAAGGCTCTGTTCAAATAATTCGGCAAAACTCTCAGTCATGGGAAAAACAATCCTTGGACGTCAATATCACAAACCGCCCTGTTTTATACGCTGCGAGATGTCCACAGCGGTTCAGTTAATGAAAAAGCCGGAACCGTCACCGGTTCTGGCTACCCGAAATTTCATATTATACACGTAGTTGGAACATTTTACAGCTTCAATGCAGGCGCAACCCAGGCCAGGACCCTGTCCAGGGATTGCTCGATATCCAGGTGGGATGTGTCCAGGATATGAGCATCATCTGCAGGCCGCAGCGGAGACAATGCTCTCGTACTGTCCCGGTGGTCACGCTCTGCCACCTCATTTACCAGGCTTTCTAGATTAGCAGAAATACCTTTTTCTTTCAATTGGTTATACCTTCTGTTTGCCCGTTCTTCGGGACTTGCGGTCAAAAACACCTTCACCAGGGCATCCGGAAACACAACCGTTCCCATATCCCGGCCATCCGCGACCAGACCCGGTGGCTGCCGGAATGACCGCTGGCGATCCAGCAGCGCGCTGCGTACGGACCGCAGCGCCGCTACCCGCGAGGCATCATTACCACAAGTCTCGCTGCGGATGTCTCTGCTGACATCCTGGCCAGACAGCATGATCTTTCCTTCGCAGGCATCCCCGGCCGGAAAGCTGACATCCAGTTCTCCGGCCAGAGCGGCCAGCGCAGCCTCGTCCTGGAGATCAATATTCGCTTGCCGCGCAGCAAGCGCGAGCACCCGGTACAGGGCACCACTGTCGAGGAAATGCAGACCCAGCTGACGTGCCAGACGCAGGCTGATCGTTCCCTTGCCGGAACCGCTGGGACCGTCGATGGTAATGACGGGGATCTTTGCCGGGGAACCGGAATCGCTCATCGGGGATTACCGGATATTCTGTACCAGAAGACCAGCCGCCCGGGAAAGATCCACAAAACCGGGAAACGAGGTGTTGACGTTGGCACAGTCATTAATGGTAATCCTTTGACTGGAGCGCAGCGCGGCCATGGCGAAGGCCATGGCAATCCGGTGATCCCCGTGGCTTTCGACGGTACCGCCAGACAGCACACCACCCCGGATCACCATACCGTCCGGTGTGGGATGTGCATCGATGCCCAGGGTTTTCAGCCCCTCGGCCATTACTCCGATACGGTCACTCTCCTTGACGCGCAGTTCCCCGGCACCGGTCAGCACGGTTTGACCTTCCGCACAGGCAGCGGCGACGAACAGGGCAGGAAACTCGTCGATGGCAAGCGGCACCAGATCGGGAGGAATCTCGATACCCCGCAATACCGCCGAGCGTACCCGCAGATCAGCCACCGGCTCACCACCCGCCTCCCGCGTGGCCACAATGTCGATATTCGCGCCCATGCGTTTCAGAATGTCCAGCACACCGGTCCGGGTGGGGTTGATACCAACATGCTCCAGGATGAGGTCGGAATCGGGCGCTATGCTCGCGCCGACCAGAAAAAAGGCAGCCGAGGAGATATCGGCGGGTACCTCGATAGGGATTGCCTTCAGGCGGTGACCGCCCTGCAGGCATATCCGGTTGCCGGTTCGTTCGACGGGGTAACCCATGCCCTGCAGCATCCGTTCAGTGTGGTCACGGGTTGGCGCAGGTTCGCGAACGCAGGTCCTGCCCTTTGCATACAGGCCGGCCAGCAACAGACTGGATTTCACCTGTGCGCTGGCGACCGGCATATCATAATCGATCCCTGAGAGCACGGCTCCTCCCTGGATTTCCAGTGGCGCGGTTTTACTTTCTGTCATTCTGACCTGCGCCCCCATCCTGGTGAGGGGATCCACCACCCTGCCCATGGGTCGGCCGGTGAGTGATGCATCACCGATCAGCCGGGAATCGAATGACTGTCCGGCCAGCAGACCGGCAAGCAGGCGCATGGAGGTACCGGAGTTACCGAGATTCAGTGGCGTGGGCGATGCCTTCAATCCGTGCAGTCCAATCCCCTGGATTCGTATCCTGCCCTGATCCGGTCCACTGATCGATACGCCCATATCCCGGAAGGCGGACAGTGTCGCCAGGCTGTCTTCCCCCTCCAGAAAACCGCTGACATCAGTGATTCCCTCGGCAAGGGAGCCCAGTATGATGGACCGGTGCGAGATGGACTTGTCACCCGGGACCCGCAGTCTGCCGGTCAGGCGCCCACCGGGATCGACCCGGTATACGTGGGAGGATGCGCTATTCATGGTAATCCCGTATTTCCAGTAATACTCCGACTCTTGATGGCTGACTGAGGTGCAATCCAGTTTGATTCAACTGCTCATTTGCAGCCTGCAATCTTCAGTGGCCGACAAACCCGTCCCTGACTTCCTTGGCTCGCCGGAAGGTCTCCAGGATACGCTCCTCATCCTGCTCTCGCAGCATGCCGGTGAACTCGTTCAGACCAGCCATATAACGATCAATCATTTTCAGTATGGCATCACGATTGGCAATGCAGATGTCGCGCCACATAACCGGATCACTGGAGGCGATGCGGCTGAAGTCGCGAAAACCACCGGCTGCATATTCCAGGATTTCATCGTGTTCCTCCAGACGCGACAGGGTATCAACCAGACTGAAGGCGAGCACATGAGGCAGATGGCTGGTGGCCGCCAGTACGGCATCATGGTGCGTCACCTCCATATTGCTGACCCGTGCCCCGGCCGCTTGCCACATGAGGGTGACGCGATCCAGAGCCCGGAGATCCGTTTCCGGCAGCGGTGTCAATATTACACGCCGGCCCTGGTACAGTTCAGGGAAGGATGCCCCGACGCCGCTGCGTTCCGTACCGGCTATCGGGTGGCCGGGAACCAGGAATGCAGGGACCTCACCAAAGACGGCCCTTGCTGCATCGACAACACAGCCCTTTGCGCTGCCGGCATCTGTGAGCACGCTTTCCGTCCCCAGTACGGGTTGTATGGCCCGGAAAACGGCCTCCATGGCACCCAGCGGCACCGCTACCACAATCATATCGGCACCTGCGGCCGCTATTGCCGGATCGGTATCGAAACGGTCAATAACACCGAGCTCCATGGCCTTCTCAAGGTTCCCGACACTGCGCCCCGAACCCACGATTTCCTCACAGACACCGGCATTTCGCAGCGCCCTGGCAAGGGAACCACCGATCAGGCCGACACCGATAATGCACAGTCTCCTGATCACGAAAGGACCTCCCTGAGCGCACCGATCAGGCATTCATTTTCTTCCGGCAAGCCGATGGTGATGCGCAAGTGGCCGGGCAGACCGTAATTGGCCACCGGACGCACGATCACACCCCGCCTGAGCAGGGCCTGGTAGACCTCCTCTGCCGGCCTGCCGGTATCCACACAAACAAAATTACCAACCGAATCTATCCACTTCAATGACAACTCCTCGAAGGCAGAGGTGAGCTGTTGCATTCCGCTGGTGTTACTCCGGACGCTCTTCTCCAGATGCGCGTGATCTTCCAGTGCTGCCAGTGCCGCGGCCTGGGCGACACTGTTGACATTGAATGGTTGCCGGACCCGGTTCAGCAGATCGGCCACCACCGGGTGGGAGATGCTGTAACCTATCCGAAGTGCCGCCAGCCCATAGGCCTTGGAAAAGGTCCGGGTAACGATCAGGTTTGGGTAAAGGGATAACCAGTCGATGGTATTCGGGTAGTCGGGTTGCCCCACATATTCATGATAGGCCTCGTCCACGACAACCACGACATGATCGGGCAATGCAGAAACAAATCCTTCCAGTTCCTTGTCCTTCAGCCAGGTGCCGGTTGGATTGTTCGGGTTGGCGATAAACACAACACGGGTATCGGGTCCGACCAGATCAGCCATTGCAGCCAGATCATGTCCATAGGCCGAGCCGTGGCTGCCATCACTGGCCCTCGCGATCCTGGCCGATGCGCCGATGGCCTGGGTGACGATGGGATACACGGCAAAGGCATGCTCGGAAAACACCGCCTCGTGACGACTGCTCAGAAAGGCTCGCGCAACCAGTTCCAGTATGTCATTGGAACCATTACCCAGGGTGATCGCCGCCGGGATGACAGAATGCTTCTGCGCCAGTGCAGCGGTCAGTGCATAGCCGCCGCCATCGGGATAACGGGCGAGATCATCAAGCGCGGCGCGTGCTGCACTGATGGCACCCGGAGCGGGACCCAGCGGGTTTTCGTTGGATGCCAGCTTGATCGCATTGCGGATGCCGTACTCCCGCTCAAGATCACTCAGCGGCTTGCCCGGCTGGTACGGGTTCAGTAGACGTACGCCGGGTGCCGCGAGTTCCGTAAAGCGCTGTTGCAGATCTACCATTGCCCGTAGTTAAGCCTGTATCTTCCAGAATCTGAGTGAAGGCCGTGCAGAAGACTGGTTTCGGAAAAGAGTCATCGAGGGATGTCTTTCTCAACAATGCGGGCTAGAGCATTGCCTTCGGATAGGACCCGAGTACCTTGATGAAGGAGGCTACCTGTTCCAGCTCCCCCAGGGCGGCCGACACACTCCTGTCCTCGCGGTGGCCCTCCAGATCGATGTAGAAAACATAATCCCACATCCCCCGTCGCGAGGGTCGTGATTCGATCCTGGTCATGCTGATCCCGTTCCGGGAAATCGGCTCCAGCAAATGATTCAGGGCACCCGGTCTGTTCACAACGGATACCAGGAGGGAAGTCTTGTCATTGCCGCTGGGGGCAACCGCCTGGCGCCCTATGACCAGAAAACGTGTCGTGTTATCCGGCTCATCCTCGATATTGCCGGCAATCACCCGCAGTTCGTACATATCGGCGGCTGCGTCCCCGGCGATTGCGGCTGCACCGGCTTCGTCTCTGACCAGGCGCGCCGCCTCGGCATTGCTGCCTACACCGATACGCTCCACGCCCGGAAGCTTGGTATCCAGCCACTCCCTGCATTGTGCCAGGGCCTGCTGATGGGCATAGACGCGCCTGATCTTTTCCAGACCGGAATCGCGCGATAGCAAGTGATGGTGAATACGCAGTTCCACTTCACCGCAGATGTAGAGTGAACTCTGCTGGAACATGTCGAGGGTATGGTTGACCACTCCTTCGGTTGAATTCTCTACCGGCACGATGCCATAGTCTGCGGCACGCGACTCCACCTCCCTGAACACCTCATCGATGGCATCGAGCGGTACCGTATGCACCGAGTGTCCGAAGTGCTTGAGTGCCGCCGCCTGGGTGAAGGTGCCGACCGGCCCCAGAAAGGCAATCGACAGTTTTTTCTCCAGTGCCAGGCAGGCAGACATGATCTCGCGGAACAGGCGCAGCATCTCCTCGTCCGGAAGCGGTCCATTGTTGCGCCCGGCAATCGCCCGCAGCACCTGGGCTTCCCGCTCCGGGCGGAAAAAAACCGTATCCTCTCCTGCACCCAGCTTTACCTCGGCTACCTGTTTGGCGCAATTCGCGCGCTCGCTGATCAGAACCTGTATCTGTTCATCCAGCGCATCAATCCGCTCGCGCAAAGCAGCAATCTGTTTTCCGTTGGGCATGGTTCTATTCGTTACCGTAGACTAGGGCCTGTTAACACTAATAATATCGTCGCGTAATATCGTCGCGGCAATCTTCCTGGTGGTAACAGGCCCTAGACAATGCGTGCATTCAGGACTCCGTCCACGGCGAGAATGCGTTCGATACACAACGCCTCGATTTCCCTGTCGACATCGACCAGCGTGTAGGCCAGCTCCCCCCTGGACTTATTGAGCATATCAAGAATATTCAGGCCGGATTCCGCCATTGCTGTCGATATCTGGCCAAGCATATTCGGAACATTCGCGTTGACAACCGCCAGGCGGTAAGAGCCGTTACGCGGCATCCTCATTTCAGGGAAATTGACCGAATTCCTGATATTTCCGTCTTCGAGAAAATCCCGTATCTGGTCCACTACCATGACCGCACAGTTCTCCTCTGCTTCCGTGGTAGAGGCGCCAATATGCGGCAGACTGATCACACGGGGATGCCGCTTGAGCAGATTACTCGGAAAATCACATACGTAAGCATAGACCTTGCCGGCATCGATGGCCTCGCAAACCGCTTCATCGTCGATAATGCCACTGCGGGAAAAGTTCAGGATGACCACATCGTCTTTCATCAACCGGAGGCGCTCCCTGTTGATCATGGAACGCGTCGCATCCACCAGCGGCACGTGGAAACTGACGAAGTCCACCCTGGAAAGCAGATCATCCACGCTGCTTGCCTGCTGCACAGATGAAGACATCTGCCAGGCTCTCTGCACGGTGATATCCGGATCGAAACCGATCACGTTCATGCCATGCGCCAGCGCGCCATTGGCAACCTGTACGCCGATCGCACCCAGACCGATGACACCGAGTGTACGCCCCGGCAGCTCAAATCCCACGAACTGCTTTTTGCCGGACTCCACCTGTTTGTGGATATCCGAATCCTCCCCCTCCAGATCACGGGCAAAGGACCATGACTGGCATATATTCCTGGCCGCCACCAGCATGCCGGCCAGAACGAGTTCCTTGACTGCATTGGCGTTCGCCCCGGGCGCATTGAATACCGGTATACCGCGGACACTCAGTGCATCAACCGGGATATTGTTAACGCCGGCACCTGCCCGCCCGACTGCCATGACAGAGTCCGGTATCTCCATCTTGTGCATGTTGTAGGATCGCAGGAGGATCGCGTCGGGGTGCTGGATTTCCGAGGCGACTTCATAGCTGTCACGCGGCAGGCGTTCCAGACCGGCTGCAGATAGGTTGTTCAGGGTGAGTACCTTGCGCATCAACGAACCCTTCGGTTATCTGTCATCGCCAATCGCGGGAGAGGATCAATTGCGATTCGCACGGGAATAACCACACGCTGATAGTCCCGTTATCCGTGGCGTCGTTCGAATTCATCCATGAAGCCTGTCAGGGCCGCCACACCTTCCTCCGGCATGGCATTGTAGATACTCGCGCGCATTCCTCCCACCGAACGATGTCCCTTCAGATTCAGGAGGCCGGCTTCTTTCGCCTGATCGAGGAATGTGGCGTCCAGGGAGGGATCGGCCAGCGTGAAAGGTACATTCATCCAGGACCGGCTGTTCACCTCGACCGGACTGTGGTAAAAGCCGGACGCGTCGATCGCGGCATACAGGCTTGCGGCCTTTCTGTGATTGATGTCCTTCATTACTTCCAGTCCACCCTTGTGCCTCAGCCACTGAAATACCAGACCGGCGATGTACCAGGCATAGGTCGGAGGTGTGTTGAGCATCGAACCATTGTCCGAGTGCAGGCGGTAGTTGAACATGGATGGTGTAGCGTCCAGTACATCGCCGATCAGATCTTCCCGGACGATCACGACGGTCAGGCCGGCAGGACCGATATTTTTCTGCGCGCCGGCATAGATGACACCAAAACGTGATACATCGATCGGCCGGGACAGAATCGTCGAGGACATGTCGGCTACCAGAGGCACACTGCCGGCATCCGGTATCCCCTGGAATTCAACGCCACCGATCGTCTCATTGGGCGTGTAGTGCAGATAGGCCGCCTGTGCATTCAGTTGCCAGCTTTCCTCTGCAGGGATGGAGGTGAATCCCGTATCCTCGGAACTTGCAACAATATTCACGGTACAGTAACGACTGGCTTCCGCGATGGCCTTTTTGGACCAGGATCCGGTATTCACATAGTCTGCGGTATCATGACCGCGAAGCAGGTTCATGGGGACCATGGAAAACTGGCTGGTAGCCCCACCCTGCAGGAACAGGACCCGGTAGTGATCGGGTATGGCCAGCAGTTCACGCAAGTCGGCCTCGGCCTGTTCCGCAATCGAGGTGAATTCTCTGCCGCGGTGACTCATCTCCATGACCGACATGCCGCTTCCTCGCCAGTCGGCCAACTCCTCTCCAGCCTGTTGCAGCACCTCTGCCGGCAGCATTGCGGGGCCTGCACTGAAGTTGTACACCATAGTCATTATCAACCTTGTACGGTCAGGAAACAGATATCGCCGTAATCAACCATGCAGAATCAGTCGTCACCCTCTTCTTCCTGGTCTTCCGCAATCCGTTCGATACCAACCACCTGCTCTCCGCTACCCGGGGTAATCAGCCTGACACCCTGGGTATTGCGTCCCATCGTGGATATCTCGCTAACCCGGGTACGAACCAGGGTACCCATGTTGGTAATGAGCATGACCTCGTCTTCCTGATCCGCCGGGATTGCCGCTACCACATCCCCATTGCGGGCCGTCACCTGAATCGAGATGACACCCTGACCACCGCGCCCGTAGACGGGATAGTCCCCGATCAGGGTTCGCTTGCCATAGCCGTTCGCTGTCACGGTAAGGATGGAATGTTCGGAGGCGATGATCAGGGAAATTACTTTCTGGCCCTTTTGCAGCCGGATCCCCCGTACACCACAGGCCGTGCGCCCCATGGCACGGACATTGTTTTCGTGGAACCGGATCACCTTGCCGGCATTGCTGAACAGCAGGATGTCCTTCTTGCCATCGGTGATCGCCACATCGACCAGGTAATCCCCTTCCCGCAGATCCACTGCGATTATGCCACTTGCCCTCGGCCGGGAAAAATCGGCCAGCGGTGTCTTTTTGACGATTCCCGACGATGTCGCCATGAATACATAGGTATCATCCGGGAACTCGCGCACCGGAAGGACCGCATTGATGCGCTCACCCTCCTCCAGCGGCAGCAGATTGATGATCGGTTTTCCGCGTGCGGTACGACCGGCCTGCGGCAGTTCATACACCTTCAGCCAGTAGGCCTTGCCACGGCTGGAAAAGCACAGGATGGTGTCATGGGTACTGGCAATAAACAGCTTGTCGATGAAATCCTCTTCCTTGACCCCGGCAGCGCTCTTTCCCTTGCCCCCGCGCCGCTGTGCCGAGTACACGCTTAGCGGCTGGGACTTCGCATATCCGGAGTGTGAAAGGGTGACGACCACGTCCTCTTCTGTGATGAGGTCTTCCAGCTTCAGATCCAGGTGACTGGTCAGGATCTCGGTACGGCGCTGATCGCCAAACCGTTCCAGCACATCTTCCAGTTCTTCCCGGATGACCTGCATCAACCGAAGCGGATTGTTCAGAATATCAAGAAAATTATCAATTTTATCTATCAATTCTTTGTATTCATTATATATTTTATCTTGCTCCAAGCCGGTCAGTTGATGCAGGCGGAGATCGAGGATGGCCTGTGTCTGCGCTTCCGATAGCTGGTAGCCCCCCTCAAGCAGCCCGAATCGCGCATCCAGGCCTTCCGGACGCGAGGCCGCAGAACCCGCACGTTCGAGCATCCCGGTGACATCGCCGGGCGGCCACAGCCGCCCCATGAGCGCCTCTTTCGCCGTGGCCCGGTTGGGAGATCCCTTGATCAGCCCGATGACCTCGTCGATATTCGCCAGGGACACGGCCAGCCCTTCCAGGATATGGGCCCGTTCCCGCGCCTTGCGCAGGTCGTATACGGTCCGCCGTGTGACCACATCACGACGATGGCGGACAAAGGCCTCGAGGGTCTGCTTGAGATCCAGCAACCGGGGTTGCCCGTCTACCAGGGCCACCATATTGATACCGAATACACTCTGTAGCTGGGTATGCTGGTACAGATTGTTCAAAACGACTTCAGCGACCTCGCCGCGACGCAGCTCGATCACCATCCGCATGCCATCCTTGTCGGACTCATCACGAAGTTCGCTGATGCCCTCTATCTTCTTTTCCTTGACCAGATTGGCAATCTTCTCCAGCAAGCGGGCCTTGTTCACCTGGTAGGGCAATTCCGTTACGACAATCGACTCGCGGCCGTGGCGCGCCTCATCAGTCTCCACATGGCTGCGTGCACGCACATGGATGCGCCCACGCCCGGTACGGTAGGCTTCGTGTATCCCCCGGACACCGTTAACGATCCCGGCAGTCGGGAAATCCGGTCCCGGGAGATGCTCCATCAATCCGTCAATATCGATATCCGGATTTTCGATCAGCGCCAGGCAGGCCTTGATGACCTCCCCGAGATTGTGCGGCGGGATATTGGTCGCCATACCCACGGCGATGCCCGCGGACCCGTTGACCAGCAGGTTCGGGATGCGGGTCGGGAAGACGGAAGGTTCGTGTTCGGTTTCGTCGTAGTTGGGGACAAAATCGACCGTCTCCTTGTCCAGATCCGCGATCAGCTCATGCGCGATACGCGACATCCGCACTTCGGTATATCGCATTGCTGCCGGCGAGTCGCCGTCCACCGAGCCGAAATTCCCCTGACCATCGACCAGCATGTAGCGCAGGGAAAACGGTTGCGCCATACGCACAATGGTGTCGTAGACAGCCGTATCTCCATGCGGGTGGTATTTACCGATAACGTCACCGACGATGCGCGCGGATTTCTTGTAGGGCCGGTTCCAGTCGTTACCAAGTTCGCTCATGGCATAGAGCACCCGCCGATGCACGGGTTTGAGTCCGTCGCGTACATCCGGCAGCGCACGACCCACGATTACGCTCATGGCATAGTCGAGGTACGACTGCTTCATCTCGTCTTCGAGATTGACAGGATGGACTTCCTGTGCGAATTCAACCATTGGGGGAATTTTTCACGTTCTGCCAGAATCCGGTTATTTTACCGTCCAGAAGCCCCTGGAGAGGCATATCCGGACGATATTAACACACCCCATACGAGCACTGCATCAATAAAATATCACCGCAGAGACCTTCTCAGGCCAGCTTGAAAGGAATTAGATATCAGAACCCGAAGGAACGCGATGACATCATGTCAGCCATCCGGGCCGGATCCGGCTGTTTGACGACCCCGCGCTCGGTGACGATAACATCGATCAGACCCGCAGGCGTAATATCGAAAACCGGATTCCAGGCATCGGCGCCCTCCGCTGCCACGGGCACCCCGGCAAGGTTTAACACCTCGTCTGCAGGACGGCACTCGATGGGAATGCGCCCCCCGTTGTCAAGGGACATGTCCACCGTCGATGTGGGCGCGACCACCATGAATTTGACACCATGGTATCTTGCCGCGACCGCCAGGCTGTAGGTGCCGATCTTGTTTGCCACATCACCGTTACCGGCAATACGGTCAGCCCCCACGATTACCCACTGCACCTGACCCTGCTGCATAAGGCTGGCTGCAGCCCCGTCGACCAGTAGAGTAACCGGGATTCCGTCTCTTTCCAGTTCCCAGGCGGTCAGTCTGGCGCCCTGCAACCAGGGCCGCGTTTCATCCGCATAGACCCTCTCCAGCTTGCCGGCTTGCCTTGCACTGCGAATAACACCCAGTGCGGTTCCATAACCACCAGTGGCCAGGGAACCTGTATTACAGTGTGTCAGGATGGATACGCCGGAGCCGAGTTCATCCGCCCCCAGCGCCCCCATATGCCGGTTTACCCGGATATCCTCCTCGTGAATGGCACATGCCTCGGCCGCAAGTACTTGCCCCGGATCCCCCTCGACCCCCCTGGCGCGACTACGCATGCGATCCAGGGCCCAGGCCAGGTTGATCGCCGTGGGACGCGCCGCGAAAAGCAGCTGCAGATCTCCCTCCAGCAATTCCTTCCAGTGCTCCGGTGATTCCGCATAACGGGATCGCGCGGCGAGGACCACGCCATAGGCCGCGGTAATTCCGATTGCCGGAGCCCCGCGCACAACCATCTCGCGAATGGCGTCTGCGACACCGGCAACATCCCGAATCAGAATCGATGCCTCATTACGGGGCAAAACCCGCTGATCCAGCAGCCGCAGACCGTCTTCCAGCCATTCTATGGCACAAATTGTATCCTGTTGAATCATTTTGATATCCCCATCGATGCCAGCCGTATTATAATGGAGATAACTAAGTTATGGATTACACAGACTAAAATAAATAATGTAGCCTGCATGAGACAATATGTTGTAAAAAAGTCTCGATTGTTGTAGATTCACGGTGTACAATCACCTTGTTATTAGGCGCAGTTCGTAAGCAGGCACCTGTTGTCATTGCCCACACAGTCGCAGGATTACGAAGAAAACTGATTCAATTTGATAGATACGGGAGTTGAAAAATGAAGAGTAAAATTTTGTCCAAGGGAGTGATTACGCTGTTTGCAGCGGGTGCCCTGACTGCCTATGGCAGTCTGGTACAGGCTGACGACTACGTAGTCAAGGAAAGAGTCCAGGCGTCGGATGGCACCCCTGTACGTGACAGCCAGGGTGATTGTGTCCGCACGCCGTATCTGGGCGAAGCAGTCATCGAGTGCGATCCGGACCTGTTCGTTGAAGAAGAGGAACCGGTCGTCATGGAGCCGGTCTTCGAGACCATCACGATATCCTCTGATGTACTGTTCGACTTCGACAGCACGGTTATCAAGCCCGAGGCTGCCGATGAGATGGCAGCAATTGCCGAGCGTATCCGCATGAAGGAGCAGGACAAGTCTGCGGAATTGCTGAGTGTCGAACTGGTTGGCCACACCGACAGCATCGGTACCGAGGAATACAACCAGGGTCTGTCGGAGAGACGCGCCCAGGCAGTCGAGGATTATCTCGTGGAGCATCATGATGCAGACGGGGATTTGATCACCACTCGCGGTGAGGGTGAGTTGAACCCGGTTGCCAGCAATGATACCCGCGAAGGACGGGCACTGAACCGCCGCGTGGAACTCATCATCGGCGTACGGCAGCGCCAGCAGTAAGCAGTTCTCACGCTATCGGTACTGTCGATAGCAGGCCCGCTGATCCCGAACGGGATCAGCGGGTTTTTTTTATCTCTCTCTCACTTCCACCCCGCCCCTGTCCGAACAGGCGACGAAATGACATACTTGTTCACTGCATGACTGGATTGCACTCGTACCAATGCATGAAATAGACACCCTGATTCAGGGACGCTGGATCGTCCCCGTGGAACCGGAGGGGACCACACTCGAAGATCATTGCCTGGCAGTGCATGAAGGGCGCATTCTGGAGGTATTGCCTGCACCCGCGGCACAGGAAAAATACCTCGCCAGGACCGTCAACCGGCTGGACAGTCATGTCCTGACACCCGGCTTTATCAATGCACATACACACGCAGCGATGAGCCTGATGCGAGGACTTGCAGACGATCTTCCGCTGATGGAGTGGCTGAATCAGCATATCTGGCCGGTTGAATCCCGCTGCGTAAACGACGAGTTCGTTCATGACGGGGTGCAACTGGCCATTGCCGAAATGCTGCGCGGCGGCACAACCTGTTTCAACGATATGTATTTCTTTCCCGAGGTTACCGCTCGAACCGCCGACATGGCCGGTATTCGCGCCTGCGTGGGTCTGATCGTTATCGACTTCCCGACACCATGGGCCAGCACTCCGGATGAATATCTTGCAAAGGGCCTGGCGGTTCATGACCGGTTCCGGGGCAATCCGCTGGTTCACAGCATGTTCGCCCCCCATGCGCCCTACTCGGTCTCCGATGATTCCCTGGAACGCATACGGATACTTTCGGACGAACTCGAGATCGGAATTCACATACATCTGCATGAAACCGCCGATGAGGTGCAACAGGCCGTGGAGAAGAACGGGATGCGCCCGCTGGAACGGCTGCGCAGACTCGGACTGCTTTCCCCCTCACTACTAGCGGTACACATGACCCGTTTGCAGGAAGAGGAGATCCGGCTTTTTGCGGATGCCGGCGCGAGTATCGTCCACTGCCCGGAATCCAATCTGAAACTGGCCAGTGGCTTCTGCGAGGTCCGCAGACTCGAGGATGCCGGAATCACGATCGCCCTGGGAACCGATGGTGCGGCCAGCAACAACGACCAGGACATGCTTGGAGAGGCACGCACCGCTGCCCTGCTGGGCAAGGCAATTGCCGGCGATGCAAGCGCCCTGCCCGCGCACCGGGTATTGCGCATGGCTACCCTCCATGGAGCAAAGGCCCTTGGCATCGCGGACATGACGGGCTCGCTGGAGCCCGGCAAGTGGGCGGATATCACCGCCATAGGTCTCGATCATATAGAAACACAACCCCTGTATGATCCTGTCTCGCAACTCATCTATGCAAGCGGGCGCGACAAGGTAACGGATGTATGGGTCGCCGGTCAGCACCTGCTGAAGGAACGCACACTGACTACCCTCGACAAGGACGAGATACTCAGCCGCGCGCGCGGCTGGCAGACTCGGATCCGGCATTCAGAGGATGGTACGTAGTTTCAATCGGTAGCGTCTGCTGACAAACGGGGCTCTATCCCGCGCAGGGCTCGAATCCGGGTAGCAAACTTTCCTCCTGACCATAATCAGGCTATTCTATGAGTCGATGTCAGGAACCACATCCAATATCGATCCCGGTGAAGTCGCCAAATTCGAAAAACTGGCTTCACGCTGGTGGGATCCCGACAGCGAATTCAAACCGCTTCACGATATCAATCCCCTGCGTCTTGATTACATCCTGAGATACGGCTCACTGCGGGGTAAACAGGTGGTGGACGTTGGTTGCGGCGGTGGCCTGCTGACCGAGGCCATGGCAGCAAAGGGCGCCGATGTAACCGGAATCGATATGGGAAAATCCCCCCTTGCGGTTGCCCGCCTGCATCAGCATGAATCCGGCCTGGAAATCGATTATCAGCAAACAACCGCAGAGGCGCTGGCAGCCAGCAGGCCCGGTAGGTACGATACGGTAACCTGTCTAGAAATGCTCGAGCATGTTCCCGTACCCGAATCGGTTGTCCATTCCTGCTCGCGACTGGTGAAGACGGGCGGCCATGTTTTCTTTTCGACGATAAACCGGAATCCGAAGGCCTATCTTTTTGCCGTGATCGGTGCCGAACATATCCTGCGCCTGTTGCCCAGGGGAACCCACGACTACCGCAAGTTTATACGACCATCGGAACTCGATCGATGGTCCCGGCATGCCGGCCTGGAACTTGAGGATATCACCGGCCTGAGCTACAACCCGCTCACAAGGGAATACCGGCTGGGCGATGATGTTTCCGTCAACTATATCGCCTGTTTCAGGAAGGCATGAGTCCACATCGATGAACACCACGCAGGCAAGCTATGCGGCATCGCCCATTCGTACCGTCCTGTTCGACCTTGACGGAACCCTGCTCGATACTGCACCGGATCTTGCCTTTTCACTGAACACGGTGCTGGCGGAACACAAGCGAAGACCGCTTTCCTATGAATCTATCCGACCGGTCGTTTCGCACGGCGGGATCGCTCTCATACAGCTCGGCTTCGGGCTCGATCCGCAACACCCCGGATTCGAACCCCTGCGACTGCGACTGCTGGACATCTACCGGGAAAATCTCTGCAGGAAGACCTCGCTTTTCCCCGGGATGGAGAAATTGCTGCATTCCATCGAGCAACGCGGCCTGAACTGGGGTGTGGTGACCAACAAGCCCTCCTGGCTGACTGAGCCGCTTTTGCAGGGTCTGCAACTGTCCGGTCGTACCAGCTGCATTGTTTCCGGGGATACACTGGATAAACGAAAACCACATCCGGCTCCCATGTTGCACGCCTGCGACCAGACCGGAAGCCATGCCTCCGAATGTGTCTATATCGGGGATGCCCAGCGCGATATCGAAGCCGGCAAGAGCGCCGGTATGTATACACTGGTTGCACTGTTCGGCTACATCGGCGAGGAAGACGATCCCGCAATGTGGGGCGCAGACGGATTGCTGGAGGACCCCCTGTCTCTCCTGGCGTGGCTGGACGACCCGGCAAGCGGATAGCGAAACGGTGGACGGGCATCAGATACTCATCATCGTCCTGGCAACCCTGCTGGCAGCAGAGGTAGGTGCGCTGATTGCCTATCTGAGTGGCAACCGCAAGATCAATGAACTGCGCGCCAGCAATATACGCCTGAACACGGAGCTCGAGGCGGAACGCCATGCAGCGCAGGATCGGGAGGTAGCCCACCTGCAGGCCCGCCGCCAGTTGACACATACCTTCAACAGCCTGGCCGGCGAGGCATTGAAAAACAACAGCACCGAATTCATCAAGCTGGCGCAGGAAAACCTCAAACAACTACACATCAGGGCCGAGGGCACACTTGCCGAGCGGGAACAGGCAGTCAGGGGGCTGGTCAAGCCGATCCGTGAAGCACTCGCCAGGACTGAAACCGAAATGCGCCGCATGGAGAATGAACGAAAGGAGGCACAGGGCGCCCTGGCCCAGCATCTGCAGGGCATGGTCGAGTCTCAACGCGAACTGCGGGGCGAGACCCGCAACCTTGTCCAGGCATTGCGCCGACCCGAGATACGCGGGCAATGGGGAGAGATAACACTCAAGCGTCTGGCTGAACTGGCTGGAATGTCGGAGCATTGCGACTTCTACCAGCAGGAAACCGTCGACACCGAAGACGGGCAGATCCGTCCCGACATGATCGTACGGATGCCAGGTGGTCGTGAACTGATTATCGATGCCAAGACCCCGCTGGACGCCTACCTCACCGCAGTGGAGGCAAGCGATGACGAGGCGCAGGAGCAGGCGCTGAAACGACATGCCAGAAAGGTACGCGAGCGGGTTCGCGAACTGTCCGCCAAATCCTACTGGGAACAGTTCAGTCATGCGCTGGAATTCGTGGTGCTGTTCATACCGGGAGACCAGTTCCTGAGCGCAGCACTGGAGATCGATCCGCAACTGCTTGAGGATGCCCTGAATCGCAAGGTTGTGCTTGCGACCCCATCGAGTCTCGTCGCCCTGATGCGGGCCGTTGCCTACGGTTGGCGCCAGGAGACGCTGGCCAGGAATGCAGACCGGATCAGGGATGTTGGCCAGGACCTGTATGCGAGACTGTCCACCTTTGCCGAACATCTGGCACAGGTCGGGAAGAACCTGGATGGTAGTGTGCATGCATTCAACAAGGCAGTCGGTTCCTTCGACAGCCGTGTAATGCCAGGTGCGCGGAAGTTCACCGAGATGGGTATTCCCGAGTGCAGACCGATATCCGGGCCGGTGCAGGTGGAACGATCTTCACGACAGGTAGAGAACCGTAAAACCGAGGAAAGTACTACCTGATCGGTATCCGTATCCGGTTCCTCTCCATTCGGAATTCAGCCCGAACATTCAAATACAGGGCGCAAGAACCGTCAATCCCGCACTATCCATCCGGTCGCCGGGGCACAGTCAGGACGACCAGAACGATCCTTGCCCAGTTCATCCTCCCGGGCTGGTACAATTAGCCGCATGATGACTGCCGCATCGCCAATCAGGAAGTACCATGGTCAATACTGACATAAAGGACTGGATAGCCGCGCCTGATCTGTTGACAGACCGGATCATCCTGATAACCGGGGCAGGAAGCGGAATCGGCCGGGCAACGGCGACTGCATTCGCCCGGCACGGCGCTACCGTGATACTGCTGGGAAGGACGGTGCGTAAACTGGAGTCCGTCTATGATGAAATCGAGGATGCAGGCGGACCACAGGCAGCGATATACCCGCTGGATCTCTGTGGCGCCACCCCGCAAGATTACGAAAACCTGGCTGTAACCATCCGCAAGGAATTCGGCCGGCTCGACGGTCTGCTGCACAATGCAGCCCTGCTGGGAGCACTTGCCCCTCTCACCCACTTCGATACCGAGTTGTGGTTTCAGTCGATCCAGGTCAATCTCACTGCGCCATTCCTGCTCACCCGGGCCTGCCTGGAACTACTGGTGCAATCCGGCGATGCCTCGATTGTGTTCACATCGGATGAAACCGGCAGGCAGGGCCGTGCCTACTGGGGCGCTTATGGAATTGCCAAGGCCGGAGTGGAATGCATGATGCAGATACTGGCGGATGAGACGGAGACCAATACGCGAATCCGGGTCAACAGCATTGATCCGGGCCCGGTCCGCAGTGCCCTGCGAACCCTCGCCTACCCGGGCGAGAATCCCGGGAAACTGCCCCTGCCCGATGCTGTCGTTCCCGTCTACCTGTACCTGATGGGCCCGGACAGCAGGGGGGTCACCGGCCAGCAGTTCGATGCCCGCGCATTCCCCGGTTGACACACCATCCGTTAATCCATCAGGTCCACGTGGATTCCCTGCGCCTCCAGTGCATCGGCACGGGCAGCGATAAAACGCTGGAAGTCGGGCTGCTCAAGGTAGGCTCCCGAGGCTACATAGTCCAAAACGGACTGGATATGAAAAGACCGGAACCATGCCTCTGCCCGGAAAACCTCCCTGCCCCGGTCATCGAAAAAAACCAGCGCGGGTACATACTGTATCTCCAGATCCCTGGCCCAATCAGCCGCACTGCTTTCAATCCGGTCCGCTCGCTGCAGCATTTCACGGGAATGGATATCCAGCAACGCCACATCGAACCTGTCAAGTAGCTCGCGACTCTCGGGCCGTTGCAATATATCGAGATGCAATTCATCACAAGGCGGGCAATCCTTCTGCTCAAACAGGACCAGGAGCGGTTTTTCACTTTCACGCGCCGCCAGGCGGTATGGTGGCTGTAAATAACCCGGATCGGTGTGCAGTCTACCCCCCGGCGAACCGGATTCCAGACCCGCATAAAATTCTGCGAAGCCTGGTGAACGTCCAGTGTGTTCCGCCGCATAGTCCAGCGCGGCATCAAACTTGCGCGGCGGGTAGTAACCGTTGACACGCAAAACAACCTGCCCCCTGTCATCCAGGAATAGCATTGTGGGGGTAAACATGATGCGCAGGCCACTCGCGAATGACTTTTCGGTAGTCAATTCGCCATTGAAATCTGTGACTTCCCGATCCCCCCACATGTTGATCGCGATGACATGATACCGGCTGCGTGTCTTTTCCACGATTTCCCGCAGAGTAAAATTGGTCTCCAGGAGTTTTTTACAGTAGGGACAACCATCCTGGTAAAAGTAGAGGATCACCTGTTTGCCATCTGCCGCAGCCTCGGCAACATCCTCACGTATATCGAGAAACGAGTTAACAAACCACCCCGGTTTATCCTCATAACCCGGATTGACATAGCCTGCACCCAGGCTCTCTGCCGGTACCTCGCCTGCGCCAGCGGGGAAACAGGCGAGTAACAGAGCACTCATGATGAATCGCATCCACATAAACGACACACTCCTCTTGTTCAGTAAGGATGTTATTTCAGTCAACATCCGGGGGATGCGCACCGCCATCGTCAATCTCTATCCCCGAACGTCAAAGTTCCCACACAATGATGCTGTTTATCCGCGCTATTCGTCATTCGCTTGACAGTAAGCATAGTCGTATCGGAATCAAAATACGACAAGGATATGTTTACTAACCATTTATTGGAAAGCTGCAAAACTGGCACGACAATGGCATAGATTCAGTGGTACCGCAAAACAACGGGAGTTCGTATCATGACGATCTGCCAAGCTGATGAATCCGTAATTCCGGTCAACTCTCTGACCCCTCAGGATGCCCCGGGATACAGAAGTACTCTGACATCTGCATCCCTGGCGCTGGTACGTCGATTACAGTCAGTACGCGACCCCAGACACCTGCTTGAACTCTTCTCGGGTACGCTTCGATCCACTGTCCCGCTGCATGGAATCCATTACCGCAACGCAACCAGGGGAATCGAATATACACTGGGTCAATGCGCCTATCACAGCCACCGATGCAGACTGATGCTGGGATCAAGATTTCTGGGTGAACTCACATTTCATCGCCGCAGGAAATTCACGGACAAGGAGATCGAGCAGATCGGCGGACTACTGCCGATTCTTCTCCTGCCGTTGCGGGATTCACTCGTTCACAGGGAAGCCCTGCAAATGGCCAACAGGGATACGCTGACAGGCCTGCATGACGGGGTGGCTCTGAAGGAAATGCTCTGCAGGGAAATGAATTACGCGAGGAAACATGAGCTGCCATTGTCAATTATCGTCCTGAACATCGATCACTTCCGGAATCTGAATGAAGTACACGGGAGCCTGACCGGTGACGAGGTGCTGAAGACCGTAGTGAGCTGTATGGGCCAGGTACTCGGTAGAATCGATACCCTATTCCGGGGCAAGGGCGATGAATTCATGATACTGCTGAGGGATACGGACAAAGACAGCGCCAGCGTACTTGCAGGGGAAATGTGCACCATGGTCTCCAGCCGGCAATTACCAAGCGTATTCGGAACGGTTTCGATAACCGTCAGCGCGGGCATCAACACACTGCGTACCGATGACAATCTGCTCACATTCCTGCAACGGGCGGACTTCAGTCTCTTTCAGGCCAAATCACAAGGCGGTAACCGGATATGCGCGGCATGAACCGCATACCGGCACCGACAGACGACCCGAGCCTGGTTATTGCCGCCAGGTCCCGCCACCGGCGTTTCCATCGAGCTACGATATCCTCTTTTTATGACAGATGGCACAATTTCCATCCCTGACTTCCTCTATACTAGTGATTGTTAGTACTTGGCAGGTCCCGGCCCGGATTTCTCACCGCGGGGCGAGGTGATCGAGCAGGGATTTGTATTCACAATACATTTTCCGAACAAGCGGAATGCGGTCTGGCGATGTGTTGCAGATAAGGAGTGCCCTCACATGGGAGAACTGGCACAGATCAGTGAAATGGTGGAATCACATATCCCCCTGTTTGCCATTGATACCCTGGATACGGAGCAGGTGACCCGCGCATTTCGTGATTATGGAAGGGCCACCGGAACACCGGTTTTCATGTGGCGGCCTGCCATGGGTCTCCATGAGTCCGGGTCCGATGAGCGCATCTCCGGCACTCGGGAGCCCGCCGATGTCCTGAAATACATTCTCGGCAGAAAGGAATACGCTATCTACCTGCTCTGCCAGTTTCCAGCCTGGACTCCCCACACGGATATTGAACTGCAGCTGCGATCTCTGGCCGAGTGTCAGGGCAAGGCGGCCTATGCCGTCTTCCTGGTTGGCAGCAGCGGCTCCATCACCCCGGGTCTTCGTCCGCACTGCTATCACCTGCGCTACAACAGCTAGCCCGGATTTCTCCCGGAAACATTCCGCTAGCGTTATTTCGGGTCCGTTTTATATAATCTGGCGTTTCCAATTACTCCGGGGTATCCGCGGATGACAACCATTGGCACTCCACTCACTGTTTCGGCAACCCGGGTATTGCTGTGCGGTGGCGGTGAACTGGGCAAGGAGGTAGTCATCGAACTGCAGAGGCTGGGGGTTGAAACGATCGTGGTCGATCGGTACGAAAACGCCCCCGCAATGCAGGTGGCGCATCGCAGTCATGTCATTTCCATGCTGGATGCCCGGGCCTTGCGCAAGCTTATCGAACGGGAAAAGCCGGATTTCATCGTCCCGGAGATCGAGGCAATCGCCACCGATACCCTGGTGGAACTGGAATCATCCGGTTACACGGTCATCCCCACCGCCCGCGCGGCAAGACTTACCATGAACCGCGAAGGTATACGCCGTCTTGCTGCCGAGGAACTCGGGATCCGGACTTCTGATTACCGGTTTGCGGAAACGCGGGAGACATTCGATGCCGCCATCGAGGAGATCGGGCTTCCCTGTGTTGTCAAACCCATCATGAGTTCCTCCGGCAAGGGGCAGAGTCTCGTTCATTCCCGCTCAGACATCGAGACGGCCTGGAACTACGCGCAGGAAGGCGGACGCAGCGGCGCAGGCAAGGTGATCGTTGAAGGCTTTGTGGAATTCGATTACGAGATCACCCAGCTAACCGTACGCCATCGTGGCGGAACCGCCTTCTGCGAGCCGATCGGCCATGTTCAGGTTGATGGCGATTACCGGCAGTCCTGGCAACCACAGCAAATGAGTCAGAAGGCACTGGCTGACGCACGGGATATCGCAGAAAAGATTACCGGGGCACTGGGCGGCCGCGGGATCTTCGGGGTGGAACTGTTTATCAGGGGAGATGAGGCAATTTTCAGCGAGGTTTCTCCACGGCCCCATGACACCGGTATGGTAACCATGATTTCCCAGGATCTGTCACAGTTCGCGCTTCACGCACGGGCAATCCTGGACCTGCCAATTCCCGATCTCCACCTGCATGGTCCTTCCGCATCCAGCGTTATCCTGGTAGAAGGCGACTCCAGCCAGGTGAGTTTTGGTAACCTGGAAAGCGCACTCAGTGCACCGGAGACACAATTGCGACTGTTCGGAAAACCGCAGGTCCATGGCAAGCGCCGCATGGGTGTGGTGTTGGCGAGGGGAGACACCGTCGAGGAGGCCCTGAACAAGGCCAGACAGGGGTCAGAGAAAATCACCGCAAATCTGTAAACTGGTGTCCGGGCGAATACCGGAAACGGCCGCGGCAACCTCTGCTGGTTACCCGGGCCGTTCATACGACCAGGCTTATCCCCTTATCCACTCGATTGCCTCATCCATCTCCTCGAAATATCTCGCATCACCACTGGTAAACCATCTGGCAACCGTGGTGACATATTTTTCCCATGGCTTGTTACCGAGGATGGCGATTTTGGAAAACTCCTTTCGATGTTTCAGACCCAGTCTGAAGTCGTCCCAGGCTGCCCTGGGTTCCCAACCCTCGAACTCCCGGGCATCCACAAGTATCCTGATATGGGGCTCGGGTACTTCCTTGATCGCCTCATCCAGCATGGGTACCAGTACCTCATAGTCCCGGTGAGTCAGTCTGCCTATTGCCCTGAGTTCGACATAGACATCATCGTCCATCAGGCTGATTCCGATCGACAGGCCCTTTCTGCTCATTCGTGCGCTCATGCTAGTCTCCTGTGTAATCAAACAGCGAATTGTCTACCCGGGCAGCTGCGGTATAACACACATTCTGCACAGCGCGCCTTTACCTGACAGACTTCCTTGGCATGACGCACAATCAATGCATGATATTCATTGTACAGCTCCACATCTGCACCCAGTTTCGTCTCCAGCCTGTGGCGCAGGTTTTCATACGGTTCATCTCCCTCGATCAATCCCAGGCGGGAGAACAGACGACGGGTATAGGCATCGATGACAAAGACCGGCCGCCCGAAAGCATAAAGAAGGATATCATCGGCCGTTTCCGGGCCGATTCCGTTAACACCGAGCAAGCCTGATCTCAGTTCCGCTGTCGGTCGCCCGTTCAGTGCCTCGAAGCTCCCCTGCTCCAGGTACCATCGGCAGAAATTCTGCAGACGTCTGGCCTTGATATTGAAATAACCGGAAGGCTTCAGGAGCAATGCCAGACGATCCGGCTGTAGCGAGGCAATCTTTACCGGGTCCAGCTGACCGTGTCCTGCAAGGTTCGCAATCGCCTTTTCCACATTGGACCAGCTTGTATTCTGGGTAAGGATCGCGCCGACCATGATTTCAAAAGGCGTGTCCCCGGGCCACCAGTCCTGCGTACCATGGGTTTGATACAGGCATTCGAAGACGGATTTCAGACGCAACCCGTCCATGCTCACTTGCGCCTGCCCCCCCTGCGTCCCTTGCTCTTCGTGCCAGCAGTGGCCTTGTGTTTCAATCCAGCGGCTTGATACAGGGCCTGAACCCCGGCATCCTCCAGTGGCTGGCTTCTGCCGGGTCGCAACTTGCGGGGCAGTGTGACCGGACCAAAACGAATTCTGATCAACCGGCTGACGCGCAGCCCCTGTGATTCCCAGATACGGCGCACCTCACGGTTTCGTCCTTCCGTCAACACCACGTGGTACCAGTGGTTCGCACCGCTGCCACCGGCATCCCGGATAGACTTGAACCGAGCCATACCGTCTTCCAGCGCGACACCTCGACTCATCCTCCTGATTGCCGACGGATCGACTTCCCCGAGGATGCGTACGGCATATTCACGTTCCAGGGCGCTGGAGGGGTGCATCAGACGGTTGGCCAGTTCCCCGTCAGTGGTCAGCAAGAGCAGGCCGGAGGTGTTGATATCAAGCCTGCCAACGCTGATCCAGCGTGCCTCACGCAGTCGCGGCAGGTGGTCGAAGACAGTGGGTCGACCTTCCGGGTCAGAGCGGGTCGTGAGTTCACCCGCCGGCTTGTGGTAGATGATATTCCTGGATGGAATGTCCTTCCGCAGCCCGGAAAGGGAAACGGGCCGGTCATCAATGCTTACCCGGTCTCCCTCATTCAGTCGCTGGCCAAGCTCCGCTGGCTTGCCGTTGATCGTGATCCGTCCGGCACGAATCCAGTTTTCCAGTTCACGCCTGGACCCGTATCCGGCACTGGCGAGTACTTTTTGCACACGTTCCGACATGGCAGGAAACCGGTTGCCTGGCTAGCCTGCATGGCGCGCCAGGATATATCGCCCTCGCCCGATTTCCGGGCCAGTCTGCATCTTTCCCCGTTCGGCCATACAGCCCATGTTTCCTGTCCCTGAAAAGTTGCTAGAGCCTGTTACCACTAAGCAGATCGCCGGGTATGATCCCGGGCACCTGCGGAATTGCCCTGCAAGGCTTGAGACCCGTGGATGGGGCGAATCAACCGGACAGCAGGGCGATCCTCGCGCTCACAGGCGAGAGTTGCGGGTCAGCCCGACTGACTTTATTCAGTGAAGGGTACCGGGCTGGTCTTCGCCGGAGTTTACAACCGGCTGCATGCTGTCCTCGGCGTCCTCGACAGCTGTAGCGTCATCCTGACCTGCATCTCCGGTTTCGCCCATGACCTCCTCGACTCCCTCAAGATCGAGTTTCATCAATTCGCCTGACATGTCCGGATCACGCAATTCGGCCAGTGTCGGCAATTCGTTGAGGCTCTTCAGGTCGAAATAATCCAGGAATTCACGGGTGGTGCCATACATCGATGGTCGACCGGGAACATCCCGGTGTCCCACGACACGCACCCATTTGCGATCCTGCAGGGTCTTCATGATCGAGGTACTGACACTGACTCCGCGGATATCCTCTATCTCACCCCGGGTGACCGGCTGACGGTAAGCAATCAACACCAGGGTCTCCAGCAGGGCCCGTGAATACCGGGAGGGTTTTTCCTCCCACAACCTGGATACCCAGGGCTGCATCTCCGGCCTGACCTGGATCCGGTAACCGCTGGCTACCTCGGATACCTCTATGCCCCGATCTGCGTAATCGGCCTGTAATTCCTCGATCGCACTGCGCAACTCATCACGCTCGGGGCACTCCTCTTCGACAAATATCGCCAGCAGCTGATCCAGGGTCAATGGACGGGCAGCCGCCAGCAGGATGGCCTCGAGGATGTGCTTGAGTGTGGGGTCTTTCATGTCTTCAGTTCCCTGAATGGATGTACGGGATCACCGTTCAGGCCATTGCTTCCTGATACTCCGTCTCTTCCGTATCGGTATCTTCCCCGCCCTCGCAGGCTGAAGATGCCGATTTCACATGAATGGGCGCAAACGGTTCTGCCTGCGTCATCTCCAGCAGAGACTCCTTCAGCAACTCCAGAATGGCAAGCAGGGTCACCACCACTCCCATTCGTCCTTCCTCCGGGGTAAACAGATCACCGAAGTCGGTAAACCTGTCCGTTCCCACGCGACTGAGCACATTCGACATCCGCTCGCGCACCGACAGGGATTCCATCTGGACGTGGTGATGGGTGTACATCGAGGCCCGTGACATAACCTCTCTGAAGGCCGCCAGCAGGTCCTGCAGGGACACCTCGGGGGGCAGCTTGATGACCTGGTGTTCAACACCCCGGGCCTGCGCCGGGTATATGTCCCTGCCCACGCGTGGCAATTCATCCAGGTCCTCGGCAGCCTTTTTGAACCGCTCGTATTCCAGCAGCCGGCGTACCAGCTCGGCGCGCGGGTCATCCTCGTCCTGATCGCACTCCACGGGACGCGGGAGCAGCAGTCGGGACTTGATCTCGGCGAGCATGGCCGCCATCACCAGATACTCCGCCGCAAGCTCGAAGCGCAGATCCTGCATCAACTCGATATAGTCGATGTACTGACGGGTAATCTGCGCGACAGGAATATCGAGAACATCGAGATTCTCCCGCTTGATCAGGTAGAGCAACAGGTCAAGCGGGCCTTCGAATGCATCCAGAAAGACTTCGAGCGCATCGGGGGGGATGTAGAGGTCCTGCGGTAGAGCGGTGAACGCCTTCCCCTGAACCATGGCGAGGGGGATTTCTTCCTGCTCTGCTTGTGGTACGTCAGCGTGGGTCTGGCTTTCGCTCATATAAGGCCCTGGCGCCCGTTCCGGCTGGTAGCGGCTACGGGCAATTGCTTGGCGTTTGCGGGATTCTACCTGATTCCCGTAACAGTGTCTTCCAGTTTTTTTTACATTTCTCTTACCGAAACGGAATCGTAAAAACAATCAATCACGGGTACGGATAGCAGCCTGACATTCACACGATGATGGAGGCCTTCCTTGGGCAGATAACACGGTGAGTTTCATGGTCCAAGATCATATGCACGATACGGTAGCACCGATCCTCATCCGTTCAGCCATATTGCAGTCCCATGGCCTGGCGTACCTCTTCCAGGGTATCCCGCGATATACTGCGGGCCGTTTCGCAACCCTCATCGATAATCTTGCGAACCCTGGCAGTATCTGATTCGAATACCTGTGCGCGTTCCCGGATCGGCGCCAACTCACCGACAACGGCATCGATGACCGGTTGTTTGCAGTCTAGGCAACCGATGCCCGCAGTGGTACAACCCTCCTGCACCCAGGCCCTGACCTCATCATCCGAATAAACCTGGTGCAACTGCCACACCGGACATTTTTCCGGGTTACCCGCGTCCGTGCGGCGTACGCGTGCCGGATCGGTCGGCATGGTACGCAGTTTTTGCTGGATCACCTCCGGGTCCTCGCGCAGGGAGATCGTATTCTCGTATGACTTGGACATCTTCTGTCCATCCAGGCCCGGCATTTTCGAGGCAGGCGTGAGCAAGGCATCAGGCTCTGCCAGAATAATACGGCTACTACCCTCCAGGTATCCGAACAGACGCTCCCGGTCACCCAGGGTCAGATTCTGCTGACCTTCCAGCAGGGCGCGGCCAATATCCAGTGCCTCGTGATCGCCCTGTTCCTGGTATCGTTTACGCAGATCGGTATAGAGCCGGGCATTTTTCTTTCCCATTTTCTTGGCAGCCGTACGTGCCTTTTCCTCGAAATCCGGTTCCCGGCCATACAGGTGATTGAAGCGACGTGCGATCTCGCGGGTCAGTTCCACATGCGCCACCTGGTCTTCACCAACCGGCACCTGGGTTGCCTTGTAGATCAGGATATCGGCACTCTGCAGGAGTGGGTAGCCCAGGAAACCATAGGTCGCCAGGTCTTTCTCCCGCAGCTTTTCCTGCTGGTCCTTGTAACTCGGAACCCTTTCCAGCCATCCAAGGGGCGTGACCATCGATAGCAGCAGATGCAGTTCCGCGTGTTCGGGGACGTGTGACTGGATAAACAGGTTTGCCGAACCCGGGTTGATCCCCGCCGCAAGCCAGTCAACCACCATGTCCCATACGCTCTCTGCTATGAGGTGGGGATCTTCATAGTGTGTGGTCAGGGCATGCCAGTCGGCCACGAAGAAAAAACACTCATACTCGTGTTGCAACTTCAACCAGTTCTTCAGTACACCGTGATAGTGTCCCAGGTGCAGCCTGCCTGTGGGGCGCATACCGGACAAGACCCGGCCTTGATTGGAATGACTACTCAAAATCCTCTCCTATCCGCTACTCATGAGTGCTTTCAGTATTTGATCGAAGACCCGGGCCGGCAGGCCGGAGACCTGTGCCAGCATGTGCAGGATGAATTCAAGCACCGGCCACAGCAGCCAGCCCAGCACACCGGTCAGTAACAGGGCGATCAGAATCCAGATACCATAGGGTTCTATCCGGCTGAACCGCACGGACCACTGGCCGGGCAGCAGGCCGGCAACCACCCGTCCGCCATCCAGCGGTGGCAATGGCAGCAAATTCAGCAACATAAGCACAACATTGATAAAAATACCTGCCACACCCATAAACAGCAGCGGTTGCGCAAATTCACTGCCCGTCAATAGCACCATGCGCGTTATGAGGGCCCAGATGACGGCCATGCAAAAGTTCGATAACGGGCCCGCCGCAGCCACCAGGACCATGTCGCTTTTCGGGCGTCCCAGGTTCTGCCAGGTGATCGGCACGGGCTTTGCCCACCCGAATATGAAGCCGGCCTGCATCAGGAGCAGCATGCCAGGAATGAGTATGCTGCCCACGGGATCAATATGCCTGACGGGATTCAGCGTGAGCCGGCCCATCATCATGGCCGTGTTGTCGCCCAGTTGCCTGGCTACCCAGCCGTGGGCGACTTCATGCACGGTTATAGCAAACAGGACCGGCAATACCCAGGCGACGATCTTTTGCGTGAGACTGACCTCGATCATGCCGGGATTATACTCATCACGGTATCAAACGGGTGATTCATTCCAGCGCTTCCACCGGCCCGCACCCCGCCCGGATAATTCGGGGTGTGCCATCGACCAGGTCAATGACGGTCGTCGGGTCCACACCGCAGTGGCCGCCATCGATCACCAGATCAATGACATGTTCCAGTTTTTCACGAATCTCGACGGGATCGCTTTCCGGCATATCTGAACCGGAGAGAATCAGGGTTGAACTCATGATCGGTTCCGCGAGTTCCCTGACCAGTAACTGGGTGATCTGGTGATCCGGAACCCGGATTCCGATGGTCTTTCGCTTCGGATTCTGCAAGCGACGCGGCACCTCGTGCGTGGCCCGCAACAGGAAGGTATAGGGGCCGGGGGTCAGCGACTTCAGCAGCCGGTAGGCGCTGTTATCCACCCGTGCGTAGGTGGCAATCTCGGACAGGTCGCTGCACACCAGGGTGAAATTGTGCTTTTTGTCGAGATTGCGGATTCTGCGGATACGCTCCATACCCTGCTTGTCACCGACATGACAGCCAAGGGCATAACTGGAATCGGTTGGGTAGGCGATGACGCCATCCTTGCGAATGATTCCGGCAGCACGCTGGATCAGGCGCGCCTGGGGATTTTCAGGGTGAATTTGAAAAAACTGGCTCATGATTCAGCATCAATCATCGCTGTACTGATGTCGCAGGATCGTTTCCGGATGGTTACGGTGGGGCACTATCGTGCCGAGGCTGCCCGCCACTGCGTACTTTCCCAGACCGGCCGACAGCCATCGGGCACATTGGCGAGTCTGCCCAGCCGGACCCAGGGGTTTTCCGGGCCATGATAATCGGAGCCGCAGGAGGCCAACAGTTCAAGGCGCCGGGCTACACTGCTCATGGCGGTAATATCATCACGGCTGTGGCTGCCTGAAACGACTTCCAGCCCCAAACCACCACAGGACTTGAATTCCTCCAGCAGAGCACGCAAGCGGGTTGCGCTCAGCCGATATCGGGCCGGATGGGCGATCACGGCAAGACCTCCCGCCCCCCTGATCCAGGTAACGGCCTGCTCCAGCGTGGCCCACTCGCCGGGGACATAACCCGGTCGCTTCTTCACCAGGTAGCGCTTGAAGACCTCACGCAGGGAACGGGCATACCCCTGTTCCACCAGAAAGCGCGCAAAATGCGTTCTACCAACAATGCTGCCGCGTGCGTGCGCCCTGGCCCCGGTCAATGCCCCCTGGATACCGGCCTTTTCCAGGCGTCTCGCGATTTCTTGGGCCCGCCATTCACGAAACTCCCGCAGCCCCTGCAGACCTCTCTGGAGCCGCTCGTCCCGTATATCGATATTCAAACCAAGAACATGGATGGTATAGGCGTTCCAGGAGACGGAGATCTCGACACCCGGAATCAGCCGGATATCCTGTCCGTCCGCCGCCCTGGCAGCGGCCCCGATGCCCGCGGTGGTGTCATGATCGGTCAGCGCCAGTACATCCACGCCACCGTCGAGAGCCTCCTCAACGAGTTCTTCCGGCGTCAGGGTTCCGTCAGATGCGGTAGAATGGCTATGCAGGTCATGGTGAAGTTTCATCCGTACTATATTAACATTAACTGTATTGGCGCTGGATAGCCGCCGGATGCACGGCCCAAACCATCCCTGAACAAAGATCACTTATATTTTACAAGGCATATCTTCCGGCTGGACGGTGGATATGTGAACACGATCGACCTGAGCAACCACACAGATAAAGTTTTATGCACAACCTGACTGATGATATATCCAGCATAAGGAGCGGGCTGAGACCAATCCTGAATGAACTGCTATCCGGCAACCACCCAAAGCTGCCGGCCACAGACACCGAAACCAGTCCCGAGATGCTCGCAGCCGCCTTTGAGCAGATGCTTGAGGTTATGCAGCGTGTCGAGTCGGACTTTCAGGCCATGCCGGTTGAATCCGCAACCTTATCCGCAGAAAAGCGCCTTCAGCACCCCATGCTGGCAGACGGCAATGACGTGACTGAACTGGGTGAATATGCCTTTCGACTGCTGGAAAATCTTGGTGTCTGGCTGGATCGACTGGGTACGCCGGACCGGCATCGACTGGCTGAACTGACCCTTGCCTTCGCACTCTGGGTTTCCCGCCACGACGGCAGCATTGCCACCCTGGAACCGGCAGTCGATGCCCTCTCCCTGCTGGCCAACTCGACCAAAGAGATTCCCGAACTGAAAGTTCTGGGCAGTGCGATGGAGGAAATCACCAAATCGGTCTCCGCATTCATCAGCCAGGATCTCGAAAAGGCCAATCCGGGAAGGCCATGGCGTATACTCATTCTCAACCAGGGGATCATCGCAACGCGCACGCACGATCCTGAACTCATGGAAAAAGCCTTTGAAGTACTGATCGAGAAACTCCCTGAGGATGCCCCGCAGTTTTTCAGTGAGGGAATGCAGCAAATGGAGGCACTTGACTATCCTGCACAGGTACGTGCAGTGGTGGAACGGTACCACAAACAATGCGGCATCAGGCAATCCCTGCATTAATCAAGACGGCTGAACTGATCAGAACAAGATGAAATTTCTATACGATTTTTTTCCGATCCTGCTTTTTTTCATTGCCTACAAGCTGTACGACATCTATGTCGCAACGGCCGTCGCTATCGCTTCCGGATTCCTGCAGACGGGTGCATTCTGGCTCAAACACCGGCGCTTCGAGAACATGCATCTTGTCACGCTGGCGATTCTTATCCTGTTCGGTGGCGCTACCCTGCTGTTCAGGGATCCCTTGTTCATCAAATGGAAGCCCACTGTTGTGAACTGGTTGTTCGCCCTCGTATTTATGGGTAGCCGCTACTTCGGTGAAAAGACGCTGGTGGAACGCATGATGAGTCACGCCATCACGGTTCCCGTGCCGGTGTGGATCCGCCTGAACTGGGCATGGGTCATATTTTTCACCAGTATGGGACTGCTAAACCTTTACGTCGCCTACACCTTCGATGAGGAAACCTGGGTGAACTTCAAGTTGTTCGGACTGATGGGCCTCACCTTTGTATTCATATTCGGGCAGGCCTTTTATCTCAGCCGATACATGGAGCCGGAAGAAGAAAACAAGGGCGAAAGCTAGGGCCTAGCCAGGCATTGGGTAACATTGCTTCGGGTGGATCACTGTGCCAGACAAGGCGTGGGGCGGGGTCATGACAGAACTTTGGCGGCGGGGAACAAGGCCATCTGCCAACATACCTTGCTGTTGCAAGTAATCAAAGAAGTGAAGAGGTGCACTGGATGTTATATGCCATAATCAGCCAGGATCGGGAGGACAGTCTCGAATCCCGGATGAAGACACGACCTGCCCACCTCGAACGCCTGTCGGCGCTCAGGGATGAAGGACGCCTCGTACTGGCGGGTCCGCATCCCGCCATTGACAGCGAAGATCCGGGTCCGGCCGGTTTTTCCGGTAGCCTGGTAGTGGCTGAATTCGCCTCACTCGGAGAGGCGGAGGCCTGGGCAGATGCCGATCCCTATATGGCAGCAGGCGTGTACTCGAGTGTTATCGTCAAACCGTTTAAAAAGGTCCTCCCCTGATGAGTGATGTAAGAGTAGAGATGATCCGGGAGCGGATCAGCACCGCCCTGACGCCCAGGGAGCTGGAGATAGTCGATGAAAGTGCCAAGCATGCCGGCCACGCCGGTGCGGCAGGTGGCGGTGGCCATTACATCGTTCGGATCGTCTCGGATTCCTTCAGGGATCTGAGTCTGATACAGCGTCACCGTCTTGTCTATGAAGCCATGGGCGATGCCATGCAGAGGGAGATTCACGCCCTCAGCATACAAGCCTTTACACCCGGAGAAGTATCCGGCCACGGAAGTTAAACAACCCAAAGGAATACCACATGTTGCAACAGAAAATCGTATTGATCCCCGCACTCGCTATCGTCCTGACGGCGTGCAATCCTTCCGGAAATGAAAACACGCCTGCGAGCGCCGCCGAACCACCAGCAACCACCGCCACCAGCAGCGAGGTAGTTGCCACGGTAAACGGCGTGCAGATCACCCTGGATGATCTGGCTGTGTACACGAATCAGCGTAACAGTCGATTGAAAACCGGTGCCGAAAGCGATCCGAAGGTCGTGCTGGATGAACTGGTCGGTCTGGAGCTGATGAGGCAGGAAGCTGTACGCAAGGGACTGGACAAGAAGCCCGATATTGTCAACGAGATCGACCAGCAGCGCAGGACCCTCCTGGCCGGTGCCGCGCTGCGGGACTATCTGCAAAACAACCAGATCAGCGATGAAGATCTCAGGCTCATGTACGATCAGCAGGCAGCGCAGCCGGGTATGGAATACAAGGCAAGGCATATTCTCTTACCCACCGAGGCAGAGGCGCGCAACGCCATTACCCGTCTGGATGAAGGTGGTGATTTCGCAGAAATGGCCAAGGAACTATCAACCGGACCAACCGGGAAGAATGGCGGTGACCTCGGCTGGTTTGCATCCGGACAGATGGTGAAACCATTCTCGGAAGCTACCGCCGCCCTGGATAAGGGCACCTACACAAAGGATCCCGTCCAGACCCAGTTTGGCTGGCACGTCATACTCCTGGAAGACTCCAGGGAAAGCACCCCGCCAGCCTTCGAGGATGTAAAGGACCGCCTGCGCACCGCGGCCACAAGCCAGCGCCTCAAGCAGCACATGCAGGAGATTCGGGACAGCGCAGAAGTAACCATGCCGGAAAGCTCGCAGTAACGGTCGTAATAAGGGGACAGATTTATTTGTCTGTCCCCTTATTCATTCATGCCATGCGCAGATCAAACTGCTACCATCCTCCCTGCGTATCGCATAGAGTTCATCCTCCGCATCGCCTGCCGGGTTCCGGATCCGTTCATGATCGAATGCCGCCAGGATATCACTGATACCGGCGAGCCCTCTGTCAGCATCAATCCGATCATCCGCATTGCCCGAATCCGTTTCGGATAACCTGGCAGAGGTTTCACCGTCCTCCTGATCCCGGATCGGCAACTGGCCGGCAACGATCAGTGAGGTCTGGACCAGTCTTGCATAGGTACCCCAGAACTGCCCGACTGTCAGTGCATCACCTTGATCATGCTCATCACGCCCGATCTGCCCGGCGATGGCACGGACACTTGCGACTGCTGCAGAGTGAGGAAAGACCTGTAATGGCGACTGTTGGCTGGATGCTGCAAGGCGGACGGAAGGATCGCTGATGATTACTTCCATCAGCGACAGCTCAAGGGCCAGATAGTGCAGAACGGTTTTCCGGAATTCCTCGAAGAGCCGCTCGCCACTGGCCAGGTCATCGACCTTGTTGACCACAATGGACACCCTGCCCCCGAAACCGTTTAGCAACAGAATTTTCAACAAGGCGTAATTCTCGGCCTGTGCACCGGTATCGGGATGCAACAGCAGAATGACCTCCGTTGACAGCTGACAGAAGGCAACCACCGCTCTCGGATTACAGCTCGAGCTGTCGATCAGAATACTCTCGGCTCCATGCATCACCGATTCGTCACTGAGAACGGACCCGCTGCGACCGCCATCGGGCATGGCCAGCCTTTCGACACCCGGGTGGGCCGCTATGATCTCCACGCCGGAAGGATGCCGGGATGGCAATTCAGCGATACCTGCCCTGCCATCCAGCACATCCTCCAGACAGGCATCGCGCGGGATATTCAGTCTTGCATGGACATTATCGGTGTCGCTCGCACAGTCCAGAATAACTACACGCCTGCCCAGACCCGCCAGTGCAAGCGCCAGGTCGATACACAAGAAGGTTTTCCCAGCGCCCCCGGTACCGCTTGTCACACTAATGATCCGGGTCATGGTCTTGTCTTTCGCCCTCTTCGGTTCCCGAATCCGGGTATCATGCTAGCGCGCCCCAGCATCGATCTCCGCTCCTCGCGTACGAGCGGCATCCAGAACCATGCCTTCCACCTCGCCGGCCTTGTCCAGGGGAGCAGTCTGTGTGTTGAAGATCCGGTCCTTTGGCAAGGACGCCTCTTCCCGTTCGGGCGAACAGGCCGCAAAAAAGGTGAATACCACTAATGGCAACAATGTATGCAAGATTCTCATTCCGAGTTCCTTTTTTCATCAGTATTCTGCGGGTATCCGCAAAGAGAACGTGACCGGGATCAAGTCACCCGTGCATCCCTGGCACCGCAAACAACCCGGTTCAAGTCAACTCACAGGTATTTTCAACGACACACCGCGTTTCGTGAGCGGCAGTGATGTATTTTTACACCTGTGCTCACTGTCCTGTGGACAAGGCCCGCACCTGGATATCACCCTTCATCCATTCGAACAACTCGTCCGCCGCGAGCGGCTTACTGGCATAATTTCCCTGGTATTCGTCGCAGCCCATAGTCTTCAAACGTTCATAAACCTGTTTTGTCTCCACACCCTCGGCGGTTACCCGCAGACCCAGGCTGTGTGCGAGATCGATGGTGGCATGCACGATGGCAGCATCGTCCTCGTCACTGATCATCTCCTGTATAAATGACTTGTCCACCTTCAGGGCATCAACCGGCAGACGCTTGAGATAAACCAGTGAGGACTGACCGGTCCCGAAGTCATCGATAGACAACTTCAGACCCATGTCCGCCAGTCGATCCAGTGTTTCCAGTACCTGATCCGGATCGAGCATGACGCCGGTCTCGGTAATTTCGATCAGTATTGACGATGAATTCAGCTGGTAACGATGTAACACCGAATCGATATAATCAGGCAGCGCATTGTCATGCAGGTTGTGCATGGACAGGTTGATACCGATACGAAGGTCGGGTTGGCAGGACAACCAGCCTGACAACTCACGGCATACGGCATCAATGACCCACTCCGCGAGTTGCTTGATCAAACCACTCTGTTCGGCAACCCGGATAAAGGACTCCGGTGTCCAGACTGTCCCGTCGGGTTGTCGCCATCTGACGAGCGCCTCGAGGTAGGCTACCTGATTGTCCTGGATACTGAAGACCGGTTGGTAAGCCATAAAGAGTTCGCTGCCGACAATGGCCCGCCGGATGGCTCCACTCATGGTCAATTCCGCCGCACGCATCCGGTCCGTCGCCTGGGGATTGTAAAGCGCATAGCCGGGCGCGTTTTTCTTCGCTGTATACATGGCAAAATCGGCATGGCGCAGTATTGTCTCCGCATTCTCTCCATGATCCGGATACAGGGAGATACCAATAGACATGGACGCAGTCAGGGTATGTCCTCCAATTTCAAACTCGGGTTCCAGAACCTGCAGGATCTTCTGTGCAACCAGGATAGCCTGATCACCGTCTGCATCCGGCAGAATAATGGTGAATTCATCACCCCCCAGACGCGCCAAAGTATCTGACTCACGCAGCACGCCCTGCAGTCGGCTAACCACCTCCTTTAACAACATGTCACCCGCGTGATGGCCCAGCACATCATTGACATACTTGAAACGGACCATGTCCAGCATCAGGATGGCTGCCTTGTGATCGATCCTGCGGCTCTCTGCAATCAACTGCTTCAGTCGATCTTCAAACAGCGCCCGGTTATACAATCCGGTTAAAGGATCCCGTATCGCCATGTCATGGAGGGTTTCATACAACTCACTGAGAGCATGGAAGCTTGGCGTTTCATCCGGACCGGCAGTACCGGCGGGGGGAACCAGCGGTGGGCCGGTCAACGATCTTGCCCGTAGCTGGTTGCTGAGATTCTTCAGGGGGTCCAGTACGGAATACTTGATCAGGGCCAGTGCGGCAATTACGGTGAGTACGATCAGGCTGATCACCAGCAAGAGCAGGCGCATGTCCGTCTGATCCAGGTGCTTCAAGAGGGCATTCGCATTACGCGCAACAGCTATCCGCAACGCCGGCATCCCGAGACTGGTCTTGAGTATGTATTCGGAAAGAATCGATTTCGACTGACTGTCCGTTGCCCAGTCAGGAGTCTGGTAAACAGCGGCATCATTCATCAATGATATCTGGATCGGTATATCGAGTGATTCACTGATCCTGGAGAGCCCTGGTACGGGATCGGATACCACCTGCAGATAACCGTAGGGACGCAGACCGCCGAGAGGCACCATAACGGCAAAATAGGGCTTGTCCTCGAACAGGCAGAGTTCGGTTATGGATTGCAGCCTATCCGCCCCGGTTCGGTTACGGGCGCGATCCAGCAGACCGGAACAGACGATGGTATGCGGTTCCATTTCCACCATCAGGCGGGTGGCCGATCCAAGCAGGGCGAAGTTTATATCGAAGGCATAGAGCTTGACCGCATTGACCACATTGGCTGTCACCAGTCCCTGGTTGAATTGCTGCCAGAGTTCGCGGGACAACAAATCGAAATCCTGCGAGTCGAATGCCTCAGGAAAACCCTCCCTTCCCTGGATATGCAGACCAAGTTGCGTGGACTGGGCCTCCAGACCCGTCAGGGTATCAGCGACTTTCAGTTCAATCAGCTGGGTAAGATATTGCCGCTGATAGTCAAACGTGAGTTCGCGGTAGACACGGGTCGAGATAAAGGTCGTGGCCGCCCCGATGATGCCCAGCAATACGATGGCAAGGACCAGGCGTGCCTGCAGATTCATGCTGAATTTCTTCATCCGGCCACGATCCTTATCGAGCTAACCGCAGGATGGGAAATCATACTACACAAGCTCATTACCGGTTATCCAACAGCCACACGAAGGAGTAAGGAGCTGCCACAAGTAATAGCAGAAAGTGACATAAGAGAGATACGTGAATTATTCAATATATTTCAGTCCATTAGGGGAAGACTGCCAGTTCCGCATACATCAATTATCAACCTTTACGAAGAATATCAATGTGTTGGGCAGATATTCTATGGTCATCCCTGATTATGGAAGAGTACCATAAAAGTTCGGTTAACCCGCATGAGCGGCATCAGCCACGCACATGACCGGAGCGGTTCCCGCTGATGGACCTGAATAACTGCCGGGGAACACTTCAATGCGTTATGGCGGGAAACAGCAGTCCGCATAACTACTCTCCCAGCAATGCCAGGCAGGCTTTTTCGTCGAGTATCTCGATTCCCAGTTCCTTCGCCCGGTCGTACTTGGAACCCGGTTTCTCGCCCGCAACGACATAATCTGTCTTTATGGAGACGCTGCCGGATACCCGGGCACCCAGACCCTGCAGTCGCGCCTTCAACTCATCACGCTTCATCGTTTCCAGCGTACCTGTCAATACGAAGGTTTTTCCTGCCAGTGGCAGCTCCTTTGCCACCTCCACGTCAGGCCAGTGAACCTCCCTTTCCCGCAGCTTTGCTATCACCTCGCGGTTATGTGGTTCGGCAAAAAATGCCACTATACTGGATGCCACCACCGGCCCGACGTCGGGCACCGCCTCGAGCAGGGCCCTGTCTGCAGACATCAGCTTGTCGAGGGTGCCAAATGACTGAGACAGACTCTGTGCCGTAGCCTCCCCCACTTCACGGATACCCAGGGCATAGAGAAATCGCGCAAGCGTGGTTGACTTGCTTTTCCCGAGTGCGGCAATCAGGTTCTCCGCCGACTTTTCCGCCATGCGCTCCAGGTCCGCAAGCTGCTCAACCGTCAGTGCGTAGAGATCGGCTACATCATGGACCAGTTCACGATCCACAAGCTGATCCACCAGACTCGAGCCCAGACCTTCGATATCCATGGCCCGTCTTGCCGCGAAATGCTTGATAGCCTCCTTGCGCTGCGCCTGGCAATACAGACCTCCGGTACAACGGGATACTGCCTGTCCCTCCGCCCGCACCACGGCAGACCCGCATACCGGGCAGGATTCCGGCATGCGAAAGGGCTCTGCCCTCACACCCTTTCCCGGTATTACCCGAACGATCTCGGGAATGACATCTCCCGCCCGACGCACGATGACGGTATCACCAGGCCGCACGTCCTTGCGATGCACCTCATCCTCGTTGTGCAGGGTTGCATTGGTTACCGTAACCCCGCCCACGAAGACGGGCTCAAGGCGGGCAACCGGTGTCAGTGCCCCCGTTCGTCCGACCTGTACATCGATATCCGTCACCCGGGTCTGTTCTTCCTCTGCCGGAAATTTCCGTGCGATAGCCCAGCGAGGCGCCCGGGCGATGGTGCCCAGCGCGGCCTGCTGATCCAGCCGGTCGACCTTGAATACAACGCCATCGATATCAAAGGGCAAACTGTCCCGCTTTCCGGCCATCTCGGAAAAATAATCCAGGCAGCCCTGAATACCCTCCAACCTGCGGATACCGGGATATACCCGGAGTCGCCAGTCCCTGAGCTGATCGAGGATCCCGCTGTGCGTGGTGGCGGTCTTCCCTCCGACCCGCTTGCCAACCCCGTAACAGTAGATATCCAGCGGACGTTGGGCGGTGATGCGCGGATTCAGCTGCCGGAGGCTACCGGCTGCAGCATTGCGCGGATTTACGAAGGGTTTCTCTCCCGCGGCGAGGGCCTTTTCGTTCAGGGAGCGAAAACCGTCATGCGATATATAAACCTCGCCACGGACTTCCAGCTCATCGGGAAGGTCCCCGCCGGACAGTCGCAGTGGAACGGATTTTATGGTACGGACATTCAGGGTGACGTCCTCACCGGTCACCCCGTCGCCCCGGGTGGCTGCCTGCACCAGAGTGCCTCCACGGTAGAACAGGCTGACCGCCAGTCCATCCAGTTTCGGTTCGCCCGCATAGTCGACCTGTTCCGTCCCCAGACGATCACGGACCCGGCGATCGAATTCTCTCAGTTCCTCATCACTGAAGGCATTTTCCAGTGACAGCATGCGCACGGCATGGCGCACTTCACCAAAGGACGGGAGCGGGGTTGCACCGACACGCTGGGTCGGGGAATCGCTGGATACCAGTTCCGGGTATTGGGCTTCGAGATCCTGCAACTCCCGCAGCAACCGGTCATAGCCGGCATCGCTGATCTCCGGATCATCAAGGATGTAATAACGGTAGTTATGGAACTCCAGCTGGCTGCGCAGTTCTTCGGCACGTTTTTGTACCGCTATCGGAGTGCTCATTCCCGCAGAGAAAGCCGCTGCTTACTGGTTCTGCGCAACCCGTCGCCGCAGTTGGTATTCAATGATCTTCTCACGCTGGTGACCGATGCTCTGGCGACTCAGCACACTGCGGGTCTCATCACAGATTTCACCATCCAGTACGGCGGCCACGGCCTTGGCGGTCTCCACCATATCATCATAGGCCTTGACGCCATCGACGTGACCGGAGAGTTGCAGGAAAAATGCAATACCCGGCGTGTTCAACCCCGAAACTTCGGCAGGATTCAGGGTACCCGGCTCCACCATATTTACCACGGAATAAACAGATTCCTCGCGCGGACCGACCGGGACCATTCGGTGAAATATCTTCATGTCGCCATATCGAAGCCCGCTCGACTCCAGCGCCTTGATGAGACTGTCACCCCGAAACGGTACTCCGCCGGGCGCCAGCACATAGAGGACGACCAGCTTGTTCATTTCTGCCGGTTTCTGGCGGCTTGCGGCTGGGGCAAGCGTCTCCTTCTCGGGAGCAGCTTCGGCACCTTCTGTAATCAATTCATCAAGCCGGGCCAGTTCTTCCTCAACGGCCTCCCGCCCGGGAACGACCCGCACGCCTTCGGCCATATCGGGAACATCCATGAGGGGATCACCGGCCCTTGCCTCAATACGCATCTGCTTCATCCGTTGCACGTTCTGCCGTCGTCCCCAGAGATAGATCCCGGCAATCAGCACAACACCGGCAAGCAGGAGAATAATTCGCAAGCTGTCCATATCGTATTCAGGTAGAACTGCGGTAATTCAGATGCCGCCAATGCAAACACCGGCCGGTGCCGGCACTACATCGCGGCCATTTGCACGGCTTCATCGACATCAACGGCAACCAGGCGGGAGACGCCGGGCTCATTCATGGTGACGCCGGTCAATTGATGCGCCATCTCCATGGTAATCTTGTTGTGGGTGATGAATACGAACTGCACACGCTCGGACATTTCACGGACCATGTCACAAAAACGTCCCACATTGGCATCATCCAGAGGTGCATCGACCTCGTCAAGCATACAGAAGGGTGCCGGGTTGAGCTCGAAGATCGAGAATACCAGCGCCACTGCCGTCAGTGCCTTCTCTCCGCCCGATAGCAGGTGAATCGTACTGTTGCGCTTACCTGGCGGACGTGCCATTACAGTCACACCCGTATCCAGCAGATCATCGCCCGTAAGTTCCAGGTAGGCCTGCCCACCGCCGAATAGCCGGGGAAATCCCGATTTGAAACCCTCGTTTACCTTGTCGAAGGTCTCCCTGAAGCGCTGCCGGGTTTCCCTGTCGATCTTGCTGATCGCACTTTCCAGGGTTGCCAGGGCCTCGCTCAGGTCGCTGTGCTGGGCATCCAGGTACTGCTTGCGCTCTGACTGTTCCTCGTATTCCTCGATTGCCGCCAGGTTGATCGGTCCCAGACGGCTGATCCGTTTTTCCAGCTTCTCCGCCTGCTCCGACCAGTCGTTGACATTGGCCTCCTCAGGCATTTCCTGCAACAGGTTTTGCAGCTCACAGCCGGTTTCATTGATCTGCTCCAGCAGCGTTGCGCAACGCACCTTGATCTCCTGCCAGTCGATGCGCTGCTGCTCCAGCCGCCCGCGGATATCAAGTACCTGCTGTTCCTTGCCAGCCCTGGACTGCTCATGTTCGCGAATCCCGTGCTCGATCTCCTCGACCTTGTTGCGTGCCCCGGACAGTTCCTGTTCCACCTTCAGGCGGGACTTCAGCACCTGCTCCAGTTCCTCTTCCATCCGGGCGAGGGGTGCATCCCCCTTGTCCAGTAGTTCCTGCAATTCCTCGCGGCGTTTCTGCAGCTGATCACGCTGGTTTCGCATGCGATCCAGACCCTGCTCGGTTGTCGCATGAGCGGTACGCATCGCCTCTGTCTTGATGGCAAGCTCGTGGGCTGATTCGCGATCAGTCTGGGCCTTGCTCCGCGACTCCTGCAGGGCGTCCTGGATAATACCCTGTCTGCCGATTCTCTCCTCGCGCTCGTCTGCCAGTGTTTCCATCTCTGACAGGGAGGTATTGAGCCGCTCACGTGCCCTCGAAAGCTCTTCGCGGTCACGGGCCTCCTGCGTACGAAGTTCGCCAGCCTCGCGGTTAACCGTCTCTGTTCGGCTGCGGACCTGCTCCAGACGGGCCTGAACGGCGCTCAATTGCGCACGCAGCTCGCTGCGCGAGCGGTGCGCCTGATTGACTTCCATCTGCTGGTCACCGCGCCGGGACTCCGCACCCTCCAGGTCGATACGAGCCTGCTCCAGCAACCCGCTTACTTCACCGATCCGGCTGTCATAATCGTCAAGCTGCTTGCGAATACCCTGGATCTCCCGTTCTCTCTCCAGCACACCCGCCCTTTCATCCGCGTCTCGCGCTACTCTCAGCCAGCGGCTGCCGAGCCACACCCCTTCCGGTGTAATCACGGACTCCGTTTCACCGAGGCGTGAACGCAGGGCCAGTGCCTCTTCGAGACTGTCAGCGGTGAATACACCGCCGATGATGTCGTTCAACGGCCATGGTGCCCGCACCCTGGAACTCAAGGCCTGTAGCTGGCTGGTTGGAGCGCCTTCTGTGGTGATCCCGCTGGTATCGAAAAGCGCAACGGCGCCATGTTCGAGACCATCGATCGCGCTGGCAACGTCATCGAGACCCTCCACGCAAACGGCCTCCAGGTAGAAGCCCAGTACGGTCTCTACGGCTCGCTCCCACCCGGCATCCACGTCTATCTGCTGGGCCAGTCGCGGCGCATCCGCAAGGCCGCGTGATTCGAGCCATCCCGTAACCACTCCGGACTGCTGTCCCAGTGCGGCCTGCTGCAATGCCTCGAGCGAGGCCAGACGTCCTTGCAGATTTTGCTGGCGTCCGCGTGCTTCTACCAGCTCACTGTCGAATCGCTGCATGGACTCACGCGAGCCGGAGATGCTGGTTGTGATCTCATCGAGCTGTGCCTGTGCTGTGCCAATGGACTCTTCTGCCTTCCGCTCTTCTACGGAAAGTGTGCTGTGCTGCTGTTCCAGGTCCCCGCTGCTGAGATTATTCTGCTCCTCGCGGTTTCTGACCAGGCGCTGCGTGAGCTCTTCCAGCTGGCGTTCCAGATGATCGATGCGGGTGCGTTCGACCTGCGCGGTCTGTGCCGGCTCTGCGGCGCGGCGGTTGAATTCATCCCAGTCCTGCTGCCAGTCCTGCATTGCCTGCTCGGCTTCCTGCAACGCCTTTCCGGAGGCCTCGGCCAGTTCACGCGCCCGGCCCACGGCGGGTTGATTGTGAGCCAGCTCTTCGGTCAGTTCCTGCAGACGAGCCTTGTCCTGTTCGATATGAGACTGCAGTTCGTTCCAGGACTGCTCGGTTCTGCCCAGTTCCTGTCGCTGGCGCTGGCGGGTTTCCTTGCCATGCTGGATACCCTGTTCAATACGCGCAACGGCCGCGCCCTGTTCGTAGTACCGGCCCTGCACCTGATTGAAGGCATCGTTGGCCTCTACCAGCAACTCGCGTTGTTTCTCGAGACCGGCTTCCAGGGCGCGCTGTTCGGCAACCACTGCCTCCAGGCTGGTCTCCTGCTCCTGGATCGCTCGCTGTCTGCTCTCGCTTTCCCCGGACTGGCTCTGGTAGCGAAGCGCGAGCAGCTCGGCCCTGATCCTGCGTTCATCCTGCTTGAGTTCCTTGAAACGCTCAGCGGTCCTGGCTTGCCTTCTGAGCTTGTCGATCTGCTTCTCGATCTCTTCCAGCAGGTCATCCAGGCGGCTCAGGTTGTCCCGGGTATGCCTGATCCTGTTCTCGGTTTCACGCCGGCGCTCCTTGTACTTGGAGATCCCGGCTGCCTCTTCCAGAAATACCCGGAGCTCTTCCGGTTTGGCCTCGATCAACCTGGATATGGTCCCCTGCTCGATGATCGCGTAGCTGCGCGGACCAAGGCCGGTACCCAGGAAGATGTCGGTAATGTCACGGCGACGGCATCGGGTACCGTTCAGGAAGTACACCGAGGTACCGTCACGGGATACCTGGCGTCGAATGGAAATTTCATTGTAGCTGGCGTACTGCCCGCCCAGCGCCCCGTCCCGGTTGTCAAAACAGAGCTCGATGCTGGCATGTCCGACCGGCTTGCGCGCCGATGAGCCATTGAAGATGACATCGGCCATGGAATCTCCGCGCAAATGCTTGGCGGAACTTTCGCCCATCACCCAGCGCACCGCATCGATCACATTGGATTTTCCGCAGCCATTGGGGCCGATAACACCGACAAGATTACTGGGGATAGGGATGATCGTTGGGTCGACGAACGACTTGAAGCCGGCTAGCTTGATCTTGGACAACCGCATGGACGCTCAAGATAAGGTTTCCGATGGCAAGATACAAGCCCCGGACGACATAAATTTTCAATTCGATTCCGGTCAAGAATCGCTACCGCACGCAAGAGGAGTATTCTTGTATCCAAACGCAACTCTCCTGTATGGTTAAACGATGCCCGGCAAGCCAAACAAGGAACTGGAAACCTTTCTGAATCCTCACCCGCTGAGGGATTACACCATTCGAATCCGGATACCGGAATTCACCTGCCTGTGCCCGAAGACCGGCCAGCCGGATTTTGCCACCCTGTATATCGATTATGTACCGAACCAGAGCTGCCTGGAGCTGAAATCCCTGAAAACATATATCTGGTCATTCCGTGATGAGGGAGCCTTTCATGAAGATGTGACTAACCAGATACTCAGCGATCTCGTACGTGCCAGCGACCCCCGTTTTATCCGGGTCTGCGGGGAGTTCAACGTACGCGGCGGTATCTACACCACCGTCACCGTTGAGCACCAGCAACCTGGCTGGAGCCCCTCCCCGCTGGTCCGCCTGAAGCGGGCCGGAGACGATGAATACCTTGCGCCATGAGGCAAGCAGAGCGACCACCAGCCCCAGCATTAAGATCTACTTATTACTGCAATAATATAATTTATATCTAAATATTATCTAACCGACCCTTAGCTTGAAGTCTGTTCTCGGCATCGATATCGGAACCTCGGGTTGCCGTGCCTGTGTGCTCGACACACGGGGCAGAGTACTGGCCCGGGCTGCGGCCCGATTGCCCGCCCCACTGCGCAACGGCCCGCAGGTGGAACAGGACAGCCGTCACTGGTGGAAGGCTGTCGAGAACGTGCTGGCACAGTTGCGGGAGCGGGTAACGCTTCGCGAAGTGATGTCGATCGCGGTCGATGCCACCTCGTCCACGCTGCTCCTGTGCACCGCAAAGGGTAGTCCACTTGGCCCGGCCCTGATGTATAACGACACCCGTGCGGTGAACGAGGCGAGGCGTATTGCCGCTGTCGCCCCCGCGGAGAGTGGTGCGCATGGTCCGAGTTCGAGCCTGGCGAAGTTGATGGTCCTGCTCAAAGGCAGGAACGCGAAACGGGCCTGCCATGCCCTGCATCAGGCAGACTGGGTGCTGGGGACACTCACCGGCCGTTACGGGCTCAGCGACGAAAACAATGCCCTCAAGCTGGGTTTTGACCCGGTCGGTCGATGCTGGCCGGACTGGTTGCAAAGCCTGGGCATTGAATCGGCTCTCCTGCCGACCGTCCTTCCCCCGGGCACCGATGCGGGTACCATCGAGCCATCGCTGGCAGAAAAATGGCAGTTTTCCACCGGCACAAGAATCATTGCCGGCACAACCGACAGTACTGCCGCCATCATTGCGACCGATGCGCATCCCGGCGAGGCCGTTACATCGCTGGGTAGCACCATGGTTCTGAAAGTGCTTTCCACCCGGCCGGTCTTTGCTCCACAATACGGCATCTACAGTCACCGCCTTGGTGACCACTGGCTGACTGGCGGCGCCTCCAATACGGGGGGAGCAGTTTTGCTGCAGTATTTCAGTACCGGCGAACTGGATGAGTTGACGCAGCAGCTGGATCCCCGGTGTGCGACCGGCCTGGATTACTATCCACTACCAGCCAGGGGAGAGCGGTTTCCCGTCAACGATCCTGAACTGGAACCGCGACTCCACCCACGCCCGGCAGAGCGCAGTGTTTTTCTGCAGGCAATCCTGGAGGGTATGGCAGGGATCGAGCTTCGCGGTTACCGCTTACTGGAATCACTCGGCGCGCCCTATCCCGAAGCGGTGTACACCATGGGCGGTGGTGCAGCTAATCCGGCCTGGTCAGAAATTCGCAAGCAACGCCTCGGAATACCCCTGCTTAGGCCGGCATATCCGGATGCTGCCTGCGGGTCCGCGAGACTGGCCCTGAAGGGTATACGAGAAGACAGAGGACCAAAATCATGAAAGAGCTCGTCAAGGGCGCACGTTATCTCCTGGAGGGCATGCGACTGATCCGCCAACCCGGTCTGCGCCGCTATGCAGCCGTCCCCGTATTGATCAGCAGCCTGATCTTCGGCAGTGTCATCCTGCTGGCATCGGACTGGATCGACATGCTGATCAAATTTCTGCTCGGTTATCTTCCCGACTGGCTGAACTGGCTTCGATATGTGCTCTGGCCGCTGTTCGCCATAACCGGTCTGCTGATTATCTTCTATGGTTTTTCCATCGTGGCCAATCTGATCGGAGCACCCTTCAACGGATTACTGGCCGAGGCAGTGGAACAACACCTGAACGTCCACAACACAGATAATGTGGGGGGGTGGCAGGACCTGCTCAAAGACCTGCTGCCGGCCCTGTGGTCCGAAGTGCGCAAGCTGCTCTATTTCATACTCTGGGCCATTCCCTTCGGGATCGCTTTTTTCATTCCGCCCGTTTCACTGGCCGCGCCGTTTCTATGGTTTCTGTTCAGTGCCTGGATGATGTCCATTGAATATGCCGATTATCCAATGGGTAATCATGGCCTCCTGTTCGCCAGGCAGCGCAAGCTGTTGCGGAAAAAACGCATGCTGGCGCTCGGATTCGGCAGTGGCGCCCTGCTACTGACGATGATACCAATCCTCAATTTCATCGCCATGCCCGTTGCCGTTGCCGGCGCTACCGCCATGTGGGTCCGGGAATGGCAATTGCCGCAGCAAGGCAAAGAGGAAATCGCCAGCCCGAATGTCACACCGACGTGAAACGCAGTAATCAACAGGTCCTGACCGGGTCGATACATCTACGCAGCCGGTTGACCCCTTCCCGGAGATTTTCCATGGAGGTGGTGTAGGCAAAACGCACGTGGCTTTCCGGCCTGTTGCTACCGAAATCGATTCCCGGTGTGATTGCCACACCGGCGTCCTCCAGCAGGTTCAGGGCGAACCGGTAACTGTCCCCGGTGAAACGACTGCAGTCTGCATAGAGATAAAACGCCCCCTGGGGAGTGACGGGAATGCGGAAACCAGTCTCTCTCAGGGCCGGTAGCAGGAAATCCCGCCGTGCCCGGAATTCATCGCGGCGCTCCTCGAGTATAGACAGGGTATCGGGATGAAAGGCGGCCAGTGCCGCATGCTGTGAAAGGGTGGGTGCGGACAAAAAAAGATTTTGCGCCAGTTTATCCAGATCCTCGACAAAATCTTCCGGCGCCACCACCCACCCCAGCCGCCAGCCGGTCATACCGAAATACTTGGAAAAACTGTTGATGACAAATATCCGGCTGGATACCTCCAGAGCGCTATGTGCAGCAACCCCATAGGTCAGACCATGATAGATTTCATCCACAATCAAATGCCCGGCATGTTCATTGGCCACGGTGTACAGGGCTGCCAGCTGCCTGGAATCCAGCAGCGTCCCGGTAGGATTGGATGGCGAAGCCACGATCATGGCAACGACCTCATCTGTCCAGTAGTCCCGCGCTTGTGCCGGGGTAATCTGGTAACTGCTTGTAGCATCAACCGGGATACCGACGGGAATACCCTCCACCAGTCGGACAAAATTCCGGTTACAGGGGTAACCCGGATCGGCCATCAGGACCTGTCTGCCGGGATCCACCAGTACCGCCATGACCAGCTGCAGGGCTGCCGAGGCACCGGGTGTAACGATAATGCGCCCCGCATCGACCTGCACACCGTATCGATCGCGATAGAAACCGGAAATTGCCTCGCGCAACCGGGGTAGCCCGCTTGCCGGCGTATAGTGCATCGCTCCCGCACGCAGGGCCTCATGACCCGCCTCGATAACGGGGCCGGGGCTGATAAAATCCGGTTCGCCTATCTCCATATGAATGATCGACATTCCACGAGCCTCCAGTTCACGGGCCCGGGCAAGCAGGGCCATGACATGAAATGGCTCGATATCCGCCATGCGACGGGCCCTGGTCATCAGGATGGTTCCCTCTCCGGGATGTCCGGTGGTTGATCCGTATGAACCGGCCCCCGGGTACGTTCATGCAGTCTCTTCAGCAGGGCCACGTCAACATACTTCCATCCCCGGGCATCGCCCTGGATGACCTCGAAGGGATTTCCCGGATCGCCCAGTTGATCCAGTACCAGGACCGCACCCTCGAAATTTTCATGCCGGGTATAGTGATTGACGGTAATCAGGGTCCTGATGCCCGAATCGCTTGCGGCCCGCAAACCGTTGACAGAATCCTCGATAGCAAGACAGGACTGCGGCGGAAGCCCCAACTCAGCCAGGGCAAGGCGGTAGATATCCGGAGCCGGTTTTTTCGCCTTGACTGCGTTACCGGCTGCGATCACGTCAAACCAGGAGACTGAAGCCTTTCTGAAACTGCACCCCAGTAACGCCTGTACATTTTCCGGGGATGTGGTGGTGGCGATCGCAAGTCGTAATCCGGCAGCCCTCGCTTCACAGATCAGGCGTTCTACCCCGGGTCGCAAGGGTGCCCTGCCCTGCTCAACCGTCTGGATGTAAAAAACCGTTTTCAACTCGTGCATCCGGGCGATGAATTCTGGCAGATCATCCGGCGGGGTAAAGTCGGGAAGATAGCAGTCGATGTAGTGACGAATCCGCTCCTTGCCACCGGTAACGGACAGTAATTCGGTATAGAGATCCCTGGACCAGTTCCAGTCAAGACCGAATTCGGTGAAGGCGGAATTGAAGGCCTGCCTGTGTAGTTCTTCGGTGTCGGCGATGGTTCCGTCAACATCCAGGAGCAATGCAGATAACTCGTTCATCATCCAGTATAATTTTCCAGGCTCGTTAATGAAAAATCCGGCTTGATTGCTGTATCGACAGCCTAGATCAAATCGGCAGTACCGGAGGATGGGCTTGACTGTCCAGGCTTGTGGCAGGAAACTAGCCGACTAGTCCGGTGAAATGCAGAGGATGCATCAAACACATCGGAATTGCCAATAACCGACTGTTGTGGTATTAAAATCGGCCCCGAATAAACGAGGGCTTCAGGAGAATGCTTTAATGGCTGCAAAGAAGAAATCAGCGCCAACCAAATCGGCTGCCGGCGGCAAGGGCACGGCCAAGAAGCCTGCGGTGAAAAAAGCCCCGGCGAAAAAGGCTGCCAGCAAGAAAACAACGGCAGCGAAAAAGCCTGCTGCCCGTAAAACCACCACCAGTAAGCCAGCCGCCGATAAATCGACTAACGATAAATCCAGTCTCAGACTGGTTTCGTCCAAGAAGAAACCGGCAGGAACATCCAAACGCCCCGCCAGTCAGGTCGGCCCGGTACCGGGTATTGCTCCCTACAAGGAGAAAAAGGGCGAAGACTACATGGGTGAGGAACAGATCAAGCACTTCCGGAATATTCTGGAGACCTGGAAACAGGAACTGATGGAGGAGGTCGACCGTACGGTTCATCATATGCAGGATGATGCAGCCAATTTTCCAGACCCGAATGACCGTGCCACCCAGGAGTCTGAATTCAGCATGGAGTTGAGGACACGGGATCGTGAGCGGAAGCTCATCAAGAAAATCGACGAGGCGCTACACAACCTCGACAATGACGAGTACGGCTACTGTGAATCCTGCGGAATCGAGATCGGCATCAGACGTCTGGAGGCACGCCCCACCGCAACCCTGTGCATTGACTGCAAGACTCTGGATGAGATCCGGGAAAAGCAGATGGGCTAGGGCCTGTTAACACGATGCGGATATCCATCGACGGCAGCCATTTTTTTGCAGGACAAGGCGCACTGAGCGTGGTGTACTTGCCGTACATCAGCGAAAGTGCAACGCGGTCATGGGGAGAAATGGCCCCATCCCGACGCATCCGCATGTTAACAGGCCCTAGACCAGGTAGTACCATCCCAGCAGGGTCAGCAGGATCAGGATAGTAAGCCAGATAGACACCTGAAGGGTATTATTCATTGAGCGCCCTGCAAGTTCCATGCTTTTAGCAGGTGAGGACTTGTCGATGCGTATCGTATCGCCCAGCTCGGCATCGCCTGTAATTTCATCAATCACCCTGGTTCTTTCCTCCACGTAAAATTCACGGTTCACCCTACCGTCCAGGTAGGCCCGCGAGAGTTCTGAGAGGATTGTATGTGGGCTGTGAGGCATAGACAGGCCCTTCTTCATAATACCTTGATTTTACTATAGACGAAAAAACCACTGCGAACCGGATCGTAGCGCTTATATTGATTGGTAATGGTTTTTATACCAGATCGAACCGGGTTGCCACGATTGTAACGTTGTCACGACAACCGCGGTCCAGTGCAAGCTGCACCAGATTTGCGCAAATCTCCGCGCAACTCCCGTTTGTCATCTGATTCTCGATTTCAGGATATTCAACTTCCTTGTACAAACCGTCACTGCAGAGCAAGAACAGGTCCCCATCCTGTATCTCCAGAACATCGACATCAAGAACCAGTAACTCGTCAACACCTACCGCCCGCGTAATTATATTTGCTTCCGGGTGGGATTCTGCCAATTCCGGTAAAAGATCGCCGGATTCGATTAATTCCTCCACACGGCTATGGTCCCTGGTAAGCTGCTCGAGTTCTCCCCGTCTAAACCGGTACATCCTGCTATCCCCGGCCCATATACAGGCACAGTGGCCTTTCTTGGCGACAAGCGCCACAACCGTACTACCCATAATATTACCGATCTCTTCTCCTTCCACCTTTTTGATCAGATCATGGTTAACATTCAAGATACGCCTTTCGACATTGTTCACCATTTCGCTGAGCCTGCTACCTGGATTAACGTCTCGCAGGGCATCGACGATCATGCGGCTGGCTATGTCACCAGCCATATGTCCCCCCATGCCATCCGCGACTACCCAAATACCAGCCTCCGGCCGGTCCAGACAGGCATCCTCATTGACCTGCCTGACCAACCCCAGATGGGTAAGGCATGATGAAGTCCATCTGAATTCTGCTGATGTATTCATGAGTCCGGTTCATCCTCCGCTGCCCCAGCCTGCTTATCGATGGAACGATCAGGATTGCTTCCATCAGGCTTACTCATTCCTGAGCCACCAAGAAGCGAAGAATAGAATTTCACTGGTGGCAACCCGTTAAAGACCAGAAAGCCAGGCTCCATATCATCAGAGCCATCCGTCCACCATAAACTGTACCTGGATAATGATTCACTCATAAAATCGTGGGCCAACCTGGTAAATACACCCTTGACATCCACTACTGAAGAAATTGAAACACGCCAAACTGGCGAATCCTTTGCATCAATGCATAATTGTTCACCCTCAACAGTGGCAACAACCTTTTCCTCGGAATCGACTGAACCCAGCGCATCAACCTTCTGGTCGAATTCCTCAAGACTGATCTCTTCCTCCAGCACAGCCAGTAATGCGGACTCGGCGCTTTGAAACCAGTCGATAGCATCAACAGCCAGCAAGCACGGTTCACTCTGCCTGTCCGTTGAGACAGCCACGGTCAGCGGAAAATAGCGACCCACCCTGTCAACGCTCGGCATAATGGCGCCCGCCCATGGAACATCACCACACAAACCCGAAGACAGGACAAAACGCCAGATCGGGCTGCCCAGGTAAACATCCAGCCACTGTTCTTCCAGTTGCTCTTTACTGCATGCTATTGCAGCCTGCAACCAGCTGTCCCAGGGATCAATGAATGTACTGGGCAAACGTCTGGTGACGAAATCTCCGACCAGGGGAAGCTTTCCGTAGAAACCGGACATCGGATCACGCTCTTCTCTACAGACGCTCCGGACAGTGAAATTTTTGCAAATCCTCCAGATAAAACGGATTGGCAACACTGCCTGCGCGAATTTCGTATTTTGCCGTATAGGAACCCGCCTCGAAGGTCGCCTGCATGCGGTCCGCCGACACCATATTCAACTGCGACTGGTCAAGTATCCGGAACCAGGCCCAGGGCCCTTCTTCCGTAAGACTGGCATGAGCTCCACTGAAGGTCTCGAAAACTACCCTCACCTGTCCGGTGATACCTGATCCGGGCCATTTCCCACCTTGCGCCCTGGGCGGTTCGTGTCGATAGACAAACTTTTCACCGTCCAGATCGAGCATGAAACGTTTCACTTGCTCATCGAGGAACAGGGGCTTCAGGCTAAAGGAGATGGAGGGTTTCTGTCCGCCACTCTCAAAGAATGTTTCCTTGATACGATCGGCTCTCTGGAATTGACGTAATACACTGTTTGAAAGCCCTACCGAAGTGCCATCCGTCGTCCGCCAGCGCCACTGCTGTGATGAGGCATCCACCATACTGGCAAGATTGCTCTTGAAAAACTCGTCCATCACCCCGCCATCACCAAAAAATTTACCGAAATCGTGCAGGGTAACTTCCTGCTTGCTGTTGCTCTGAAAAGGATAACGATCTGACAGCATCTCCTGGCAATAGGGCAACACCCTGGACTGCCACAGGGAGTTCAGCTGTTTTCTGGCACCGCTAATGGCACGGGACTGGACACCGGATGTCAGCTGCATCATCCAGCGCTTGACCGGATCAGGCTGCCGCTTTGCGGCTACTTGCACGCGCCGGGTGATGTCACTGCCGCTACCGCCGGTTATTACCCCTAATTCACTCGTTTGTCCTATACCCGACCCAATCGTGCCGGTATAGCCGGACAACTCTGAAAGCAGATCCAGGATGCTGTTGACGGGAGGCTGCCTGCCATCCTTGCTCCGGCTCAACTGGTTCAGTCGCTCGAAGGTCCGGTCTATACGCATACCCGGCATGTCCGGGACAACATCGATTTCGACTTCATCTGCCGCATCAAAGAGCCGTCTCAGACGACCATGCCTCCTCAAGCCGGCATCCGCTGCCTTCTTGGCCAGATCCTGTCCCCCCTCGGGAATCTGGTACAGGGTTGTATTACTGTCTATGAATCGCAGCATGTCTTTCAGTGGGGATGAGGGGCCGGATACCAGGTCCAGCACTTCCCTGGCTTCCCCGTGATTATGGAAGCGAACAATCTGCAGATCATCCAGAAGGTTCTGCCAGAACCGGATATAATCATCAATGTAAAGCGTAAAAAGTTTTTTCTGGAGTTTTCCGGAATCAGCTTTTGTCAGCTCTCCGGACTTTTTACCCAGCACCCAGTCCTCTTTTCCGATTTCGGTGATCAGGGACAGAGACTCGTCCCTGAATACATCGTGAAACCCACGGTAGGTAAACAGGCCGGGCAA
>JARFQV010000353.1 GCA_029287615.1 Pseudomonadota bacterium | reverse complement strand
CGCCGTCGCTATCGTGATCCCGCGCTCGCGTTCCTCCGGCGCATTGTCGATCTGATCGTACGCCTTGAACTCACCCCCGTGCGACTCCGCCATCACCTTCGTGATCGCCGCCGTCAGCGTCGTCTTACCGTGATCCACATGTCCGATCGTTCCCACGTTGACATGCGGCTTCGTACGCTCAAATTTTTCCTTGGACATCCGATGATCTCCCCGTTCCTGTCTTCTGAACTGTTTGCTGTTCTTGATCCGGCCTGCAAGCCATTGCCACCGGGGTGGCGATTATCTCTCCGGCAAACGGTCTGCGATTGACCGTGAACTGCTGCCATACCTCAAAACATCATGCTTGTAATGGAGCCCACAACCGGACTTGAACCGGTGACCTCTTCCTTACCAAGGAAGTGCTCTACCGCCTGAGCTATGTGGGCCTTCCGGCATCAGCGACACACTGGCTGATGGCCAATACCCGATGACCTGATTCTGGAGCGGGTGATGGGAATCGAACCCACGTCATCAGCTTGGAAGGCTGAGGTTCTACCGTTGAACTACACCCGCCAGGTTCAAATAACTCCCACATGAAAACCCATCATGCATCACCTGTCTGGTGGAGGGGGGAGGATTTGAACCTCCGAAGGCTGAGCCGTCAGATTTACAGTCTGATCCCTTTGACCACTCGGGAACCCCTCCGGAAAATGCAAGCAGACTATTGTCTTCAAGACAGCGCATGGTGTCAACTGAATATCATGATTCATTTTTTCCGCGACACCCGGTTCCGGACGGTTGACGCCAACAGGGCGATTCGAACCTCGACATGCCGCCCTGCGGCTACTCATAACCGGCACCGGCGATTTCACCATCCCGCATTTTGTACAGTCGCAGGAATACGGAGTGCATCATTGGCGGGATACCGGAAACCAAGACTTCTGATGGATCTGGATACCGACCGGGAAATTACTATATATAACTATCAATCAGTCAGATGCAGATGTACCGTACTCATGAAGCGGCGCACGGTTCAAGCCTGCGGGGTGCGTGCTTGCGCTCCGGCTGTCATGGTCTGTATCTCAGGGTAGAGGGGGCTGCAGATCCTGCAGCACCGCACTATCCCGGGAGGCATCCGCCATGAACCGACGACTCTATGTGCAACACCATCATCCAGGGGGAGGCGTCGGCTGGAGTCTGAGCCGGGCCGGAATCTGATACCGGCCGTATTCCCGAAACCCTGGCGGCGGGGCAGGCGCCTGCCGGGATGCTTTCGCCCCCCCCAAGAAACCCGATTCGCGCTATCACTCGGCGGTACAGCGCCCTTTCGCACCGACATTGGCGGCCCGATCCAGGCAGTCAGGTGAGGGCGCGCCTGGATCCGCGCCCGAAAAACATTCTATCTATCTGTTTTTATTCGTTAAATATACCTGGATTACATCATGAATAGCGACTGAAGCGGGCGTGCCGTACCTCTCCCAGCAGGTATTCGAAGGTCTCGGTGCTGACATGGATCAGCTGCTCATGGTCACCCGCCTCGAAATAGATCTCCGGCTGTTCGACGAGGATATCGTCCACGATCGTTTCCATCCCGTATGCCGTGCCAATCGGAGGCAAGGCACCAGGCTCGCAGTCCCGGAACAGGCCGTCGATCTCTTCCTCGGTCGCCAGGCCCAGATTCCGGTTCAACTGGCGATGCAGTTCACCCAGATCCACCCTGCGGGATGCGGGGAGCACGGCCAGCAGGTAACCCATCTCATCTTCCAGCAAAACCGACTTGGCAATGCGGTCACCACTCACGTGGCTTGCTTGTGCCGTCTGCCCACTGGTGCGGGTGTGTTCATGGGCAAGAATATCGTAGGTGACTGCGTTTTCCGCCAGATAGTTGTAGAGCGTCGTTGCAATAGTCATGTGATTACCCCTCCTGTGAGAGCGAAAATCAAGCACTACCTGTCTGTGATGCACAATCCTGTCCGCCTCACCCCGGATCCACCAGCCCTCCTCATCCTGGCAGCTGCACAGGTTATTCATCCAATCTGTAGAGATGAGTTATCTAAACCATCCGATCGTGAGGCTGATCTGTTTGCAGGTAATCGCGCCCCTTACCACCCAGTATAGACCATAGCCCGGACCGCAAATGCCACGCCACAGTTCGCCAATATATTGACGTTACGCCTTGACTGATGCGGATTTTCGTATATAATACTTTCCTAATATTGTTTGAACGGAGATGACATCATGAACATTCGCAAAATGCTGATCCCGGTGGGCATCTTGTCGGTGTTGCTGCTTGTTATGATGCCCGCCTTTTCAGAGGAAGCGGACTTGTGCGCCCCTTTTAACGAAGGCAATGTCGATCCCGCGCTGCTGGGCATCATGCTGGAGGCAGCAGAAGATGGCCACCTGTACCGTATCGAGAAGCCGACCTCGCGGGTTGGTTTCTGTGTTTCCAGCCCGATCAGGGAAGTTCTGGGGACCTTCGATGAATTCGAGGGTGGCCTTGCATTGACATCCGATATCGACGATCAAGGCCAGGCGATGGTTATTATCCGGCCCGCGAGCCTGAACACGAATGATCTCCTGATCAACGCGCTGATCAAGGGCAAGGACTTCTTCGACGTAGCCAACTACCCGGAGATCCTTTTTGTCAGCTCGGACCTGGAGTGGACGAGCCGCACAACGGCCGACCTGAAGGGTGACCTTACCATACGCGGCATTACCAGACCGGTGATATTCAAGGTGACGCTTACCGGCAAGGATGGCGCAACACCGGGTGAGGCAGAAAAAATCACGGTGAAGGCCACGACCACTATCAACCGGTCCGCCTTCGGCATGGACAAAATGACCTCACTGGTCAGCAATTCCGTGCAGCTCTGCATGACCGTGGACGCCAGTAAATACGGGACCTGAATCGTTTATTCCCGCCCCTGTGGCGGGATTTTTTTATCCACATGAAAGAAACAGGAGTATCAGTGCGGCAGTATCCCGCCTGTCACGGTGCACTGAGGCGGGGCAGGGGCCGTGACCACCGGAATGAAGATATCTTTAGCGGTAACAGGCCCCGGTTATTCACCGGTTTCGTATTGATGGCGGTATTCAGCACGGTGCCTGATCGGACTGCAGGCGCACAAGCACCCTGCCCTTTGTCTTTCCCTGCATCATCCTGTCGAATACAGCAGACAATCCATCCAGCGTAACGGGCTCTTGCACGATACGGTCGAGGTGATGCGGCCGCAGGTCGGTCGCCAGGCGCTCCCAGGCCCCGCAACGCCGACTCATGGGGCAACTGGCGGAGGCGACTCCCAGCAGGCTGATCCCCCTCAGGATAAAGGGCATCACCGTGGTATGCAGTTCACTACCCCCCGCGAGTCCGATACTGACGATGTTTCCCCCTGGTTGAACAGTGCGCGTCAACCAGGCAAGCGTCTCTCCCCCGGCATTGTCCACCGCACCGGCCCACTGTGCACGTTCGAGCGGCTTGCTGCCCGTATCCAGTCCGCGACGGTCCAGTACCCGTGCCGCACCCAGGCTTTGCAGCCAGGCAGACTCCCCTGGCTTGCCGCTCAGCGCGACGACTTCGTAACCCAGTCCGCTCAGAATATCGATCGCCAGACTCCCAACGCCACCGGTTGCGCCGGTTACCAGCACCGGGCCCTGCGAGGGAACCTGCCCATTCTCTTCCAGGCGCTGCACCGCCAGCGCCACCGTAAACCCGGCCGTGCCCAGCGCCATGGCCTCGTACAGGTCCAGCCCCTGCGGCAGCGGTACGACCCATTGCGCGGGTACTCGTACATACTGCGCAAATCCGCCGTCGTGATTTTCACCCATGCCGCAACCGGTCACCAGAACCGGGGTGCCCGGCGGATAACGCTCATCCGTGGAACCCTCGACAATACCTGATACATCGATTCCACCCACCAGGGGAAAGCGCCTCAGGATCCGGCCCCTGCCGGTGGCGGCCAGGGCATCCTTGTAGTTGACACTGGAATACTCCGCACGGATCACGACCTCTCCCGCCATCAGATCAGCGAGTCCCAGTGTTTCCAGCCCTGCCTGTACGCTTCCGTTGTTATCGTGAATACGGAAGGCGCGAAACTCCCGCGCTCCCTCGATGTTCACACCTCACCCCCGTAGATACACCCTGCGTAATGACACACCGGAAGGGCAGTTTCGGTACCATCTCACACCATTTCCTCACCCGGACGCACGGGACCATAGGGAGAATCACGGTGCCGGTCATGATAATGCATCCGATAGTGTACGAAACGCTCCGGAAGATCGAAGTGCATGAAGGGATTACCCTCGATCTGCTCCTGCATCGTCGAGGTCGGCTGCCCGGCATAATTATGACCGGGGTGAATCAGCGTATCGGCAGGCAAGTCACGCACCATGTCCTTGAGGGTCACAAACATCTGCTCGGGATCTCCACCCCGCAGATCACAGCGTCCGCAACCGAATACAAAAAGCGTATCGCCCGTAATCACGTCCTTTCCCAGCCGGTAGCAGGCTGATCCCGGCGTGTGCCCGGGTGTGTGCAGGATATGGATCTCCGTCTCCCCCAGGCGAATGAGATCACCGCCATGGTGAAGCGTGGGAAGATCCTGGTAGCTACCCCAGAAACCGGCCTCTTCCCTGAGCAGATGCAACTGCGCATCCTCCCGGGCGAGCACGTCCTCGATCCCGTTGATGTGATCGTGATGGCTGTGAGTGAGCAGTATATCGGTCACTCTCGCACCCTTCTCACTGGCCAGTTCCATCACGGCGGATACATCCCACGCAGGATCCACCACCGCAGCCCGGTCTGTGGCATGGTCATGCACCAGATAGACAAAATTTTCCATGGGCCCCAGCTCCAGGGCATGGATCGTGTACGGTCTTGTATGATTCATACAGGTCACCTGACGATTTTTGGCATGCCTGAATAGTAGCATGTTATAAAAAGCTCTATGGCTATCCCGTACTTCACATCGCGAAATGAGATGATCGCGCTGAGAATCGGATTGCTCGCCCCGTCCATGCCCCCCCCTTGCGGGACCACCCTGTGGATGTCCAGAATCGCACCCTGCGATTTTGTCACCCTGTATTTTCTGAAAAAGCGGAATACGCACTGTATTTCAGATGATGTACAGGCAAGTACAAGTACCGCTGGAGACACGACTGCAGGGATGCAGGACGAAACAGGAGGCCAGAGTCGAGGACACCGTTAGCGGCCTGAAGAAAATACAGGGTGGATTCAAGGATCCGGCGAGAGTTCGTTATCGTGGAGGGAAATGCGGGCAGGCAACCATCTCAATATTCCGGAGTCATCGGTCATGAAAGTACACAAGCTGGTTCTGCACCCGGCGGACCCACTCTCCGAACCCCGTCCGGTTTCGGTAATACGTCAGTGCCTGGATGAAATCGGGCTGATAGACGGCTCTATCAAGCTCGGGAAAGCCAGCCGCTACGCGGCCGGCAAAGAATTCCTGGGCCTGATCACATTTCTGGGCTGCTCCCCGGCCATTGAGTTGCATCCGCCAGCGGATCCGGTATTGCGGGATGAGGCTGTCCGCTCGGGAACCCTGTGTCACGTCTACCTCAGTGAGATTTACCCGCACCCGGTGCTGCTTGCAAACCCTGGCGTGATCCCCTGCTGCCCGCAATGCCGCCGCCGGGTGAGCGACTGGGAGCGCCACCTCAAACAGTGGCTGGAAAACAGGGATGCAACACAGTGGCGATGCCGGTTCTGTGATTACCAGGGAAGCATCTATTCATCCGGCTTTCGTCACAAGGCAGGCTTCGGGCGATCCTTCATCGAGATATGGAGTATCCATCCCGCCGAAGCGGTCCCCGGTGACCTGCTCATGGACGCGCTGTCAGCGGCAACCGGGACTACCTGGGACTATTTTTACATCAGGAACTGAAGGCTAGCCCGAATATAAACGGATATAAAACAGCGGGCTAGTTATCTTTCTCATCGTCTTCTCCAGCCCTGACTGCTGGTTGTCCATGCGGCACATCCAGCTTTACCACCACGGATTCCTGCGGCTCGTCGGTAAACCGGGGCCGCATATTCATCGGCCGGCCGGCAGATTCCGCCAGTTCGGATTCCCGCGCGGTAATCAGTGCCAGACAATCACGTATGCCGAGGATTGTATTATCCGACAGGGGATGCTTGAAACCGGGACGCGTATAGGTATCTTTGGCGATATCCGTCAATACCTTTTTCATCATCCGCAGCATACGCTCTTCCCTGCTTGGGTCTTCAGTGTTCATGTCAGATTCTCACCGTATTGCTGGATTGCAGATTAGTACATATTGCAGAAAACATAAAATCCCGATGATTACTGCCCCACTATCCGGCATACTCCCCCCCGTCGCGGGTCTCCGGCGCCATAAAAGCGATTCCCGTCGTTCAGCACGGTGTGCACACCGCCAAAAAACAGGTTGATACTGTCCCAGACATCCTGTTGCCGGCAGCTGTCTGATAACGCCTCGATTACCCTGGTGTCGAATCCGCCCTCGATGCTCAGCACGCCTTGCTCAAGATGGATGCGGGGCGCATTGACCGCTTCATCCACTCCCATGCCGAAATCAAGCAGATTGAAGATCACCTGAAGCATGGCGGTACGGATCCTGTTCGATCCCCCTGATCCCAGTGTCGCCAGCCGCCCGTCGGGAAACCGGATGATGCTCGGGGCCATCATCGAGGTCATCCTTGTATTCTCTGCCCATTGATGAAAGCCGCCCGTATTCAGGTCCGCCTCTCCCAGCATGTTGTTGAGCATGACACCCGTTCCGGGGACCATATAGCCTGAGCCCTCGCCATTGGATGTACTCAGCGCGGCGACATTACCTTCCCCGTCCATGACACTGATATGCGTGGTCCCGCGCCTGGCCGGCGGTTGCCCGGCAATCCGGTCACGATACTCGGCGACCAGCCCGGAATGCAGCAGGCCCTGCCCATCCTGTTCGGGTAGCCTGGCTTGAATCTGCAACCGTGCCTCTTCGGTGAGTTCAAATACCCTGATCAGCCTCTGCAGGTGCCCCTTGCTGCCAAAGGCCGGGCAGGCGCCAGCATAGCTCTCCAGCAACCGCAACCCGAATGCAATCAGCAGTCCACCGGATGCCGGTGGCGGGTTGGTCGTGATTCCTGCCTGCCGGTAATCAGTAAGCTCAAGCGGTCTACGCACTTCCACCGGGTAGCAGGAAAGATCTGTGGCTCCAAGATGCCCGCCAGACTGCTGATCCGTTACGATCGCACGGGCAATCTCGCCCTGATAGAACAGGCGCTCGCCCTCGATCGCCAGGGTCTCCAGCGTATCGGCCAGTTCGGGCTGACGCAGCGTGTCGCCCTCACGCGGTAATCTCCCGCTTTTACCGTAGATCGCCATTGCTGACGAACTGGTGGTATAGATTGCCGATATGATTGAAAATATATACGCTTGAAAGTTATTGACGATCACGCCTTCCGCTGCGTATTGCAATGCGGGCTGCATCAGTTCCGGCAGCGGCATGCGCCCCAGATCACGGTGCACCGCGAACAGGCCGCGTACTACGCCGGGGGTGGCGATGGATCCGTTGCCGACATGAAACTCCTGCTCGGCGGAACCGAAATCCGCGATAATGGGCCGAAAATCCGTTTCCGAAACGGCCCGCCTGCGTATCGGCGTCTGCACAAAACAGTCATAGACCCGGGCTGAGCCGTCAGCCGGTTGGGCAAGCAGAAAGGCACCGCCTCCCAGCGAGGCCAGCACAGGCTCAACCACGCACGCCGCGGCCAGCGCCCCCAGCGCCGCATCGAAGGCGTTACCACCTTCACGCAGAATGATTTCAGCCGCCCTTGCCGTCAGTTCATGTCCGGCCGCAACTACTCCGCTCATCGTTTCATCGCCATACGCTGTAATCCAGCTCCAGATCGCCAGTTATCATGCCCATCACCCGGGGCATATCCACAGGGCATCCCCGCACCATCATACGTGATGAGGCAATTGTGAATCACTGGTGCGAATGGATTGTACGATGAGTCCGGATATAAAACAGCGGGCTAGTGCTGCAGGGGGGTCTGTGCATCAATCGGCACCTGGACCGCGGGCTCGACTCCGAAGATATGCTGATTCCGGATCGGGATGGCCGGATTTACTACCGGTGCCACCGCATCCGGGAGCTTGTGCGTCAGGACACGGGAATACGGTTCGCCGGCCCCGTCCGAGCGCGAGTACCGGTACTGGTTATAGGGTAATGGTGTGAAACCAGTGTATACCGGCAATGGTGGCGGCAGGAAGCCATAATGACCGGCTCGGTTGCTGCTTCCACTTCCGCCCGAGAAGCAAAACGAAAAGGAACCGGCTGGAGCGGTATGAAATACAGCCAGCAAGGCTATGGCCGACAACAGGCACAATCTTCCCATAACCAGCCCTCATTTCGCTTACATCAATCGATAGGGTTCCTCATCCCTGACATCCAGTATAGTCGACACAATGGTCAGCGCCTCGGTCGCAAAGGCATCCAGATCAGACCATTCCATCGAGCTTCCCAGCACCTCCTCCCCGTCACGCATTATGACGCGCAGGGAGATCAAATCCTCACCACCCTGGCCGGCCGCACCCTTTTCCGCAGTAATATACAGCCCCGGCCGGTCATCTCCCTGCCGAATCACCGCCACGACATACAGGTAGCGAGCCTCGTTACCGCTGTCCACATCCCCCAGCACCACTATGCCGAACTCTCCCAGGCTGTAGCGACGCAGGGGAATGGCAGTCCTGATATCCGGTTCATTCATTTGCTGAAATTCCTCCTTTCCTCATCCTATCGGTTGGCCCTGGCAGGTACCTACTTCCCCGACACGCAACACCGCCGGCAGCAAAAGCAGGGTGAATGCGGTACTGACCAGCATACCGCCAACGATCACGGCTGCCAGCCCTCGGTACAGTTCGGTGCCGGCACCCGGCATCAACAGCAATGGCAGCATCCCGAACACCGTGGTCAGCGTACCCATCAGAATAGGCCGTAACCGGATGCGTATGGCCTGCCGGGTTGCTTCACGCCTGGACTCGCCCTGGCGTTCGGCGGCGCGGGCCTGGTAAACCAGCAAGATGGCATTATTGACCACGATACCCAGCAGGATGATAAAACCGATCATGGTCAGCAGGTCCATGGGCTGAAAGGTAAACAGATTAACCAGGTTCAGCGAAATGACACCCCCGACTGTCGCGAGCGGGAGCGCCAGCAGGACCAGCAGACTGTCCCGGAAAGAACGGAACAGAGCGCTCATCAACAGATAGAGTATAACCACTGCCAGCAGAAAACTGCCGCTCATACTCCTCAGGGCCGATTGCAGCTTGTCCGCTGTTCCCGTATAGGCAATGAAACCGTCTTCGGGGAGCAGATCCAGGATCTGCGGTTCCACGGAGGTCTTGAGTGTTGCAATCGATTCCTCCAGCGAGATGCCCTCCGGTGGCGTGATCTGCAAGGTTACGGTACGACGCCGGTCAAGACGGCGGATCTGGTTCGGTCCGGCCGTCCGTACCACTTCCAGTAACTCGGCCACCGGGAGAACACCCGCCCCCGGAGTGGCCAGCGGAATCGCGGCCAGGTCCTCCGGCATGGACCATTGCTCCACTCGCAGGGTGATATCAAGCCGCTTCTCACCATCGAAATAGTCACCGACATAAAGACCGTTTCCGAGTGAACGGGCGAGCTGCGCCATCACGGCGCGGTCCCACCCCGCCTCCGCGATGCGCCGCTCCCGTGGAATCAAGCGCAATTCAGGCTCGGCCAGCTCCAGTCCCGGCAGGGCGCGAACCGTCGCACCGGGCAACGCCGCCTCGATCAGGCTGACGGCTTCCCTCGCCACCTCCATCAGGCTTTCGACATTGCGACCCTGCAGATTCATCTCCACGGAGCGTCCACCGCCGAACCCGCCAAACAGCGAGGCACGCCGGGCGAAGGCAAGGGTATCGGGAAATCCGCGGATGGCATCCTTGATAACCGGAAGCAGCTCATCGACCCGGGAACTGTCTTCCGCATGCGCCCCCATGAAAACACCTCCACGGTGGGCGACAAAGAAGTAATGCCGTATACCGGGTTCTGCTTCCCCGTTCACATAAGGAGCCAGGCGATCGGCAACCACCCGTCCCATTTCCTCCTCCAGGTGGCTGATGTTTATCCCGGGCGGAGGCTGGATAAAGGCGAATACCAGGTTGCGATTTCCGCTTGGCAAATAATCCGCCTTAGGCAGTAACAGCATCGTGAGTGTCAGCGGGACGACGATCAGTATCCCGACCCACCCGTAGCGCATGAAGGGTGTATCCGTAAGGGACATGATGCGGCCAGTCACTCGATCCCACCATCGTTCATTCCGGTCCTCCATGGAGGAATACGGTAACCAGGAACGGGCAGCGGCAGGAATTACCGTCAGTGCCACCAGCAGCGAGGTGATGACGGCAACCGATAACGCCAGTGCCAGATCCGCGAATAACTGGCCGGCTTCATCGGCGAGAAATACCACCGGCAGGAATATTGCGACCGTGGTTGCGGTCGAGGCGATCAATGCGCCTCTTACCTGATCGGCCCCCTGTTGCGCCGCCGCATCGCCCGCCATCCCCCCTTCGCGCAGGCGCACAATATTCTCCAGGACGACGATTGCCGCATCCAGCACCATTCCCACGGCAAAGG
>JARFQV010000138.1 GCA_029287615.1 Pseudomonadota bacterium | reverse complement strand
GCTGGTGTACCACGAGGGATGGAAGGGATCCGGAAGGTACATCGATTCGGGATTGCCGAGGATGACACCTTTGAGCTTTGCAAACTCATGCTCGACATGAACCTTCTGCCCCTCCGCCTGCTCGCGCAGTCCCGGGATCATGACCTGCTGGTTCTCTTTAAGAGCTTTGATGGCGCGCTCTTCGGTCCATTCTACCTCCTGACTTGATTCCATGGAGCCTTCCTCTTTAATCAATGTTATCGCAGTATTGCTGATTACTGATTCCGGTCTGTTGCCGAAGCCACTCGTGTTTTCGACTTGTATCGTGTTACCTGTTTTATTTCGGGGTATGCACAGCATATCGATCAACAACACTGTGGCGGGTACAACGAGACCGCGGAGAATGGAAACGGCAAGTTTTGCACACTGACAGTCTTTTCCTGTGACGAAGACTCAGTCAATCATCCCCGGTTGTTCCGTTCCTGCTCAAATAACCAACGATGGGATCACGGCTCCACCAGCACCTTGATCAGCGACCGGTCTTCCTTGAGCCGCTCGAATCCCTTCTTCTGGATGTCGGCGAGGCGGATGGTGTCTGATATCAGGGGCTTCACATCCACCTGGCCACTGGCCATGAAATCCACAGCAATCCTGAAGTCCTTGTGGTCCCATGCCAACGAGCCCTTTACATCGATCTCTCCAAAGATCAGCGTGGTCGGTATGATCGGCGTCGGCTGTTCATTGACGCCCACCAGGATCACCTGCCCCCCCGGGCGCGCCATGTCGATCGATTGCTGCAGGGCGGGTGGTGAGCCGGCACACTCGATCACGATATCCGCACCCCCGTCGGTGAGACCCCGAATCTGTTCACCCACGGGATTACTTTCATCACGGGGATTGATGACGGCGCTCGCGCCGAATTTCATTGCCAGTTCCGCACGGGGTCCCGGGCTTTGCGACACGATGACCTGGCCGGCACCAGCAGCCTGCAGCGCGGAAATGCACAACAGGCCTATGGGTCCCGCCCCGACCACAGCGACGGTGTCTCCCACCTGGAAGCGGGAGATGCGTATGGCATGGACAACCGTTGCCGCAGGTTCTGTGAAGGCACCTTCTGCAGAGGAAAGTCCATCGGGCATCTTTACCGCCGTCACATCGACGTCGGGGAGCCAGATGTAGTCCGCAAATGCGCCATCGAGCACAGAGGTCTGGCCAATGGTGCGGATCATGTTGTTGAGGCAGGCGTTTGCCAGACCGTTCCGGCAGGCAACGCATTGCCCGCAAGGCGTGAAACCGTTGATGGCCACGCGATCGCCGGGTTTCAAACCGAGCACATCCGGGCCGGCTTCCTCGACCGTCCCGGTCGCCTCGTGGCCCATAAGCGTCCCGTATTCATACACCGCGCCCCCCGCAGACCAGGCATGCAGATCCGACCCGCAGATACCGCAATAATCCACCTTTACCACGGCGTCTTTCGGACCTACCTTGCGTAACTTGCGCTCTTCGATGGCCGTCTGCTTGTCACCGGTAAGTATGCAACCTCGGGTTGTTTCTGGCATATCGGACTCCTCAAGCTGAGAGTTCCTGCGGGCGCAGGAAGATCTTTCCGCACTTTTTGCTCACCTGAACGTCGAAGGCCTCTCCGGCCTTCGAGATGGGAAAGACATGGGTCACCATGGCATCCACCATTTTCTGAACCGCGGGATCCATCAGGCAGCGCACCAGTCCCTCGCGGTCGCGCGCCCGCACGTCGTGCTGTCCGAGGAGGGTGTGACCGGGGTGGGTAATCGCGTCGAGCGGGCTGAAGTCCAGCCGCGCACCGGGGGTGTGACCCGAAAAATTGACCGTACCATAGAGGCGCGTTGCCTTCATGCACTTCTCCTGGTAAAAGGGCACGCCCGAGCACTCGACGGAGTGGTCGACACCCTGACCTTCATAGGTAAGCGCGTTGACCTGCTCGTGCCAATCCTCCGCATTCGGATCGATAAAGTGCTCGACACCCATCTTCTCAAGGATAGATTTGCGATAGGGGTTGCGGATCAGCGCGATCACGGTGGCATTCCGGTGCAGCGCACTGATAATGTGGCCCATGGCGATGAAGCCGATACCCGCAACCAGCACCGTGTCGCCCGCCTTGACACTCATCAGTTCCTGATTCGACCAGCCGACACCGACCGAGCAATTCGCCGCCTGGGCATACTTGAAATCGAGGCTATCGGGGATTCGGTAGCAGTGTACCTCCGGTGCGATACGGTACTGCGCCATCGCCCAGCCGCCGGACTCGCTACCGGTGATATCCTGGATTCCGGCCATGGCCACGCGCGTCTGCCCGTGCTTGGGATGCAGGTTCGCATCGCAGTAGGTTGGCGAAAGCCCGTTACGGCAGGTATGGCACTGGCCACACCAGTCACCCTGGAAGATAATTACCCGGTCGCCCTCGCGCAGATTCGAGCCAGGGGGCGCATACTCGACAGTACCCACACTCTCGTGACCCAGACCATCCGGGTAATCACTCTGCGCCCCGCTCTCGAATGTCTCGAACTCATGCCGGGTCCAGATGCGCGAGCCTTCCAGACACACGGCCGCATATTCGTTTTTTACAATGACGTAACCGGAGCTGGCCTTCGGAAAGGGTCGCTCGACCAGTTCGAACCTGCTTGGTTCCGGTATCGTCAGGATGACATTGGATTTGCTCATG
>JARFQV010000125.1 GCA_029287615.1 Pseudomonadota bacterium | reverse complement strand
AACAAGTACAGCTTGGGCCAGCGATCGGTTGATTCAGCTGTCATTTGTTATCCCCCAAGGCAATTCGTCTACAGTGCTCTTATTGATAATCGTCAAAGCCTATCACTTTCATAGGCTTATATTCGGATGTAGGTCAATTGAATGAACAAACATTGTGCGATCATGAAATCCACGTTAAGGATGTGACGTGCCCCAGGTTTCACACAGCCTCGACCCAAAGGCGAAATAACGCCGTCTTAGCATTAACGGTATTTCACGACATCAGCGCCGTGATTGCGGCTCTGTTGCTGGTCTCTTGCTTACTGGAAAGACTCGCAAATCGGCACATTGTCAGTGGCAATTCTCTGGATTGGCACGCTGCCTTGCCTGCCTATGGATGGAATGTCGTAAGTAACCAGTCCGGTATTGCATCCACTGAACTCAAGAATTATCGTTCCGTCGCGCTCACGCTCCACCTTTGGCTCCGGAGAATCGAAAACGCCGCCTTCGGTGATCCATACGTCTAGAACTGCCTCGTTGTCAGCATACGGACCCTGCGCCGTGAGCCAGCGATGACCGGGCTCACCAAGCTGGGCGCCGATTGACTCGTCGGGCCGCTCCACTTCATAAGTGAACCAGGAGACGAGCACGATGCCCGCATTTGGAAAAACGTTGACGAAGAATCCCTGACCGTCCGTTATGGGATCGAACCAGGCGTCATTGAGTCCGGGATTAATCTGGAACAGTGACGATTGGGAGCCGCTCTGGGTCAGCTCGAAAACCGTCGCTATTGCGCCAAACGTGCCAGCGAAAATCTTGTTTCGATTAAAGGGATGGATGGTCACCGTATTCACATTGGCATCGGTCAGACCGTTATTGATCGCGGTCCAGTTCTGTGCACGGTTGGTGCTTTTCAGGACGCCACCGATGGAGGCGCCGGCATATAAAGTAGCTGGCGTCGCGGGATCTATCGCCAGCGATTTGACCACCACACCATTCAGGTTGTCATTAGCAGCGGCCCAGTTACCACCGCCGTTCGTGGTTTTCCACAGCGCGTCCTCCATCCCTGCGTAAACAATGTTTGCATCCGATGGATCAACCGCCAACGAATGTACCTCCTCGTTCGCGGTGCCGTTCAAAGGAAGGCCATCACTTACCTTAACCCAGTCGCCACCCCCATTGGTGCTTTTGTAGATACCCCAGAAATCACTTCCTGCGTAAATCGTTTCCGGGCTGCTGGCAGCAATAGCCAGCGCATTGATAGTCAAGCCTTCAATTCCTTGGTCTGCCGCCGCCCAGGACTGTCCTCCGTTAGTGCTTTTGAACACACCGCCACCGGCGCCGTACGTGCCGACATAGAGGATATTCGGATCTTCAGGATGCATCACCATGGAACGGAGAAATGTTTGGGTCAATCCATTGTTTACCGCGGTCCAGATACCACCCCCATCCGTGGTCTTGAAAACCCCAACTGACGAGGTGGCGGCATACAATGTGTTCGGATTGTCCGGATTGATATGCAGCGATATCACTGCTGGAAGCGTCAGGCCATTGTTCACCTGCATCCAGCTCAGACCCGCATCGGTACTTTTGAAAACCCCCGTTCCTTCTGCCCCGACGTACATGATGTCGGGATTGCCCGGATTTACTACAACAGACCAAATGGTGGAACCTGTGCTGACAACGTCCGTCCACTCATCCTGTCCGGCCGATGCAAAATCAAGCGGTGCCAGCAGACCCAGAACCAGTGCCAGAAAAGCTACTCTCGAAGATATCATTGCGATCTAACCTCCCACTCCCAAGCGTCGCCTGGGATGTGACCTGAACTGCTCAAGAAACACGATCGTGCGATACAAAATTCTATGTGCCCGTAAATGCTTGTTCAATCAGAGAATTTGCAAACTATATATGCAGAAATGCATAATTTCTAAATGGACTGGGAACAACTGAAATACGTGCTGGCAATTCAACGCGGGGGTTCTTTATCGGCAGCTGCCCGGTTACTGAAAGTGAATCAATCGACGGTGAGCAGGAGGCTGGGTGCTTTGGAAACCTCGCTGGACACAGCGCTTTTTATTCGCTCCAGGCGAAAACTCATCCCGACGGAACCGGGAGAAAAACTTGCGCACCGGGCCGAGCGGATAGAGGCGGAGGTTATGAAGATGCAAGCGGAGGTCGAACAATCGGCGCACCAACCGCAAGGATCGGTGCGCATATCGACCATGCCGTGGATATGCAGTTATTTGATCGTGCCAGCGCTCCCCGAATTCAGGGAAAGCTACCCGGGTATCGCTATCCAGGCTGTTTCGGGATTGCGGGAACGGAGTTTAGCCAGCAGGGAAGCTGAACTCGCACTCAGGTTCGAACAAAAGCCTAGATTCCACGAAGTCTGCATCGAACTCGCACAAATCTCGTACTCGGTTTACCAGCTGAGAGGGAAACAGAAAAAGACCCTCCCCTGGGTAAGTTTCATGGAGGAGAACCTCAATGCCGCACCCCAGGTTTGGATGGAGCGCACAAAAAAACCTGAAGAAGAACTGGTCTTTCAGGCCAATGATGCAGGCATCATGTATGAAGCGGTCCGCTGCGGTATAGGAAAGTCACTGCTGCCTGACGTGCTGGCCTGTAAAGACCCATCTCTGTATCGCGTGCCCCGACATGAATCGGCATTGGTCAGGACGCTCAGGATCCTGGTGCATGAAGAGATGATTGAGATGTCTCGAGTGTATTTTGTGATTCAGTGGTTGAAGCAATTTTTCACTGACCTTCAATCCACCAGCACGGTGTCCCACTAGATAACCCGTTCCGGCCGGGAGCCGTCGTAAACACATCCAGGTCGCAGACCAAATTCATCTCCGCTATCCGCCACATAGCAGAACCCGAACCGTCAGAGTGCCGTTGACCGGTTGAATCTGCAACCCAAAGCCGTCATTTTGGTGTTAGCCTGTTGCCGCATTGCAAACGATCCAAAGCGGCCATTAGCAAAGTAGTTGCCTGCATTATCGCTGGCCAGACAGCCACAGAGACTTGCTCGGGGAATATCGATGTCTGTTATGGAATTTGTCCTTGTCGCCCATGCAATCATCGTGGGTCTCGCTGTGGCTGAAATTCTGCGGGGATTTGCTGACACTCTTCGTGCAGAGGACGCACGAATTAGTTATCGGTTGCTTCTAATTGCAGGTTGGGCACTGCTCCTACTGTGGCAACTTTGGTGGGCGGTATGGCGGGTAGGAGATCGCCCAGAGTGGACGTTCCCGGAGTTCCTGATTCTCCTATTTCCGGTCGCTATCCTGTACATGATTGCGCGGCTGTGTTTTCCGGAAAAAATATCCGGATCAGATCTTCAAGCGTACTATTCGCGCATCGCGCCCAAGATTTTTATCCTGGTAGCCATTACTTACGCCTCGTTTGCTTTGCTCATGCAGCCTTTTATTTTTGGTGCCATATGGCCGTGGGTTTTTGCTTCGCAGGTATCAATGGCAATTCTCGCCCTATTAGCCAGCCGGTTACACGCCCCTGCATTTCAATTGTTTGTGATAATTGCGATGGTAGCTCAAGTAATATGGCGAGGTTTGTCGAGCGTCATAGGAAGCTGACTGTCCGCTCTGATCTAACAAGCGGAGCTGGACTGATTTCTGGGTGAAGTGTCACAGAGACAGCCAACGAATGGAGCTTCAGGCACATGGGGCAGTTTGCGAAAGACTATCGGGCCATGTTTGGTGAGTTACCAAGTATCACATTGAAGCGCCATTAAGTTCTGTTCCTGGCCGCGTACAGCCATTAGAAGGAGCCAGGCACTGCCCTGATCTAGTTCCGCTCACCGCTCAACAGCAGCCATTGGCTGTCCAGGGGGGGTTATGGCAGATCTCGACCCATTGCCGAACTTGTCTGCCGTACGTCGCATTCACGTTCACGTACAACACCACACTCCTAGATGGCTTTGAGGGTGTTCCCTAAACTGGTTCATAATGATCTTCTGACACATTGCCAGCGGAGATAAAGGGCTTC
>JARFQV010000165.1 GCA_029287615.1 Pseudomonadota bacterium | reverse complement strand
GAGTACGGATTGTGTATAACTGAATCTTTACATTCAGCCTCAATATGGTGCGTTATATACGAGCCTGGCTGGTTGGGGATTCGGTGGAGCTTTGTACTGAATTACGGATACGGAAAAGGCGTGCAGTCTGCTGGCAGCGGGAGTAAGAGGTTTCCTGACGCTTGGAACGGGTATCGGGTAGCGGCGGGCCGATAGATGTTTTCATGCCTTCCGGTGGTTGCTTATATAGTCCAGTCGAATTTCCAGTCTGGCGCCGGTAGCGGTATGCCCGACCAGGAACTCCTCGCCGGCTGAGGTTAGCAGGTCCAGGGGCGCGATGGTCTCAATGTGATGGGTACCGTCCGGATCACGCCAGACAATCTGCAATCTCTGCTTTTGCAGGATGGCCCGTTCGTACTCACTATGCAGGCCGCAGTCGATGGGTACATAGTCAGTCATTTTCGCACCGGTTCACCAGGGACAGTAATTCGCCACTGGCATCAATCTCGGATTGGAAACAGATAGGTCGGCAGCAAACCGGGCAGTCTTCGATATAGGTCTGGTTTCCGGCCGAGCAATCCACTACGGTTTCGAAATTTTCGCCGCAACAGGGGCAATCAACCCATACCGGTTCCAGCACGTGCACTACCCTCTGGCATGAATAACAGTAACAGCTCATTCAGGTAGCGGCTGCCGGTATCCGTGGTATGGACAAGATCTCCGTCCCTGGATAACAGGCCCCTTGACCTGGCTTCATCTATGGTTGGTGTAATCCGTGAAACGGGGAGACCGGTCGCCTCTGTGAATTGCGCTGTACTGAAGCCACGCGTGAGACGCAGGGTATTCATCATGAATTCCAGAATAATATCCTGCTGCAAAAGTTTTGATCTGCCGGCAACCCTGCTGGTGCCGGTGGTATTTTCCAGGTAGGCCCGGGGGTGGCGTATCTTCCAGGTCCTGTAGATCTCCTGTTTGCCGGTATCGGTAAGCTTGCTGTGCGCACCCGCACCAATACCCAGGTAATCACCGAACGACCAGTAATTCAGATTGTGCCTGCATTCACGCCCTTCTCGTGCATGCGCCGAAATTTCATAGTGAGTATAGCTGCTCTCTGCCAGTACAGGCAGACCGGCTGCCCTGATTCCCAGTACTGCGTCATCACCCGGCAGCGGCGGAGGCTGGTTATGGAACAGGGTATTGGGCTCCAGGGTCAGCTCGTACCAGGAAATATGGCAGGGATTCAGATCAATGGCGATGCAGAGATCACCCACTGCCTGCTCCGGGGTTTGTTCCGGCAAGCCGTACATGAGGTCGAGGTTTAGATTCCCGAATCCGGCTGCTTCGGCGGTTTCCGCGGCTCGGATGGCGTCATTGCCGTTATGGATGCGCCCGATACGCTGTAACTGAATGTCGTCGAAACTCTGGATACCGATCGACAGGCGGTTGATGCCGGCGTGCAGAAAGTCGCTGAATTTTTCCCTCTCAACGGTTCCCGGGTTGGCTTCCAGGGTAACTTCCCTCTCTTCGGTCATGCCTGTGCGCTGTCCGATACCGGTCAGAAGCCGCTCGATCGCATTGGGTGATAGCAGGCTGGGTGTGCCGCCGCCGATAAAAATTGTGTGTATCGTCCTGTCGATGATCGTGTTCAGGTCCTGGTCCAGATCGTCAAGCAGGGCGTCTACATATGCCTTCTCCGGGATGTTTCCAACCGCCGCGTGTGAGTTGAAATCACAGTAGGGGCACTTGCGTACACACCAGGGTACATGCACATAAAGTGATAGTGGCGGGGGTGTGGCAGGTTCTGGCATGATTGCCTGTGCTCCGGTGTCAGAGCTTTGCCAGAACTGACAGCATCTTTTGAAGGGCCTTCCCGCGGTGACTCAGGGAATTCTTGATCCCGGGTGGTAATTCAGCCGCGGAACAACCCTGTTCGGGAACCAGGAATACCGGATCATAACCGAATCCGTTCTCACCACGAGGTTCAAAGAGGATGCTGCCCTCCCAGGTGCCCTGGCAGATCGCCGGTGTTGGATCGCCGGGGTGCCGAAGATAAACCATCAGGCACTGAAAACGCGCAGTTCGGTCCTGCTCGGGAACCTCCAGAAGATTCTCCAGCAGTTTCGTGAGATTGGCCTCATCGCTGGCATCGGGTCCGGCATAGCGCGCTGAATAAATCCCGGGTGCGCCAGAAAGGGCATCCACTTCCAGGCCGGAGTCATCTGCGATCGCGGGTTTTCCGGTAAGTTCTGCGGCATTACGTGCCTTCAGGATGGCATTTTCAACAAAGCTGAGTCCGGTCTCCTCGATATCGGGTACATTGAAATGTGACTGGGGGATGATTTCCAGGTCCCTGCCAGTGAGCAGTTCGTTGAACTCACGGACCTTGCCCCGGTTGCTGCTTGCAAGAATGATCTGCTTCATGATGCGGTTGACCGGATACGAAGATCAGCGATCCAGTGCCTCGTTTTGCCGCTTGATCAGCATACCGATTCCCGATCGGGCCAGTTCCAGCATGGCGTTCAGCTCATCCGGCCTGAACGGGTGCCCTTCTGCGGTACCCTGAACTTCTATGTAAGCGCCGGCCTCGTTCATCACGACATTCATATCCGTTTCCGCATTACAGTCTTCGGCATAATCCAGGTCCAGCACGGGAACTCCCTGGTAAATCCCGACAGAGACCGATGCCACAGATCCATGTAACGGATTTCTGATCACGGTTTTACTATCGGTGATTGAATGTATGGCATCGACCAGGGCGACATATCCTCCGGTGATGCTGGCGGTCCGGGTTCCGCCATCGGCCTGTATGACGTCGCAGTCAACAGTGACAGTGCGCTCGCCAAGAGCCTCCATGTCCACGACGGCACGCAGGGAACGGCCAATGAGTCGCTGGATCTCCATCGTACGACCACCCTGTTTGCCCCGCGCTGCCTCCCGGCCCATTCGGGTGCCGGTGGAGCGAGGTAGCATCCCGTATTCCGCGGTTATCCATCCACGGCCCTGTCCCCGCAAAAAGCCGGGTACCCTGTCCTCGATGCTTGCATTGCACAGGACCCGGGTATCACCGAATTCGACCAGTACAGATCCCTCGGCGTGTTTGGTGTAGTTACGGGTAAATCGAATCGGGCGCAGTTGGTCTGGTGCACGTTGGCTGGGGCGCATGTTGTATCCCTGGTTGATTGGAAACCAGGGCATTATAGGCCAGATGGCGGGCTATCGTCTTCTGAGCGAGGCCAGGTTCCTGAAAACCTGGTTCAAACGGTTGCCGCCGGATGTGGATGTTTCGGCCCCGGGCTCATTGTCCACGATCTGGTCGTATGTGCCCTGTCCGCCACCATTTTTCTGTTTTGCTGTGGATAGCCAGCGAAAAGTGACAATGCTGATGTTGTCACTGTGCGGGTAGCTTTGATACTCGGCTTCAGAGGCCAGCTGTTCTGTCAGGTTGGCAAGGTCCGGTTGGCTGGCCAGCTCGCTCAAGCGCTTTTCGGGCAGGGCAGACCAGAGTCCATCCGAGCAGAGTATGAGTATATCACCTGCCTTTAGCATGGATTCCTGTTCAATCGTCGGTTCCGGTGCCTCGCTTTCACCACCCAGCGAGCGGGAAACGAAATTTCTGAGCGGATGGCGTCCGGCTTCCTCTTCGGTAATCATGCCCTGTTCGATCAGTTCCGAGACATGGCTGTGATCCCGTGTACGAAATAAAACCCGCCGGTTTCGGATAAGGTACAGGCGGCTGTCACCAACATGGGCCCAGCAAGCGTGCCCGCTTTGTACCAGGCAGGCAATACCCGTTGTCCTTGGTCTTACCGGTGGGTTTTGTTTCAGGCCGGACTCAACGATCTGTTGGTGTGCCTGTGTGATGGCTGCACGGAGAAAGCCGCGCGGTGACCTGATCGGGAGCCGTTGAGCCTCGAACTGGCGGGTAAGACTGTTGATGAATACCTGGGCCGCCAGTTCACCACGGGCATGCCCCCCCATTCCGTCAGCCAGCAGCAGCAAGACTGCCTTACCGTGTTCCACCACGGCGCAGCGATCCTGATTGTTGTCGCGATTGCCCAGTCGATTGGTTAGTGCATGCTCGTAATACATGCCTCAATTCCGTTGATTGCTTTCTGGTTGTCTATGTTGTGCCGGTTCGGACGGTTCGTCAGTGGCGCCCTTGTCATTATTAACCAGGACGTCCAGAAATTCAGGTACGCTTTGCGGTCGAAGCAGCGGGTCCACCTCCATGGCCCAGTCGATGGCGCGCAGGATTTCCGGAGAGTAATGCTTGCTGAACGCCTCGCTGGCCGGTCGCATCGAATCTTTCTCGTGACGTGTTTCAGCGTTGACCGGAGATCGTCCGTCGATGCAGGAGCGCATGGTAGCGCCGATGGCATAGATATCCGTCCAGGGACCGATATACCCGTCGTGACGGTATTGTTCGATGGGGGAATAGCCTGGCGTGATGATATGACAGATCTGTTGATGGCGGCCCAGCGGAAACTCGTGAACGGCGCCGAAATCCAGCAACAGGGGCTTGCCTCCCGGCCGGATATGGATGTTGCCCGGTTTGATATCCAGATGCAGAATATTGCGCGAGTGGATAAAATGCAGCGCTTCCAGCAATGGCGGGAACACGGTGCGCAGAAATCGTTCACTGCGTCTTCCGCCTCGCGAACGGAGATAGTTCTGCAAGTTCTCACCGCGCTGGAATTCCATGACCATGTATACGGTGCCGTTGGCCTGGAAGAAATTGGTGACATTCACAATATTGGGATGCTTCAGGGTGGCAAGCGTGCGAGCCTCCTGAATAAACAGTTTGCGGCCGCGATTGAACCGCTCCGCATCTTTTTCCCGCCGGGGAGTGATGGTACTTCCCCGTAGACGGCGCGCCAGTTTGCCTGGCATGTATTCCTTGACGACTACCCGCTGGTTGCCCTCACAGGCAGTAGCCAGGTAGACGATACCAAATCCACCGCCGCCGAGGATATGCTCGATCCGGTACTGGTCAACCACTGTTCCGGCTGGCAGGCCGTCGTACTTCCGTTTCATGTAGTATTCTTTTTCCTGGACCGGGTGTGATTGCCGGCAGTCCGGTTCCCTGAATTGGCGATAAGGCTTACCATGTCGCCTGATATCGGCGCGCTGACGGGGTGACTTTAAAATGATCCGTAGTATGACGGCTTTTGCCCGTCAGGAATGTGAGAATTCGCAGGGCGTTCTGGTCTGGGAAATGCGCTCGCTGAATCACCGCTATCTGGATATTGCTATCCGGCTGCCGGAGGAACTGCGAATGCTGGAGCCTTCCGTTCGGGAGCGGGTGACGGCCAGGCTGGGGCGCGGCAAGGTGGAATGTGCACTTCGCTACCGGTTGCCGGCGAACCTGCAGGCGGCTATCAATCTGGATGAGGACAACCTGGTGCGACTCCTGGATGCATGCCGCGTCGTGGAGGGCCGCCATGGCAATGTCGCACCCATCAATGCCGGTGAGGTGCTGCGGTGGCCAGGGGTCGTGCGGGAAGTGGAGGTGGAAAGGGCGCCCCTGATGGAACTGGCCCTGTCCCTGCTGGACCTTGCACTGGACGAACTGATAGAGATGCGAGAAAGAGAAGGGCGGCAGATCAGGGAGATCCTGGAGCAGCGCTGCACTGTGATGAGCGGGCTGGTCTCGCGGGTCAGGCAGCGTTTGCCGGAAGTGCATGCCCGTATCCGCGACAAACTGCTGTCACGACTCGCCGGGCTGGAAGAGCCCCTGGATCCGGGGCGTCTGGAACAGGAACTGGTCTTTCTGGCGCAGAAAATGGATGTGGATGAAGAGCTTGATCGTCTGGATGGGCATATTGCCGAGGTTCGCAGAGTGCTCGAGATCTCGGAACCGGTCGGTCGGCGCCTTGACTTTCTGATGCAGGAATTCAATCGCGAGGCCAACACACTGGGTTCAAAATCTGCGGATGCGGATACGACCCGGGTTTCGGTGGAACTAAAGGTGTTGATCGAACAGATGCGGGAGCAGGTTCAGAATGCCGAATAAACCACCGACGAGTGCACCATCGGGTTCGGGCACCCTGTATATCATTTCCGCCCCCTCGGGGGCTGGCAAGACCAGCCTGGTAAAGGCGCTGCTGGAATCCGTGGATGATCGTATTACCGTATCGGTTTCGCACACCACTCGCGCCAGACGACCGGGTGAAGTGGACGGGGAGGACTACTTTTTTACGGATCCGGACACCTTCCATGCCATGATTGATGAAGGGGCATTCCTGGAGCATGCCCGTGTATTCGACAATTATTACGGGACGGCAGCGGCGCCGATTCGGGAACGGCTCGAGCAGGGTATCGATGTCATTCTGGAGATTGACTGGCAGGGTGCGCGGCAGGTGCGTGAGGCCATGTCTGATGGAATCAGCATCTTCATACTCCCACCTTCCCGAAACGCCCTCGAGCAACGCCTGCGGAGTCGTGGTCAGGATGATGATAATGTCATCGCCCGGCGAATGCGGGATGCGATGAGTGAAATAAGCCACTACGGTGAATACGATTACCTGGTGGTGAATGATGAATTTCAGCCTGCGCTTGAAGAGCTTGCAGCCATCGTACGGGGCCGTCGGCTGCGTACCGCCGTTCAGCAGGCAAACCGGCAGGCACTCATATCGGCGCTGCTGGCATCAAAGGGATGAATCGGGTAGAATCCGCCATCTTCTGTTCTGTACATACCGGGATTCTATATGGCACGTATTACGGTAGAGGATTGTCTGGAGAATGTAGACAATCGATTCCAGCTGGTTCTCGTTGCGACCAAGCGCGCCCGCCAGATTGCCAATGGGGTTGATCCGTTGGTCGAGTGGGAAAATGACAAACCCACGGTGGTTGCGCTGCGGGAAATCGCAGAAGGTCTGACCGGGTCCGAGGTTCTGGACGAACCGGTTAGCCCACCGGCTGCGGGTGACGAGGCCGTGGCTGAATCCGGTGACCAGGAAACGGCCGCGATTGAACCCACTGTCGCGAGTGAACCCGCTATCGCCAGTACAGAGGCCGTCACCGGTCCCGAAGATCAGGTATCCGAACCACCACAGGAGGGTTGAGCGCACTCCCGTGGGGTACCTGACTGCCCGCGCGCGCTCACAGAATCAGGGTTCCTGCCCTTGAAGGGTGTTTGTCCTGAAGCACAATTGTCCTATGATCATGTGATCACGGGACGAGGCAATGGACATACAGCAAGCGGGCGGGCTTATGGCAACCCAGCTCAAATCCGGTCAAGAAACTGAATCGCGATTTCTGATCAGCGATCTGTGCCGCTTGCTGGAGACTTATCTGGAAGAGGACCAGGTTCGGGAGGTCTATCGCGCCTATCTTTTCGGGGCAGAGGCGCATGATGGACAGCATCGCCTGTCTGGTGAGCCCTATATCTACCATCCGGTTGCAGCCGCCCGCATTCTCGCGGAGATGAGGCTCGATTACAAGACAATCATCGCGGCCATTCTGCACGACGTCATCGAGGACACGCAAACCGCCAAGGAGCATGTGGATCGCGCATTCGGTAGTGATGTGGCGGAACTGGTCGATGGCGTAAGCAAACTCACCCAGATCGAGTTCGAGACCCAGGCAGAGGCGCAGGCGGAAAATTTTCGCAAGATGATGCTGGCCATGGTGCGCGATATACGCGTCATCCTGGTCAAGCTGGCTGACCGGCTGCATAACATGCGGACTCTTGGCGTGATGCGGCCCGAGAAGCGTCGTCGTATCGCAAGGGAAACACTTGAGATCTATGCGCCCCTCGCCAACCGCCTCGGCATAAACATTCTCCGGCTGGAACTGGAGGATCTGGGCTTCAAGGCCTTGTACCCACTGCGCTACCGGGTACTGGAAGAGGCCTTGCGCAACTCGCGTGGCCACCGCAAGGAAGTTCTCAACAAGATCGAAAAGTCGATCAAGCGCAGAATGCGCCAGGAAGACCTGTCAGGCGAGATTCTCAGCCGTGAAAAGCACCTCTACAGCCTGTACCGGAAGCTGCGCGACAAGAGCATATCATTATCGGAAATTTTCGATGTTTATGCGTTCCGGATCATTGTAGACAAGGTGGATACCTGCTACCGGGTGCTGGGGGCTGTTCATAACCTCTACAAGCCGGTCCCCGGGCGTTTCAAGGACTACATCGCGATTCCCAAGTCCAACGGCTACCAGTCCCTGCACACGGTGCTGTTCGGACCCTATGGCGTGCCGATTGAGGTGCAGATCCGGACCGATGAGATGAACAAGGTGGCCGAGTCGGGAATTGCCGCACACTGGGTATACAAGTCCTCAGAGGAGTCGTCTACCGATCCGCAGACCAGGGCGCGGGAGTGGCTGCGTGAACTGCTGGATATGCAAAAAAATGCCGGTAATTCACTCGAATTTCTGGAAAATGTAAAAATCGACCTGTTCCCGGATGAGATTTATGTATTTACCCCGGCCGGCGAGATCATGAAACTGCCTCGCGGAGGGACAGCGGTGGATTTTGCCTATGCCGTGCATACCGATGTGGGAAATACCTGCATCGCAGTCAAGATAAACCGGCAGATCGCCCCGTTGCGCACCCAGTTGAGAAACGGGCAGACGGTGGAAGTCATTACCGCGCCTGGTGCCCACCCGAGCCCCGCATGGCTTAATTTTGTGGTAACGGCGAAGGCGCGTTCGAATATACGCCATTACCAGAAAAACCTTCGGCGAGAGGAGGCAATCGAGTTGGGCAGACGGATGCTGGATCGTGAACTGGCTGCCCATGCCCTGTCTGTCAGGGATATACCCGACAGGAATATGCAGGCCATAGAGCAAGAGTGCGGGTGCGAAGCTCAGGATACCTTGCTCGAGGCCATTGGCATGGGGAGGCATATGGCAGTCCTGGTGGCCAAACGCCTGCTGAATTCACTGAACAGCGTTATCCACCCTGTTCCCAGCCCGGAACAGATCCGTCCCCTGGTGATCAGGGGCACAGAAGGTCTGGTTATGCACTTTGCAAAGTGTTGCCGGCCCATACCGGGCGATTCCGTGATCGGTTTCGCCACCGCTGGTCGCGGTCTGGTAATACACACCGCGGATTGCCCGAATCTGGCGGAGCATCGTAACCTTCCGGACAACTGGGTGGAGGTGCAGTGGGAGGCGGGTCTGGACGAAGAGTTTACTGTCGAGATACGGGTTGACGTCGCGGACCAGCGAGGGATGCTGGCCATCGTGGCCGCGGCAATCGGGGATTCGGACTCCAATATCGTGAATGTCAGTATCGAGGAACAGGACGGGTTGAGCAATGCACTTCACTTTACCATTACGGTTCGTGACCGCAGCCACCTGGCGCACGTCATGCGCCGTATCCGCAATATAACAGCGGTGATGCGTATTAGCAGGATCAAGGGCTGAGAGTGGGGGGCGGTTTGCGGTAAACTTCCGCGGAGCACAACAGAAAAGGAGATGCTGGTGTCACGGGAAATCATCCATACAGACAACGCGCCACAGGCGATAGGTACCTATTCGCAGGCAGTAAGGTCAGGCAGGACAGTCTATCTCTCCGGGCAGATACCGCTGCTGCCGGATACCATGGAACTGGTCGATGGCTCTGTTGATCAGCAGATCAGGCGTGTGTTCGATAATCTGCTGGCGGTCGCATCGGCTGCCGGCGGTACCCTGGCCGATGTCGTGAAACTGAATATCTATCTCACGGACCTGGTGCACTTCCCGCTGGTCAACCAGGTGATGTCAGACTATTTCAGCGAACCTTATCCCGCCCGTGCTGCCATTGGAGTGGCAGCCTTGCCAAAGGGTGCACTCGTGGAAATGGATGCTGTCATGGAACTGGATGGTTAGAAGGGCGGATTTCCTCGCGGGCAACAGCTGGAAACGAATTGCCTGGTGGTACAGTCCGGACACCAAGACCTGTCAGAAGCCATGTACCGGATCCCGGTAACCAGGCTGCAGGGTGTCGGTCCAAGGCTCGCCGAGAGACTGGCCAGACTTGACATCCGTACCCTGCAGGACCTCCTTTTCCACCTACCCATGCGCTATGAAGACCGAACCCGCATCGCATCGCTGGGATCGCTCTCTGGCGGCGACCAGGCAGTGGTTGAGGGTAGCGTCGAGCGTACAGAGGTGCGTCCCGGGAGACGTCGGACCCTGCGGGTTACCATCGGCGACGGGACGGGGCACTTGCAGCTTTGTTTCTTTCATTTCAATGCCGCCCAGCGTTCGGGTTTTGCCCAGGGTTGTGGCGTGCGCTGTTATGGCGAGGTCAGAGAGACACCCAAAGGCCTGCAGATGATACATCCCGAATACCGGTATACGGATTCAGAAGTCCACGGGATGATGGACAAAAGCCTGACACCGGTCTATCCGTCAACCGAGGGAGTACGGCAGGGGACGCTGCGATCCCTGACGGACCAGGCCCTGGAGTACCTTGCCGGGAAACCGGGACAGGCAGAACAGCCATTGCCTGAATGGCTGCCGGACACCGTGCCCGGAATGAGGGAAATGCCATCACTGGTGGATGCCGTGCGTTATGTGCACCGGCCACCTCCGGATGCGCCGCAGGCCTCACTCGCGCGCGGCCATCATCCCGCACAACAACGCCTGGCATTCGAGGAATTGCTGGCGCATCACCTGAGCCTGCGCAATCTACGTAACCAGGCGCGATCCCGTCAGGCACCGGTTCTGGCTGGCAGGAATGTTCTGGCACGTGACTTTATTGAGTCACTACCCTTTACCCTGACCGGGGCGCAGCAACGAGTCATCGCGGAAATACACGATGATCTTTCCAAAAGCCAACCGATGTTGCGGCTGGTGCAGGGAGATGTTGGTTCCGGCAAGACAGTCGTGGCGGCCTGTGCGGCCTTGCTGGCCGTTGAGAATGGATTTCAGGCAGCACTGATGGCACCTACCGAACTGCTGGCAGAGCAGCACATGGCCTGCTTCCGGCAGTGGCTGGAACCGCTTGGCATGGCACCAGTCTGGCTGTCAGGCAGATGCAAGGGTGCGCAGCGTGATGAGTCACTCAAGGCAATCGGCAGCGGCGCGGCAGGAATCGTGATCGGTACCCATGCGCTTTTCCAGGATCAGGTTGCGTTTCATCATCTTGGCCTGGTGATCATCGATGAACAGCATCGCTTTGGTGTGCATCAGCGTCTTGCACTGCGCGACAAGGGAAATAAACCGGACCAGTGTCCGCACCAGTTAATCATGACCGCCACACCGATACCGCGCACGCTTGCCATGGCTGCCTATGCTGACCTGGATACCTCAGTGATAGATGAGCTGCCGCCAGGGCGAAAACCGGTGCAAACAGTGGCATTGAACCAGTCGAGGCGCGAAGAGGTCATGTCCCGGGTGCGACAAGCCTGTGCTGGAGGCAGTCAGGTCTACTGGGTGTGTACCCTGATCGAGGAGTCTGATGTACTGGAGTGCCAGGCCGCTGCCGATACCGCAGCCCTGTTGGCGAGTCAGATGCCGGAGCTTCGCATCGGCCTGGTGCATGGTCGCCTGAAGCCTGGGGAGAAAGAACAGGTGATGGATGCATTCAAGCACGGTGTACTGGATCTGCTGGTGGCAACCACGGTCATCGAGGTTGGCGTGGATGTCCGGAATGCAAACCTGATGATCATCGAGAATGCAGAGCGTCTGGGACTTTCACAACTGCACCAGTTGCGCGGGCGGATCGGCCGGGGTGACCAGCAGGGCAGCTGTGTGTTGATGTACCAGGGTCCGTTGTCGGCACAGGCAAGGCAACGGCTGGATACCTTGCGCAGGACCACGGACGGATTCGAGATTGCCCGGTGCGACCTGGACCTGCGCGGTCCTGGCGATGTGCTGGGTACCCGCCAAACCGGTGAGTTACGCTTTCGAATTGCGGACCTGCTGCGTGATGAGCACCTGCTGGAGGCTGTCGAAGATGTCTCACGGCATTTGCTGGAGAGACATCCCGATGCTGCCCGTCCACTGATACAGCGATGGCTGGGTAATGCCGAGCGTTATGCTGATGTATAGTTCGCGTCCCTGGGGGCGTGGCAACACGGATCACTATGAAGATGAGTATACAGGAGCGTCTGGGTGAATATGCCAGCCTGATGCGGCTGGATCGGCCAATCGGTATCTTTCTGCTGCTCTGGCCGACACTCTGGGCATTATTGATCGCATCGGAGGGACGGCCGGATCCTCTGGTGTTGATGGTGTTTATCATTGGTGTGGTACTGATGCGATCTGCCGGTTGCGTCATCAATGATTTTGCGGACCGCGACATCGACCGGCATGTTGAGAGAACCAGGGGGCGGCCCCTGACGTCCGGGCGTGTTAGTTCTCAGGAGGCACAGGTGCTGTTTGGAAGCCTGTGTCTTGCCGCCTTTGCCCTGGTGCTGCTGCTGAACCGGTTGACAATCCTGTTATCCATCATTGGAGTGGTACTGGCGGCAAGCTACCCGTTCATGAAAAGGGTTACTCACCTGCCACAGGTCTTCCTGGGTGCGGCCTTCGGCTGGGCGGTTCCAATGGCTTTTGCCGCGCAAACCGGTACGGTACCGCCGCTGGCATGGTTGCTGTTTACCGCAACGGTATTGTGGGCGACCGCATATGACACCATGTACGCCATGGTGGACCGGCAGGATGATCTCAGGATCGGTGTGAAATCCACGGCGATACTGTTCGGTGAGGCGGACCGGGTAGTGATTGCCGTACTCCAGGTGATGGTGCTGTTTGCCTTGATAATGGTCGGTCAGAAGGCAGGCCTGGGCCACTACTACCATGCCGGTCTACTGGTAGCGGCGGGACTTGCAGTGTGGCAGCAATACCTGATATGGGACCGGGACCCGGAGGCTTGTTTCAGGGCGTTCCTGAACAATAACTGGTTTGGTGCTGCCGTATTCGGCGGGATTCTGCTCCATTATCTGCTTGGCCCCAAGGCCTAGCAGACCCGGGCAGTCCGGGCCAGCCTAGCCCGCACGAGCCACAACCCAGACATCTACCCTGATGGCACCAGCCTGGTGCAGGGCCTGCGCCAGTTCACGGACGGTCTCACCGGTTGTCATGACATCGTCTATGATCGCCACATGAGGTGAACCCAGTGGGGGCCTGGCCTGGAAGGCACCATGCAGATTGGTCCTGCGCGCTGTTAATGGTAACAGTGACTGGCTGGCCGTTGGGCGCAGGCGGCTGCAGTGACGGGTCGATACCGCGATGTTCAGTCGACGGCCTGTGGTTCGGGCAATTTCCAGTGCCTGGTTAAAGCCCCGTTGTGCCTGCCGCGAGCGATGCAGTGGCACGGGCAAAAGCAGGTCCGGCATCGGGCTGGAACCGGCAGCAATATGGCTGGCAAGCAGGGAGCCCAGCAGCCGCGCAGTGGACAGGTCTGCGTGAAACTTGAGCTGCTGGACCAGAAAATCGACTGGCGGGGCATAGTGGAAGATTGCCTTGGTTCGCTGGAATGGGGGCGGATTCTGCTGGCACTGGCCGCATATGCACTGATCTGAATCTGCGGCAAGCGGTCTGGCGCAGCGCTGGCAGGCGTTTTCCAGCCTGGGCAGGTCCGCCAGGCAATCAGGGCAGAGGTCGAGATCGCCCTGACCGGGCGAGGCGCACAAGCGGCAGCTTGAGGGAAATAATGCGGTCAGCAGGCGTCCGGCCAGATTGTAAACCATCGAAATCCTTTTCAGTTGACAGGTTAGGTTGTTGCATCCATAGTCCGTACTGTTTCTACCATTCTAACGGGTTAATTGTCATGTGTAACCAGTTCAGTCGCTTGCAGAAATCAGCATCACCGGATCTTCGTCGTGACTGGGATCAGGGGGAGGTTCTCGCACTGTTCGATTTACCCTTCAATGATCTGCTCTATCAGGCGCATCAGGTGCATCGCATGCACTTCGATCCCAATGCCGTCCAGATCAGCACTCTTCTCAGCATCAAGACGGGTGGTTGTCCGGAAGACTGTACCTATTGCCCGCAGAGTGTGCACTACGATACCGGCGTCGATGCGGAAAGGCTGCTGGATGTGGACGACGTGGCAGCAGCCGCACGCCGGGCACGCGAGGCAGGCGCCACCCGGTTTTGCATGGGCGCGGCCTGGCGCAATCCGCGCGGCAGGAACTTCGAGCGGGTGCTGGAGATGGTGCAACGGGTGCGACAGGAAGGGCTTGAGACCTGTGCGACCCTGGGTATGCTCGATGCAGATCAGGCCAGGCAGCTCAAAGAGGCAGGCCTGGACTTCTATAATCACAATCTGGATACATCGCCGGAATTTTATGGTGAAGTCATCACTACCCGCACCTACCAGGACAGGCTGGAGACACTCGAGCATGTCCGTGATAACGGCATCAACGTCTGTTGCGGGGGGATTCTCGGCCTGGGCGAATCCCGTGCCGACCGTGCCGGTCTGTTGCGGGAACTCGCCAACCTGCCGGAACACCCGCAGAGTGTACCCGTCAATCAACTGGTGAGTGTTGAGGGTACACCGCTCGAAGATGCACCGGAAGTGGATGCGCTCGAGTTCGTGCGTACCATCGCTGTGGCCAGGGTGATGATGCCGCGTTCCTGGGTCCGGCTATCGGCTGGCCGCACGGCCATGAGTGACGAGATGCAGGCGTTGTGTTTTTTTGCGGGCGCGAATTCGATCTTCCATGGGGAAAAGCTGCTGACCACAGGGAACCCGGATACCCGCGAAGACCAGGCCTTGTTCGAACGGCTGGGTCTTCATTCCGCCTGAACCGATCTCTGTCAGCCTGATGAAGGACCTGGCCCCGGAACTGGCACAGCGCAGGGAACGGCACCTGTACCGGACCCGAATAGCGATCGAGGGTCCGCAGGATACGATCGTAACGATCGATGGCAGGTCCTACCTTGCCTTTTGCAGCAATGACTACCTGGGTCTGGCCAGCCACCCGGCAGTGGTCGCCGCGCTTCGCGAAGGAGCGGAGCGCTTCGGGGTTGGCAGCGGCGCGGCGCACCTGGTGAGTGGCCATACCGCAGCCCATCACGCACTCGAGGAGGAGCTTGCCGAGTTTGTGCAGCGGCCCCGTGCGGTACTGTTCTCAACCGGTTATATGGCCAATCTGGGGATCGTCCAGGCCCTCGCCGGGCGTGGGGATCGGGTTTTCGAGGATTATGCCAACCATGCCTCACTGCTGGATGCTGCGCAGCTGAGCCGGGCGAAACTGGTCCGCTACCGGCATAAGGACTCCTTCGATCTGGAAAAGCGTCTGTTGCAGGCCAGCGGTGGAGAATACCTGGTTCTGACAGATGGCATCTTCAGTATGGATGGGGATCAGGCGCCCCTGGACGAGCTTTCTGCCGTGGCATCCCGGCATGGTGCCTGGCTGGTGGTGGATGATGCGCACGGCCTTGGCGTCTGCGGGCCGGATGGCCGCGGGTCTGCCGCCCAACAAGGACTTGGCGTGGAGCAGGTCCCGGTCATGATGGGAACGCTTGGCAAGGCGATTGGTACCTTTGGCGCCTTTGTCGCGGGCGATGCCGATCTGGTTGAGACCCTGATCCAGCAGGCCAGGACCTATGTATACACCACGGCACCGCCTCCGGCGGTCGCGTGGGCAACCCGCAGGGCGCTCAAACTGCTTGTCGAGGAATCATGGCGGCGCGAACGACTGCAGGCCCTGATACAGCGTTTCCGGGATGGTGCGGACGATCTGGGCCTGCCGGTATCGGAATCGGCAACGCCCATACAGCCATTGATCATCGGTTCTCCCGACCGGGCGCTGGCGATCAGCGAGGACCTGCGGGCAAGCGGGATACTGATAACCGCCATTCGGCCACCGACGGTTCCCGAGGGCAGTGCGCGTTTGCGCATCACACTGTCGGCGAACCACAGGGAGGAGGATATTGATCGCCTGCTGGAGGCAGTATTTGGTGCCTGTCAGCAAAGGGGCCTGTCCGCATGATGCTGTACTCGGAGACATCCGGTAACGGACCCGAGCTGGTACTCTTGCATGGCTGGGGCATGCACTCCGGGGTCTGGGGGGCGGTGTTGCCCGGTTTGGCAGGCGGGTACCGGGTAACGCGGATCGATCTGCCCGGGCATGGCCGGAGCAGGGTTGCTCCAGGTCTTGGCCTGGAGGGGCTTGCCTCGGCGGTTCTGGAGTCGGTACCGGACAATGCGGTATGGATAGGCTGGTCACTTGGGGGGCTGGTCGCAATGCAGGCCGCATTGATGGACGGCGGATCCTGCTCCGGCCTGGTCCCGGTGGCCTGCAGCCCCCGGTTCGTGCAGGGAGACGGCTGGAGTCATGCCATGTCACCGGAGGTATTGTCGGCCTTTGCCAACGCGCTGCAGGATGATTACCGAGCCACACTGCAGCGATTTCTCGCCCTGCAGGCACGGGGTAGCGAGCCGGCGAACGGTGTATTGAGGCAGTTGCGCGGCGAGCTGGCCCTGTATGAGCCGGACCGGTCTACACTGCGGGATGGCCTGGATGTCCTGGCGTCCACGAATCTGGTGAGCCAGCTTTGCAAGATTCGCTGTCCCTGTCTGTTTCTCATGGGGGAGCGGGATACCCTGGTCCCGCCTGATGCTGCATGGGCCGCGGCCAGGCAAATGCCGGATGCAGTGGTCAGCGTAATCCGTGGTGCGGGACACGCGCCCTTTCTTTCCCATCCGGATGAATTCGTCTCTGTGTTGCAATCCTTCCTCGAACAGCGGGAATTTGCCGGGAAACGCCATGGATAATCAGGATCCCTATCAGATAGACAAGCAACAGGCGCGGCGTGCCTTCGAGCGCGCGGCAGCCACTTATGATGAGGCGGCGGTACTACAGGATGAAGTGGGAATGCGGCTACTGGAGCGCCTTGATCTGGTGCGATTGCAGCCAGACAGTATCCTGGATCTGGGTGCCGGCACCGGAAAGATGACCGCAGGGCTGATGAAGCGCTACCGCAAGGCCAGGGTGGTGGCGGTGGATATTGCCCATTCCATGTTGCAGCGGACCCGGCGGCGCGGTGGCTGGTTACGCAGACCGCGTTGTATCTGCGCGGACGCCGAGCAACTGCCTTTCGCCGGGAACAGCTTTGACCTGATATTTTCCAATCTGATGATCCAGTGGTGTCAGCCTCAGGATACCCTGTTCGGTGAATTTCACCGGGTGTTAAGGCCCGGGGGGCTATTGATGTTTACCACTTTCGGACCCGATACCCTGCAGGAGCTTCGCGAGTGCTGGACCAGGGCCGATGATTGTGTGCATGTCAATACATTCGTCGACATGCATGATATTGGTGATGCCCTGTTACAGGCGCGGCTGGCCGATCCGGTTGTGGATGCCGAGCGGATTACCATGACCTATGCGGATGCGCGCCGGTTGATGATGGATCTCAAGCATATCGGTGCACACAATGTCACCCGTGGCCGGCCGCAGGGGCTGACGGGGCGCCAGCGTCTGCGGAGGGTCATCGAGGCCTATGAAAATTATCGTCAGGAGGGTGTCCTGCCGGCGAGCTACGAAGTGGTCTACGGCCATGCCTGGGCGCCACAGAGTGGCAGGTCTTCCGCCATGGAGATGCCGGTATCGGAGCTGCTCTGCCGCAAGCAGCCATGAGCTCGCAGTCACGGGAAACGGTTTGCAAGGGGATGCTGTTCATCACCGGTACCGATACCGGTGTTGGCAAGACCGTTGTCACACTGGGCCTGATGCACCGTTTGCAATCAATGGGTTGCCAGGTAGCCGGTATGAAACCGGTGGCCTCCGGATGCGAGCGGTCTGCAGATGGCTTGCGCAACGGGGATGCCCTTGCCTTACAGCGGCATTCCTCCATCGACCTGACTTATGAGGCGGTGAATCCCTGCGCCTATGCACCGCCGGTCGCGCCGCACATTGCCGCGCAGGAGGTCGGGCACCCGATTCGCATCGGTACGCTCGCCGAACAGGCGCGGTCACTGGCCGGGCGGGTAGACTGCCTGCTGATCGAGGGTGTTGGCGGATGGCGGGTTCCCGTCAGTGAGCATCAGACCATGGCCGATCTGGCCAGAGGGCTGGGCATTGCTGTGGTGCTGGTGGTCGGGGTTCGGCTGGGTTGCCTGAATCACGCCCTGCTGACAACGGAGTCGATCCTGTCCGGCGGGCTGTCATTGGCAGGTTGGGTGGCCAATGTGATACCACCGGAGCCGGAACGCATGCAGCAGAATATCGATACCCTGCGGATGCGTATTCCTGCACCTCTGCTGGCTATCATCCCCCCCCTGAAGCGCCCTGATGCTGAATCTGTGGCAGGATCGTTTTCGAGTGAAATTGCTAACATACTGTTTAAATAAGTGAATTATGAAATTCAGGCCGGGTCGGGATTGCCTGGCGCGGGGCAGGATTTTCTGCCAGGCAGGGAATTATTTTTGCAGCGTGCTGCCAAAGAAGAGGGTAAATTGGTTAATATTGCTGGCGGGACTTCCCCGAAAGCAGTGAACTGATTCTTGCGGTGTTTCGCATATTCCTGCCCTGGTCTGGACCCTGTTTGCAGGGACTGGAATGACTGTTTACCGGGGCTTCCCGGTTGCGGGCTTGGCGGACATGCAGTAGGATTCGCGTTCTGTCGTGGGAGGCGGTTGTATATTGCCTGTGCGAGTGTATGAGCCGTGATTGAAAAGCAGTGTGATCCGGCGAGTCCGGTTTGTCGTTGGGTAATTCGGCCAAACTGCTCGTTGACCTGGCATGGTGCGGTGTATATCTATACGGCGATATTCGTGGTATGTACCGCCGTGGCGGTCATATTCGCCCTGCATGGCTTCTGGCCGGTACTCCCGTTCACGGGTCTTGAGTTGCTGGTCCTGGGCGCAGGGCTGTACCTCAGCCTGCAGCGTGGCGAGGATCGGGAGGTGGTTACCCTAGGCGCCGAGACAATCATCGTGGAAAAGGGCCGCTACAAGCCCAGAGAGCGCTGGGAGTTTCCACGGGCCTGGGCACGGGTACTGCTCGAGCGTCCCAGGATTGCCTGGTACCCAAGCTGCCTGGCCATTGGTTATCAGGGTAAACGGGTGGAAGTGGGCCAGTTTCTGAACGAAATGGAACGCAAGACACTGGCCAAGGCGCTCGAAGAGTCAATCCACAGGAAACCTGCGTGAAACCGGGCTTGACCTGATCAAACACCAGCGCTACGTGAGCCACAGAATTAATAAATTGTTTTAGGGAGAGTGTGCATGTTTTCTACCAAGCCAAGGCACGTCCTGTCGGGCGTGTTGCTGTCCTTCTGGGCGGGTAATACCTTTGCTGAGTTCCCGTTGAATCTGACAAGAGGAGCAACGGAAATCAGTGAAAAGGTCTATGACCTGCATATGCTGATCTTTATCATCTGCGTCGTAGTCTGCGTCGGTGTCTTTGCCGTCCTCATCTATTCTCTGATGACGCACCGCAAGTCCAAGGGCGCAACCCCGGCAAGCTTTCATGAGAGCACGACCGTCGAGATTATCTGGACCACCATCCCCTTTTTGATTCTCGTCGGGATGGCTGTACCTGCCACCAAGGTCCTGCTGGCGCTGGAAGATACCCGGGATGCCGACCTGTCCATTCAGGTGACCGGCTACCAGTGGAAGTGGAAATATGATTATCTGGATGATGACGTCAGTTTCTTCAGCAGCCTCACCACACCGCGAGAGCAGATCGAGGGTAGCGCGGA